>JAIYDS010000014.1 GCA_027487385.1 Acetobacteraceae bacterium | reverse complement strand
TGGCGAGCCAGGAATCCGGCGGCTCGGGCGCGTGATGCGGCTTGAGGAAATAGGCGCCAAGCAACGGCGTCAGCAGCCGTGCGACGACAAGCGAGAAGGCGACCGCGGCCGCCACCGTCAGCCCGAATTGCCGGAAGAACTGCCCGGGGATTCCCGGCATGAAGGCAACGGGCACAAACACCGCCAGGATCGCCGCCGTCGTCGCCACCACGGCCAGCCCGATCTCGGAGGAAGCGTCGAGGGCGGCGCGATAGACGCTGATCCCAGGGTTCTGCCGGATGTGGCGGACGATGTTCTCGATCTCCACGATCGCGTCATCCACCAGCACGCCCACCACCAGCGTCAGGCCCAGCAGCGTGACGTTGTTGAGCGAGAAGCCCAGCATCTGCATCACGAAGAAGGTCGGGATCAGCGAGAGCGGCATGGCGATGGAGGCCATGATCGTGGCCCGCCAGTCGCGCAGGAAGAGATAGACCACGAACATCGCCAGCAGCGCGCCGATGATCAGCGCCTCCACCGCGGCATGGAAGCCGGCCTTCACGAAGGTGACGGTGGTGGTGACCATGGTGATGGTCACCTCCGGATGCTCGGCATTGATCTGCCGGGCGCGGGCCATCACGCCCTCGGCCACGCGCAGCTCGGAACTGTCGCGCGTGCGCAGGATTTCAAAGGCGACGACGGGGCGGCCATCCAGCCGCGCCGCGGTGCGCACCTCGGCCGTCGCGTCCTCGACATCGGCGATATCGCCCAGCCGGGCGAAGCGGCCATTGCTGAGGATGATCCGCCGCTCGCGCAGATCGGCCACGGTGACGGCGGCGCCGAGGGTGCGGATGGATTGCTCGCCCGCGCCGATATTGCCGCGGCCGCCGGCCAGGTTCACGTTCTGCTCGCGCAGCTGGGCGCTCACCTGGTTGGCGGTGATGCCCAGCGCCACCAGCCGCTCGGGCCGCACCGCCACGCGGATTTCGCGCTCCACCCCGCCCACGCGGTTGATCTGCGCGACGCCCGGCACGGAGAGCATGGAGCGCGCCACCACATCATCCACGAACCAGCTGAGTTCGGAGACGGTCTTGTGCGGCGAGGCGATGGTGAAGGTGACGATGGCGCCGCCCGTGGCTTCGACGCGGGTGATCACCGGGTCGCGAATGCCGGCCGGCAGGTCGCTGCGGATCTGCGCGATCTTGTCCCGCACGTCATTCGTCGCGCGGTCGATGTTCTTGCCGAGGGTGAATTCGATGACGGTGGTGGAGCTGCCATCCACCACGGTGGAGGAGATGCGCTTCACATCGCCAAGGCCGGCCACCGCATCCTCGACGCGGCGCGTCACCTGGGTTTCCAGCTCGGAAGGGGCCGCGCCTTGCTGCACGACGGAGACGACCACGGCCGGCAGGTCGATATCCGGCGAGTTGTTGATGCGCAGATAGGGGTAGGCGAAAATCCCCGCCACCGTCAGCAACAGGAAGATGACGATGGTGGCGACCGGGTTGTGGATCGCCCAGCCTGAGATGTTGCGGTGCTGGGGCTCGATGGTCATGGCGCCCCCCTCATGGGGCCACCCGCACCAGGTCGCCATTCACCAGGAAGCCGGCGCCGGCCGTCACCACCCGCTCACCGGGGCGCAGGCCCTCGATGATCTCCACCATGCCCTCGTGACGCGCGCCGGCGACGAGGCGGCGCATCTCCACACGCTCGCTCCCCTCGGGCAGGACAAAGGCCTGGGGCGCGCCCTCGCGGAAGACGAGGGCCGAGGCCGGGGCCACCACCACCTCGCGCGCCGGGCCCTGGATTTCGGCGCGGGCGAACATGCCGGGGCGCAGGCCGGAATCGGCCGGGAGGGCGATGCGCACCGCGCCCAGCCGCGTCTCGGGCGAGACGACGGGCATGATGAGCCGCACCTCGCCCGTGATCTCCCGCCCGCCATGGCGGATCACGGCGCCCTGGCCGGGCGCGACGCTGGCCAGCTCCAGCTCCGGCACGCGGGCCTCCAGCTCCAGACGGCCGTCGCGGATCACGCGGAACATCTCCTGCCCCACGGCGCTGACCGCGCCGAGGCGGACCGAGACGCGGGAGATGACGCCATCGCTCGGCGCCAGGATGCGGGTCTGGGCCAGGCGCGCCACCGCCTCATCCCGCCGGGCGCGCAGCACGACCAGCCGGGCCTCGGCCTGGCGGGTCGCGGATTGGCGCTGGTCCAGGATCTGGCGGGAGGCGCTTTGCGTGCGGACCAGATCCTCCGAGCGCGCCTGTTCGGCGCGGGCGAGTTCCAGGAAGGCCACCGCCTCATTGATCGCGGCCTCGGCCTGGGCGGCCTGGGCGGCGAGGACGCTGTCATCCAGGCGCGCCAGCACCTGGCCGGCCTGGACGGCCATGCCCTCATCCAGCGGCGCCTCGATGATGCGCAAGCCGCCGATCTCGGCGCCGATCACCAGCTCCTGCCAGGCGATGACGGAGCCATCGCCGATCACGCTGCTGCCCATGCGGCGGGTGGTGACGGGGGCGAGGGCGACGGTCAGTGCCGGCACGGGGGCAGTGGCCACGGGTGCGGCTGGCGGCGTGGCGGGGCGCCAGGTCATGGCGGCGTAGCCCCCGCCGGCCAGGGCCAGCACGAGCAACGCAGGGCCGAGCCAGCGGCGGCGCGGCGGCGCGGCCGGCGTCTGCGGCGCTTCCGTGGCGACGGGGCGGTCGAGCATGTTCATCGAACGAAGAGCCTTGAAGCAGAAAAAGGGCCTCCGGCGGCTGGGGCCGAGAGGCCCCAGACCCCATGAATCAAAGGGGCCTGGGGCCCCGGCCCCAGCCGCCGGAGGCCCTGTTTTCTTTGCCCCGCGCCCAAGCGATCACAGCCCGGTATCAGACGCGCCGCGTCAGGAAATTCCAGGGTTTGGCGCGGATTCATGACCTCAATCTGGGGGCGCCCGGCCCCGGGGTCAACGAAGAAGCGCAGGGCGCAACAAGCTGTCACAGAGCGGCGCGGGGCGGTTCATTCCTGGCGCAGCGCATCGGTCACGCGCTTGATTGTGCCATCCGCCGCGACCAGCAGAACATCGAAGCGCACGCCCCCGGACCCATGGCCCGGATTCACCGCCATCCAGGCCTCGGCCGCGGCCATCAGCCGGGCCTGCTGGCGGGGCGCCAGGGCCTGGGCGGCCTCACGCAGGCTGGGGCGGGATTTCACCTCGATGAAGGCGAGAAGCCCGTGTTTTTCGGCGACGAGATCCAGCTCGCCCGAGGGCGTGCGGACGCGTTCGGCGAGAATCGCCCAGCCCTGGGCGCGCAGGGCTTCGCGCGCCAGGGCTTCGGCGGCGCGGCCCGTGCGGTCGGCGCGGGCGCCGCGGGCCTGGCGGTCAGGCAGCCAGCGCCTCGCGGATCGCGGCCACAGCCTCGGGGATCATGGCGGCGGTCACGTCCAGATGGGTGCAGGCGCGCACCCGGCCACCCAACCCACTGACCATGATGCCCTGCGCCATCAGGCGCTTCTGCAATTCCTCGACGGAGACGCCGGTCGCCTTGATGTCGAAGAAGACCAGGTTGGTGTCGGGCTCCTCCACCACCACGCCCTCGATCTGGCGAAGGCCGCGGGCCAGGGCCTTGGCATTCGCGTGGTCCTCGGCCAGGCGCTCGACATGGTGGTCCAGCGAATAGATGCAGCCCGCCGCCACCATGCCCGCCTGGCGCATCGAGCCGCCGAGGCGCTGCTTCCAGCGCCAGGCCTGGCCAATGAACTCGGAGGAGCCGCAGAGCACGGCGCCGAGCGGCGCACCCAGGCCCTTGGTGAAATCGAGCCAGACGCTGTCGAAATCCGCCACCATCTCGGCCGGCGCGATCTGGGCGGCGACGCAGGCATTCATCAGCCGGGCGCCATCCATATGGGTGTTCCAGCCCTGCTCCCGCGCCACGGCGGTGACGGCCTTCAGCTGTTCCAGCGGCCAGACCACGCCGCCGCCGATATTGGCCGTCTGCTCGACCTCCAGCAGCTTCTGCGGCGGGGCGTAGCGGGTGCGCGGGCGAATCGCGGCGCGCACGTCATCGGCGGTGAAGAGGCCGCGCGCGCCCTTCAACGGCAGGATCTGCACGCCAGTGAGTGCGGCATGGGTGCCGCCCTCGCTGTGCAGGATATGGCTGGTCTCATGGGCCAGCACCTCATCGCCCTTGCCGCAATGGGTGAGGATGGCGATCACGTTGCACATGGTCCCGCTGGGCAGGAACATGGCGGCTTCCTTGCCCATGAGCGCCGCCATGCGGTCGCACAGCTCATGCACCGTCGGGTCGTCGCCATGCTGCTCATCGCCCATCTCGGCGCGCATCATGGCCTCCTTCATCGCGGGCGTCGGGCGCGTCTGCGTGTCGGAATAGAGGTTGATGCGCACGGGCGGCGCGCCGGCGGGCGGGCGCATCGGCGCGAAGGATGTCGTGGGGGCGTGGGTGGGGGCTTGGACCATTGGGCCAAGGTAGCGCGCGATCCGCAATCATGGCATCCCCCCGACCGTCATTGCAGGAGATTTGACATGGCTGGTGGACATGGCGCGGCGCATGGCTCCGAGAACAAGGGCGTGGCGCTGATCATCGCGATCCTCGCCCTCTTCCTGGCGCTGGCCGAGGTGGGCGCGAAATCCGCCCAGACCGAGGCGCTGAACGCCAATATCGAGGCCGCGAACCTCTGGTCCTTCTTCCAGGCGCGAACCATCCGCCAGACACAGGTGCGCACCGCGGCCGAGCACGCGGAACTGACCCGCACCGAGGCGAATTCCACCGCCACCACGGCGCAGCGCGAGCGCTGGAACAACACCGCCGCCCGCTGGGAAAGCGAGCCCGAGACCGGCGAAGGCCGGCGCGAGCTGATGGCCCGCGCCCGCGCGGCCGAAGCTCGCCGGGACCGGAACATGGAGAAGTATCACATGTTCGAATATTCCAGCGCCGGCTTCCAGGTGGCGATCGTGGTGGCTTCCGCCTCCATCATCACCGGCGCCGTGCTGCTGGTCTGGCTGGCGGGCGCGCTGGGTGCCGTGGGGTTCGGGCTGATGATGCTGGGCTTCTTCGCGCCCGGGCTGATCCACTTCTGATCAAGGGCAGGAGCAGCCCGGCGGGAGACCAGTGGCCGGCACCTCCCCTGAACGCATGCCTTGAGAACGAAGATCCAAGAAACTGAGTTTCTTGGTGGGTGAGCGCGAGAGGGCAAAGCCCTCTCGCAACGCCGTCATGGGGAGGTGGCGGGCGCCCCTGCTGCCGCCGCCGGCAGCCGCCCATGCATCGCCATGGCCCGGCGCTCAAAGGCGCGGACCATCACCCGCACCGCCTCGTTGAAGACGGTCCCGATCACGGCCTGCAACACGCGCGAGCGGAATTCGAAATCCACGAAGAAATCCACCTCCGTGCCCTGCGGCACGGGGCTGAGGCGCCAGGTGTTGTTCAGGTAGCGGAAGGGGCCGTCCAGGTATTTCACCTGCACCATCCCGGGCCGCTCCAGCGTGACTTCGCTGCGGAAGGTTTCGCGGAACATCTTGAAGCCGATGGTGAGGTCCGCCACCAGCTTCTGCTCGTCGCGGCTCAGCACGCGTGCGGCGGCGCACCAGGGCAGGAATTCCGGGTAGCGGTGCACATCGGCCACGATCTGGAAGATCTGCTCCGGCGATTGGCGCAGGATGCGCTTTTCGGCATGGGTCGGCATCAGCGGGCCAGGCTCTTTTCGCGCGCGGCGCGCAAATCGGCAAAATCGCGATCCGCGTGATAGGAGCTGCGCGTCAGCGGCGTGGCGGAGACGAGCAGGAAACCCTTGGCGCGGGCCAGGCTCGCATAATCGTCGAACTCGCCGGGCTCGACGAAGCGCGCCACGGCGGCGTGCTTCACGCTGGGCTGGAGGTATTGCCCGATGGTGAGGAAATCCACCTCCGCGCTGCGCAGGTCATCCATCACCTGCTGCACCTCGATCTTCTCCTCGCCCAGGCCCACCATGATGCCGGATTTGGTGAAGATGGTGGGGTCCAGCTGCTTCACGCGGTCCAGCAGGCGCAGCGAGTGGTAGTAGCGCGCCCCGGGGCGGATGGTCGGATAGAGGCGCGGCACGGTTTCCAGATTGTGGTTGAACACATCCGGCCGGGCGGCGACCACCACCTCCAGCGCGCCCGCCTTGCGCAGGAAATCCGGCGTCAGGATCTCGATGGTCGTCTCGGGCGCCGTGGCGCGAATGGCGCGGATGGTCTGGGCGAAGTGTTCCGCCCCGCCATCGGCCAGGTCATCGCGGTCCACGCTGGTGATGACGACGTGGCGCAGGCCGAGCTTCGCCACCGCCTCGCCCACGCGGCGCGGCTCGTCATGGTCCAGCGGATTGGGCATGCCGGTGGCGACATTGCAGAAGGCGCAGGCGCGGGTGCAGGTCTCGCCCATGATCATCATGGTGGCGTGGCGCTGGGACCAGCACTCGCCGATGTTGGGGCAGGCCGCTTCCTCGCAGACGGTGACGAGCTTGTTCTCGCGCATCAGGGCGCGGGTCTCGTGGTAGATCGGGTGGGTGGGCGCCTTCACGCGGATCCAGGACGGCTTGCGCTGGATGGGGTTGTCCGGGCGCGCGGCCTTTTCCGGGTGGCGGGCGGCACCAGTGCGCGGCTGGTTATGGTTGATTTCGATACGGGCCATGATGCCTCCCCATATAGCGCGCCGCGCCGCAATCACAGCCCCGGGAGCCGCGCCGCCCCGCAAGAATGCGGCCGCACAGCGGCCGCCGCCGCCCAACCGCCCTCCCCGCCCGCGCAACAGCCGCGCGGCGAAGCCAAGCGCGCGGAGCGCGCGCCCGGCGTTTGAGGGCGTTAAATGTGAATCACGCGTCCGTAAGCATCCAGGACGGATTCATGCATCGCCTCGGAGACGGTCGGGTGCGGAAAGACGGTGTGCATCAGGTCCGCCTCGGTCGTCTCCAGCGTGCGGGCGATGCCATAGCCCTGGATCATCTCCGTGACTTCCGGCCCGACCATATGGGCGCCCAGCAGCTCGCCCGTCTTGGCGTCGAAGACGGTCTTCACGAAGCCCTCGGGCTCGCCCATCGCGATGGCCTTGCCATTGCCGATGAAGGGGAAGCGGCCGACGCGCACCTCATGCCCCTTGGCCTTGGCCGCGGCTTCGGTGAGGCCGACCGAGGCCACCTGCGGGCGGCAATAGGTGCAGCCGGGGATGTTCAGCACATCCATCGCATGCGGGTGCAGCCCCGCGATGTTCTCGACGCAGATGATGCCCTCATGGCTCGCCTTGTGCGCCAGCCAGGGGGCGCCGGTGATGTCGCCAAAGGCATAGACGCCCGGCTCGCCCGTGCGGCCCATGGCGTCGGTCACGATATGGGTGCGGTCCACCACGACCTTGGTGCCTTCCAGGCCCAGCTTCTCCGTGTTGCCGACAATGCCGACGGCGGAGATCAGCCGGTCCGCCTTCAGCTCCGTCACCTTGCCATCGGCCTCGATCACGGCGGTCACGTCATCCGCACCCTTGCGCACGCCCTGGACGCGCGCATTGGTGATGATCTTCATGCCCTGCTTTTCGAAGGCCTTGCGGACGAAGGCGCTGATCTCGGCATCCTCGACGGGCAGGATGCGGTCCATCACCTCGACCAGCGTCACCTCGGCGCCCATGTTCAGGTAGAAGCTGGCGAACTCGCTGCCGATGGCGCCCGAGCCGACGACGATCAGCTTCTTGGGCAGCGCCGTCGGCGTCATCGCCTCGCGATAGGACCAGATGAGCTTGCCGTCGGGCTCCATGCCCGGGATGACGCGGGCGCGCGCGCCGGTGGCGAGCAGGATGTGCTTGGCGGCCAGTTCGGCGACCGGCTTGCCATCCCTGGTGACCGCGACCTTGCCGGGGCCGGCCAGCGCGCCATGCCCGTCAAACACCGTGACCTTGTTCTTCTTCAAGAGGTGCTTCACGCCGCCCGAGAGCTGCGCCGCAACCCCGCGCGAGCGCTTGATCACCTTGGCGAAATCGAAGCGCACATTATCCGCCACAAAGCCGAAGCTATCCAGGCTGTGCAGCAGGTGGTTGATCTCGCTGGCGCGCAGCAGCGCCTTGGTCGGGATGCAGCCCCAGTTGAGGCAGATGCCGCCCAGATTCTCGCGCTCCACCAGCGCGACCTTCATCTTCAGCTGCGAGGCACGGATCGCGGCGACATAACCGCCGGGCCCGCCGCCCACCACCACCACGTCGAAATTCTCGGCCATGCTCAGCCCTTTCCTGCAAGCCGGATGAGGGCCTGGCCGCTCACCCGCTGATCCGTCCATTCTTCCCGCGGCACCGCCCCCATCGCGCGATAGGCGGCGATGGCGGGGGCGTTCCAGTCCAGCACATTCCACTCCAGCGCGGCGCAGCCTTCCTCCACCGCGCGGGCGGCCAGCAGGCGGAACACCGCGCTGCCCAGACCCTGCCGGCGATGCGCCGGCTCGATGAAGACATCCTCGATCCAGATCGCGGGCCGGCCAAGGAAGCTCGCGAAGGTGCGGTACCAGACGCAGACGCCGACGGCGCGGCCCTCCACCTCCGCCAGCATGGCCTGGGCCGCCGGGCGCTTCCCAAACAGCCAGGCGCGGAAATCCTCCACCGTCGCGTGGAACTCCGCGAGGTGCCTCTCGTATTCAGCAAGGCCGCGGACGAGGCGGAACACCTCGTCCACATCTCTGGGCGCGGCGTCGCGCCAAGCGGCGCCTACCGGCGGCTCTTCGGACAGCCGGCTCAAGGCGGAACAAACCCGACCAACAAACACAACTGGGCAAAATTGTCTTTGCTAGAGGCTGGCACAGACCGAAGGTCGATCAAACGCAAAAGATCCGCTAGCCTCTTTCGGCACTCAGCATAATTCTTCAGCTTCGAATTCAATGGTGAAAACGCGTAACAGACATCAATCATAAATTTTACTTCATTCGGTGTAAAATTTCGAACCATTGAAATATAATATGGCCAAGCTGCATTCGACACACCATACCTATTCCCAACTGCCACATAGCATAACTTCTGGACAAAAAATTCCTGAACTGCTTCAGGAACTGCGGTTTGCCTTACGATTTCCGCCAGCCTCTCGGCAAAGGCCGGCTCATTATAAAAATTATTCATTCCCTCATGGGCCGAAACAAGTAGATCTACAGCTCTGCTTACCATAGCTTGCTGCTGGGCATCAGAAAGAAAACGAACTAGACCAACCTTCTGAAAAAAATCGATCGATGCCTGCAACCGCGCCTGATCGCCCGCAACCATATACTTATTATGTTGCTCAACGATCTTAGCCCTACCGACGACAGACAGATCACCAAAAAATCGCGCGGCCAAGTCAAGACTATTTAGCCGAGGCTCCTGACCTTTTCCCGGATCGCAGTATATGCCGTGCAGCATCGATGCAAGTGTATCGCGCTGCCCAGTGTTTCCAGCCGAAATCATATCGCAAAGGTCAGTCAAATGACGCCCAGAAATTCTGCCTCCATTAACAGCTCCAAGAAGCCCTTTTATATCTATACCAACGATTTGAATGGGGTTAGCGATTGCATACTTGATACAGTTACTCAAAAAGAAGTTGAATTGATGCTCATCAACTAATCCATCACTCGGGTGGGCGACAGAAAAATCATTTCGTATTGCCCTGCACTGATCTAGGAAGGTGTATCCTTCAGTCGAGATCAAACCTAATCCATTACACAAGCGAAGCAACTCGCTATCTTGGAGCTGCAAAAGCTGAACTTCTTCAAAGTCAGCTCCCTTAATGCTTGCGACGGTAGAGAGGCCAAAATCGCGAACTTTCTGGCGCAGTGACGCGACCGTCTCGTTCCATGCATAATTCAGCGCAGCGTCAAAGAGACCAATTTTTACTGCCGCACACATCCGGGCTAAGGGAGCTCCTCGCCGGTCCGACGGGATCCTCGCCAATAGTCGCGGCAACCCTGCCCAAACCACCTCGATTGATTCAGCCTCAGCAAAGACGTCGCGAGGGAGGGATAAGGCCGTTGCCAAAGCGCTGACGACGGCTTCCACGTCCGAGTGTGCAGTCGGAAGAACGATAGGCTTCAGAGCCACATCAGTTGCAATCTTCTGCACAGCCATAACGAAGAACTCTCAAAGCATAAGCGAGAGGGGATTCTCGATCAGCCCCTTCAGCGTCGCCATGAATTCCGCCGCCAGCGAGCCATCAATCACGCGGTGATCCACGCTGAGCTGGCAGGTCATCACGGTGGCGATGGCCAGCGCGCCATTCTTGACCACGGCGCGCTGCGTGCCGGCGCCCACGGCCAGGATGCCGGCCTGGGGCGGGTTGATGATGGCGGCGAAGTGGCTGACGCCATACATCCCCATATTGGAGATGGAGAAGCCGCCGCCCTGGAATTCCTCAGGCTTCAGCTTGCCGGTCTTGGCGCGGGCCGCCAGGTCCTTCATCTCATTGCTGATGGTGGCCAGGCCCTTGCGGTCCGCGCCCTTCACGATGGGCGTGATCAGCCCGTCCGGGATGGCGACGGCGACGCTGATATCCACATCGTTGACCTGCAGGATGGCCTCCTCCGTCCAGGAGGCGTTCACGCCGGGATGCCGGCGCAGCGCGACCCCGCAAGCCTTGATGATGAGGTCATTCACCGAGAGCTTGAAGGCACCCGGGCCATCCTTGGGGGATTGCCCGTTGAGATCGGCGCGCAGCTTCAGCAGCGCGTCCAGCTCGATATCCATCGCCACGTAGAAATGCGGGATGGTGGCTTTGCTCTCCGAAAGGCGGCGGGCGATCACCTTGCGCATGCTGCTGTTCGGCACGGCGGTGGTGGCGCCGATGACCGGCACGGGCGCCGGCGCCGGGCGCGGCGCGGGCGCGGCCGCGGGCGCGGGTGCGGCGACCGGGGCAGCGGCGGCAGCCGGCGCCG
This sequence comes from Acetobacteraceae bacterium, assembly GCA_027487385.1. Classification (GTDB taxonomy): domain Bacteria; phylum Pseudomonadota; class Alphaproteobacteria; order Acetobacterales; family Acetobacteraceae; genus Roseococcus. The sequence goes on along the minus strand of JAIYDS010000014.1, from coordinate 2,306 downwards.
GGCGGTTCATCGCCGCCTCGATATCCGCCTTCACGATGCGGCCCTGCGGGCCCGAGCCCTGGATGGTCGCCAGGTCCAGCCCCGCCTGGGCCGCCATGCGCTTGGCGAGCGGCGAGGCGATGGCACGCTCACCGGAATGGGCCACCGGGGCGGTGGGGGGGGCAGCAACCGGCGCTGCTGCAACCGGCGCCGGCGCGGCGGCGGCCGCGGGCCTGGGCGCCACCGGCGCGGCACCGGTGGGCGCGGCCTCACCCGGTTCCACCAGCACCGCGATGACGGCGTTCACCTTCACCGCTTCGGTGCCGGCGGGCACCAGGATCTTGCCCAGCACGCCCTCATCCACGGCTTCCACTTCCATGGTCGCCTTGTCGGTCTCGATCTCGGCGATCACGTCGCCGGCCTTGATCACATCGCCCTCGGCCTTCAGCCATTTGGCGAGGGTGCCCTCCGTCATCGTCGGCGAGAGGGCGGGCATCAGAATGTTGGTCGCCATGTTGCGCGCTCCCTGTCAGCGATAGGTCACGGAACGGGCGGCTTCCACCACCTGTTCCAGGCGCGGCAGGGCCAGCTTCTCGAGGTTCGCGGCATAGGGCATCGGGATGTCGAGGCCATGCACGCGGACCGGCGGCGCATCCAGATCGTCGAAGCAATGCTCGATGATCTGCATCGCCAATTCGGCGCCGATGCCGGCGAAGGGCCAGCCCTCCTCCAGCGTCACCACGCGGTTGGTCTTCTTCACGCTCGCCACGATGGTGTCGATGTCGAGCGGGCGGAGGCTGCGCAGGTTGATCACCTCGGCGCTGATGCCCTGCTCGGCCAGCTTGTCAGCGGCCTGCATCGCCATGCCCACCATGATGGAGAAGGCGAGGATCGTCACATCCGTGCCCGCGCGCTCCACCTTCGCCTTGCCGATGGGCAGGATGAAATCCTCATCGGTCGGGCATTCGAAGCTCTGCCCGTAGAGGATCTCATTCTCCAGGAAGATGACCGGGTTGGGGTCGCGGATGGCGGCGCGCAGCAGGCCCTTGGCATCGGCGGCACTCCAGGGCGCGACCACCTTCAGGCCCGGGCAATGCGCGTACCAGCTCGCATAGCACTGGCTGTGCTGGGCAGCCACGCGGCTGGCGGCACCATTGGCGCCGCGGAACACGATGGGGCAACCCAGCTGCCCGCCCGACATGTAGAGCGTCTTGGCGGCGGAGTTGATGATCTGGTCGATCGCCTGCATCGAGAAGTTGAAGGTCATGAACTCGACGATGGGCTTCAGGCCGGTGAAGGCGGCACCCACCGCCATGCCGGTGAAGCCGTGCTCGGTGATGGGCATGTCCATCACGCGCTTCGGGCCGAACTCATCCAGCAGGCCCTGGCTGATCTTGTAGGCGCCCTGGTACTGGCCGACCTCCTCGCCGATCAGGAAGACGTCCGCGTCGCGGCGCATCTCGGCGGCCATGGCGTCGCGCAGCGCTTCGCGCACGGTGATGGACTTGGTCGCGCCCCAATCCTTCTCGGTCGCGCTGGTGGCGACGCTGGCGGGCACGGTCGGGCGGGATTCGGCGGCCTTGGCCGCGATGGGGGCGTGGTCCTCGGCGGCCGGAAGGGGTGCGGCCACCTCGCGCTGGGGTGCCGCCTTGCCGCCGCCACCATCGAGCTCGGCAATGGGCGCGTTCACTGCCACATTCTCCGTGCCCTCGGGCACGAGGATGCGGGGGAGGGTGCCCTCACCCACGGCGTGCACGTCCATCGTGGCCTTGTCGGTCTCGATCTCGGCGATCACGTCGCCGGCCTTCACCGCATCGCCTTCCTTCTTCCGCCCCTTGGCCCGCTTGCCCTCCGTCATGGTGGGGCTCAGCGCCGGCATCAGGATCTCGACGCCCATATCACTTCGTCTCCAGCAGAATGTCAGTCCAGAGTTCGCTCTCCGGCGGTTCGGGCGATTCCTGCGCGAAATCGGCGCTGTCCTGGACGATCACCTTCACCTCGTCATCAATCTTCTTGAGGTCCGCCTCGGTCACGCCCTGCTCCAGCAGCATGCTGCGCGCGGTCTCCAGGCAGTCATGCTGCTCGCGCATCTTCTGCACTTCCTCGCGCGTGCGGTACTTCGCCGGGTCGCTCATCGAGTGGCCACGATAGCGGTAGGTCTTCATCTCCAGCAGATACGGCCCCAGGCCGGCGCGGCAGTGGGCGACCGCCCGCTGCGCCGCCTCGTTCACGGTGATGACGTTCATGCCATCCACCTGCTCGCCCGGGATGCCCCAGGGGCTGCCATTCTGGCTGAGATCGCGGGAGGCGCTGGCGCGGTCCACGCT
>JAIYDS010000073.1 GCA_027487385.1 Acetobacteraceae bacterium | reverse complement strand
GGCAGGCCGCGCTTGGCGGTGTAGGTGCGGCAGAGCTGCTCGCCGATGATCTTGGTCGCGCCATAGATGATGGCGGCCGGCGGCGCGCCCTCGCTGTAGAAGGGCGTGCCCTCCACCAGGTCGCCCTTGATGCCGGGGCCATAGCCATAGACGGCGTTGGAGGAGGCGAAGACCACCTTCTTCACGCCCCGCGCGACGCTCGCCTCCAGCGCGTTCTGCACGCCGCGGATGTTCACGTCGAGGCCGCCCCAGGGATCACGGTCCATGTTCAGCGTCATATAGGCGGCCAGGAGCAGCGCACCGTCCACGCCCTCCAGCGCGGCCAGCAGGTCGCTCATGCGCATCACATCGCCGCGGATGATCCTGAGGCGCGGATGATCCTTCAGATGCGCGACGGCACTTTCGGCGCCCATCGAGAAATTGTCGAAAAGCCGAACCTCGGCGGCGCCGGCGTCGAGCAACTCGCCCGCCGTGGCCGAGCCCACGAGGCTGCCGCCGCCAATGATGATAAAGCGCGACCCGGCAATGGGGACGGACGCCATGCAATTCCTCCAACAGATCTTGTTGGCGGCAGCATGCGGCGGGCCTCGCTGCAGGACAACCCGGTCAGCGGCGCGAAGCCCCCGGCCACTCGATCACCGGCAGCATCCCCAGCGGGATGCGCGCCATGGTGATTCGCCGGTTGCGCAGCTCCATCGGCAGTTCCACCCGCGCCGGCCCGCCCTCCGGCGGTACGCGCGCAGCCAGGCTCAGGACCGTCCGCAGCGCACCCACCGTGCTGGGCGGCACCAACCCGGCCGCGACCATGGCGTTGATCCCCTCCTGCACGCCCACCAGCGTCAGCGTGCCGCGCCCCTCGGGCTGCAGTTGCGCGTCCAGTGTGATGGTGGCGCGCAGTTGGGCCACCGCCTCGCCGCTCCGCAGTTCCACATGGCCGATGCTCAGCGCCCCGCCCCCGGCGCGCCAGGCGGCGACGCTCGGACCCGGCGGCTGGGTCAGCCGGCCGGTCACCTGAAGCGTGTCCAGCCGCGGCAGGCCCTGGGCCAGCAGCCCTGCGGCCCGCACATCGAAATCCGTGCCGAAGAGACTCACCGCGAGGCTCTGCATCTGCAGTTCCCGCCCGAAGCGCAGCGCGTTCCCCTCCAGCGTGCCGCCCTGTCCATCCAGCCGCAGCCGCGCCACCAGCCCCTCGCCCTGCACGGGTATCTCGCCGCGGGGCTGCAGCAGCCGCTGCGCCCCGGAGAGCTCCAGCCGCAGCTGGCTTGTGTCCTGCGCAAAGATGCCCAGGTGCGCGTGCTCGGATTGCCAGCCCACGCCGTTCGGCGCCCGCAGCGAGACGCTGCCGAGTTCAAGGATCGCCCCCAGGGGGAAGCCACCGCGCACCGGGGGGGCATGGGTCAGCTGCCAGCCGCCCGCCCGCCGGGCCTCCGCCCAGCGGGCCAGCTCCACCTCCAGGCGGCTGGTCGCCTCCCGCCAGGTCCAGTAGAGGCCGCCACCGGCCAGGATCGGCGCGAGAAGGAGAAGCGCCCACCATTTTCTTGCCATGCGCGCAGGGTTAAACATCCGCTCCGGTTTCGCAAAGGTTCACGCGGGGTGCAGGGTCTGCCGCTCGATGCCGATGGGCATCTTTATGTCTTCGCCTATGGTTCGCTGATCTGGCGGCCGGGCTTTCCGCATTTGGGGCATGAGCCCGCACTGCTGCGCGGCTATCACCGCCGCTTCTGCCTCTGGTCCCGGCATTATCGCGGCACGCCGGAAGTGCCCGGCCTGGTGCTCGGCCTGGACCGCGGCGGCGCCTGCCGGGGCGTCGCCTTCCGCGTGGCGCGCGTGGCTGCGCCCGAGGTGCTCGACTACCTCGAATCCCGCGAGAACCCGAATGGCGAGAATGTCTATCACCGTCGCCTCCTGAAGCTGCGCCTGGCGTCCGGCCGCGATGTGCACGGCATCACCTATGTCGCGGACCGCGCCCACCCCGCCTATTGCCGCCCCTGCGAGCAGAGCACGGCCGCCACCATCGCCCGCGGCGCCGGCAAGACCGGCACCAACCGCGAATATCTGGAAAACACCGCGCGCCAACTCGCTGCCCTGGGCCTGGCCGATCCGCGGCTTGAACGGCTGATGCGCCTGGTCTCCGCCCGCGCGGAGTGAGTGCGGAAAGGCTTTCGCGCACGGCCAAGCATGCCTAACCTCGTGCGTGCATCACCCGCCGGGGAGCCCCGCCATGCCGCAACGCCGCGCCCTGCTGGGCGCCCTCGCCGCCAGCCCCGCCCTCGCCCAGGGCTGGACGCCCGACCGGCCGATCCGCTTCGTCGTCCCCTTCCCGCCCGGCGGCGCCACCGATGTCTGGGCGCGCCTCGCCGCCGAGGGGATGCAGGCGCGGCTCGGCCAGCCCATCGTGATCGAGAACCGCCCCGGCGCCGGCGGCATGCTGGGCGCCGAGGCCGTGATGCGCGCTGCCCCGGATGGCCACACCCTGCTCTTCACCATCACCTCGCTGGTGCAGTCGCCCGTCGTGATGCGGCGCTTCCCCTACGATCCGGTGGCCGATTTCGCGCCCATCGGGCGCCTCGGCAGCAATGCCAATGTCTGGGTGATCGGCCCCGCCGTACCGGCCGAGGTCAGCAGCATCGAGGGCTTCGTCGCCTGGGGGCGCGGGCGGTCGCTCTCCTTCGGCTCCTGGGCCAATGGCTCCACGGGCCATGCCTTCGGCCTGATGCTGGCCGAGGAAGCCGGGCTGACCATGACGCATGTGGCCTATCGCGGTGAGGCGCCGGGCATCCAGGACCTGCTGGCCGGCAGCATTCACGGCGCCTGGCATTCCACGGCGGCGGCGGGCGAATTGATCCGCGCCGGGCGGCTGCGGCCACTCGCCAGCTCCGGCACACGCCGCCTGCCCTCCCTGCCCGAGGTGCGCACCATGCGCGAGGCCGGCTTCTCGGACCGCTTCGCCTTTGTCGGCTTCTCCGGGCTGCTCGGCCCGCGCGGCCTGCCCGGCCCCATCACCGCCCGCCTGGCCGAAGCCTTCGCCGCTGTGGCACAGGATGAAGAGGTCCAGCGGCGGCTGCTCGCGATGGACACCTTCCCGGGCTATCTCGGGCCCGAAGCCTTCCGGGCCTTCATCGCGGATGCGCTGGAGCGGTGGCGGGGGATCACCGAGAGGCTCGGGCTGCAGGCGGACGGGTAGGCGAGAGAAAGAAAAGGGCCTCCGGCGGCCGGGGCCGAGAGGCCCCGGACCCCGGGCCTTGGTGCTGCGTCGCCGGCCAGGGTGCGCCAGGGACCGAGGGTGCAGGGAACGAGTTCCCTGCCGGGGTGCTCGAGGTGCAGAGCCCCTCGATCGCTCACAACAACAGCCGTGCATCCGCCTCGCGCAGCGGCGCGGGCCGCTCTTCGGGCCTGCCGTAGCCGCCGCCACCGCCGGTCCACATCTCGATCACATCGCCGGCCTGCAACACCAGGTCATCCTTCGAGCGCACGGCGATCCGCTCCGCCCCGCGCAGCACCACGCAGCCGGCCAAAGCGCCCGGCTCGCCCCCCGCAAGCCCCTCGGCCGGCACGCGGAAGCGGTCGGTGTAGATCGCGAGCCGCACGCCATCGGCCAGGATGCGATACCGCCGCAGCGAGCCATTGCCGCCGCGATGCCGCCCCGCCCCGCCCGTCCCGGGCAGCAGACGATAGGCCTCGATGCGGAAGAAGTCGTGGTCGGCGTCGATCGCCTCCACCGGCACATTGGTGCAGTTCGACAGCGGCCCCGCCACCGCATCCACCCCATCGCCCTCGGCCCAGGCGCCAAAGCCGCCATCGCGCAACTCGATGAAGACGCGATACCGCCCGGCCGAGAGATGCGTCAGGCAGAAGGAGGTGGTGCTGTCATAGCCGGTGGCCACCGCCTGGGCGGGCACCGCGGCGCCCAGCGCCTTCAGCACCGCGTCATAGGCGCGATAGGTCGCCTCCATCCGCGCGCGCACCGGCGCGGGGAAGCGCGGGTTGAGCAGCGTGCCTTCGGGCACCGTGATGGTGACGGCGCGCGCCGCACCCTCGTTGAAGGGCACATCCTCGCTCGTCAGGAAGGATTTCAGCGCGGCCAGCGCGCCCGAGAGCACCGAGGCATAGGGCGCGTTCAGATGCGTCTTCACCTGCTGCGCGGTGCCGGTGAAATCCACCGCCAGCGCATCGCCCGCGACGGTGACGGTGGCGCGCACCCGCAGGGGCTCGGCCGAGAGCCCGTCATCATCCACGAAATCCTCGCCGACATAGGTGCCGTCGGGGATGGCTGCCACGGCCGCGCGCACGCGCCGCTCCACATAGGCGATCTGCCCCGCCATCGCGGCCTCCACCGTCGCCACGCCATAGCGCGCGCACAACTCCCGCACGCGGGCGATGCCGGTGAAGCAGGCGGCGAACTGGCTGTCGATATCGCCCAGCGTCTGGTCCGGCACGCGGATATTGGCGCCGATCATCCGGCGCAGATTGCCGTTCTGCCAGTCCCGCGCGTAATTCCAACGCGCGGGCGGAATGATCAGCCCCTCGCCGTAAACATCGGTGGCAGAGCTGTTCAGCCCCGGCGCGCCGCCGCCCACATCCAGGTGATGTGCCACCGCCGCGGCATAGGCGATGATCCGCCCCTCCACGAAGACCGGCATGAAGATCAGGATGTCCGAGAGATGATGCGCCCCCCGATAGGGGTGGTTCGTCATGTAGAAATCGCCCTCGGCGAGCGTCTCCGGCGGGTCCGCCTCCATGCAATGGCGCAGCGTGACGGAAAGCGAGCCGACCAGGACGGGGATCAGCTCATCGCTCTGCGCGACGGCGGCGCCATCCGCATCCATGATGCCGGTGGAAGCGTCCTTGCCGTCCCGCACGATGGGCGAGAAGGCGGAGCGGTAGAGCTTCGCCCCCATCTCGCGCGCGGCGGACATCAGCGCCTGGCCGATCACGGCCTGGTCGGCGGGGCTGATGCGGATCATGCCTCCCTCCTCAGCAGCAGGTTCCCGGCCGCATCCTCGGTGGCGCTCCAGCCGGGCGGCACCCAGATGCTGGCGGTCGCATCCTCGATCAGCATCGGCCCCCGCACTGTTCCGACGAGGCGGGGCGCGGCGGAGAGGCCCGGCAGCCCCTCGCGTGGGACCAGCACGCCGACGCGGAAGGAGACGACCTCCACCGCGCGTCGGCCGGTATCGGCCGGGGCGCGGTAAAGGCGCTCATGCGCGGCGCTGAAGGCGCCCAGCAGCGCGGCTTCCGTCAGGTCGGGCAGGGCCTCGGCGGCGATGGGCACCGGAATCTCGAAGGCCTGGCCGACCAGCCGCATGTCCAGCGTCACCTCCAGCCGGCGCGCGCCCGCCACGCCATAGGCATCGAGCCGGGCACCCAGCTCCGCCTCCAGCTCGGCCACGATGCGGCGCACCTCCTCGGCCGCGCCGGGGCTGATGACGCGGCGGCGGGTGCGCGCGGCGAGCAGCGCCTGATCGGCGGCGAGCAGCCCATAGGCCGAGAGCACACCCGCACCGGGCGGCACCAGCACGCGCGTCATGCCCAGTTCTTCCGCCACGGCGGCCGCATGCAGCGGGCCGGCGCCGCCATAGGGCACCAGGATGTGATCGCGCGGATCCCGCCCGCGCTCGGTCGAGACCAGCCGCACGGCGGCGACGACATTGGCGACGGCGATGCGCACCACGCTCTCCGCCGCTTCCTCCACGCTCAGCCCCAGGGCGGTGGCCACGGGTGCGAAGGCGGCGCGCGCCGCCGCCTCGTCCATCACCAGCCCGCCCGCCAGGGTCTTGCCCGCCGGGATGCGCCCGGCGATCACCTGGGCATCGGTCAGGGTGGGGCGCGTGCCGCCCCGGCCATAGGCGGCGGGCCCGGGATCGGCGCCGGCGCTCCGCGGGCCGACGCGCAGCAGCCCGCCCTCATCCACCCAGGCGATGGAGCCGCCGCCCGCCCCCACCGTCGTGATGTCAAGCATGGGCATCTGCACGACGAGGCCATCCACCAGCGCCTCGCGCGTCAAATCCGGGCGGCCTTTCTCGATCAGCCCCACATCGGCGCTGGTGCCGCCGATATCGAGGGTGATGATGTCGTGCTCGCCCGAAAGCCCGGCCTGGCGCACCGCGCCCATCACCCCGGCGGCGGGGCCGGAAAGCAGCGCGCTGGCCGCATTGCGCCGCATGGCAAGCGCCGGCACGCGCCCGCCATTGGACTGCATCACCGAGAAATCGCCGGTGAAGCCATCGGCGGCGAGCCGCGCCTCCATCCGGCCCAGATAGGCGTCCAGCACGGGCTGCACATAGGCCGAGAGCGCCGTGGTGCTGGCACGCTCATATTCGCGGAATTCCTGCGTCACCTCATGCGAGCAAGTGACGGGCAGGCCGGGGGCCAGGCGGCGCACCAGCCCGGCCAGCGCCTGCTCATGCGCGGGGTCGGCATAGGCGTTCAGCAGGCAGATCGCGACCGCGCCAAAGCGCGCACCGGCCAGGAAGGCGGCAAGGTGCGGGGCGAAGGCGTCGAGGTCCAGCGGCGTCTCGACGCGCCCATCGGCCAGCAGGCGCTCGGGCACTTCCAGCGTGTCCTCGCGTGCCACCAGCGGCACGGGGCGGCGGTAGCGCAGGTCGAACAGCCGCAGCTTGTCCTGCCGGCCGAGCAGCAGCACGTCGCGGAAGCCCGCAGTGGTGAGCAAGGCAAGGCGCGCGCCCTTGCGCTCCAGCACCGCATTGGTGGCGACGGTGGAGCCATGGACGAATTCACCAATGGCGGAGGGCGCGATGCCGGCGGCGGTGAGCGCGTGGAAGGCCGCTTCCTCCGGCCTCGCCGGGGTGCTGGGCACCTTCGCCACGATCACGCCCTGCGGGCCGAAGGCGACCAGATCGGTGAAGGTTCCGCCGATCTCGATCCCGACCGAGAGCACCTTATTGGGCCGTAATGCGGGCTTCGCGGATCACCCGCCCCCAACGCTCCGTCTCTTCCCGCGCCAGGGCGCCCAGCGCCTCGGGCGGACCATCGGCGGGCTCGGCGCCGAGTTCCAGGATGCGCTGGCGCACGGCCGGGCGCGCCATGATGCGGCGCAACCCCTGGTTCAGCCGCTGGATCACCGGTGCCGGCGTCTGCCCCGGTGCGAAGACCGCGAACCAGGACACGACGGCATAGCCGGGCACCCCCGCTTCCGCGACGGTCGGGATCTCGGGCGCCGCGGTCGCGCGGGTGGGCGAGGTGACGGCGAGGCCGGTGAGGCGCCCCGCGCGCACCAGTTCCAGCGCGCCGGGCATGTTCTCGAACATCAGCTGGATCTGCCCGCCCTGCAGGTCGGTCAGCGCGGGCACGCTGCCGCGATAGGGAACGTGCACAATGTCCACCTGCGCCATCAGCTTGAACAATTCGCCCGCCAGATGCGTGCTGGCCCCGATGCCGGCCGAGCCGAAATGGATGCTGCCCGGCCGCGCCCGCGCGGCGGCGATCAGGCCCTGGATGCTGGTGATGCCGCTTTGCGGATTGACCACGACGAGGTTGGGCACATTGGCGATCAGCATGACGGGCGCCAGGTCCCGCATCGGATCATAGGGCATGCTGGACATCAGCGCGGGTGCCGTGGCGATGGGCCCGGGCGTGCCGACCACCAGCGTTGTGCCATCCGGCGCGCTGGCCGCGACCTGCGCCGTGCCGGTGACGCCGCCCGCCCCCGCGCGGGATTCCACGATGATGGGTTGGCCGAATTCCGCCGGGCCATGCTCGGCCAGCAGGCGCGCCAGAATGTCCGTGGTGCCGCCGGTGGTGAAGGGGACGACCAGGCGAATGGGCCGCGCCGGCAATTCCTGGGCGGAGGCGGCGGTGCCGATGATGGCCGGCACGGAGAGAAGCATGGCACGCCGCTGCATCGGAACACTCCTTGTTTTCGTCCGGACATTCTGACGAGGCTTCGACGCGCTTGGCAAGCAGCGCCGCCGCCAGCCTGACGCCACGGAGCACCGCACGGCGCCCGGCATCGCGGCAGATGGCGCGTCCCTGGGCAGGTGATCTTCCCTTTCCCATCGCGCCGCCCGGCCATAAGCTTTCCGCCAATTCGAGGAGGAAGCCAGGATGCCTGACGCCGCGTTGCAGACCGGACTTGTCACGGTGCGCGAGGCCAGCTTCGCGCTGATGCGCGAACTCGGCATGACGACGGTCTTCGGCAATCCGGGCTCGACCGAGTTGCCCTTCCTCGATCGCTGGCCGGACGACTTTACCTATGTGCTGGGGCTGCAGGAGAGCGTGGTGGTCGGCATGGCCGATGGTTATGCCCGCGCCACCGGCCGCGCCGCCCTCTGCAACCTGCACTCCGCGGTCGGCGTCGGGCATGCGGCGGGCAATATCTTCACCGCCTTCCGCAACCAGGCGCCGCTGGTCATCACCGTCGGCCAGCAGGCGCGCTCGCTGCTGCCGGGCAACCCCTTCCTCGGCGCCACCGAGGCCGCGAATTTCCCCCGCCCCTATGTGAAATGGAGCATCGAGCCGGCGCGGGCCGAGGATGTGCCCGCCGCCATCGCCCATGCCCACCGCATCGCCATGCAGCGCCCCTGGGGCCCGACGCTGGTGAGCATCCCGATGGATGACTGGGGCGTGCTGACCCGCCCCGTGCCCTCGCGCATCGTCAGCGTGGATGTGGCGCCCGACCCCGCCCTGCTGGACCGCCTGGCCGAGGCGCTGGCGCGCGCGGCAAGACCCGTCTTCGTCGTCGGCCCCGAGGTGGATCAGGAGGGCGCGGGCCCGGCCTTGCTGGCGCTCGCCGAACAGGCCCGCGCCCCCATCCTGACCAGCCCCTTCGCCAGCCGCATGGCCTGCCTGGAGGATCATCCGCTCTTCCAGGGCTTTCTCGCCGCCGCGCCCAATGCCGTGGCGGCCGGGCTGGCCGGCTACGACCTGGTGGTGGTGATCGGCGCGCCCGCCTTCACCTTTCACGTCGCCGGCGAATGCCGGATTTTCCACGACGGCACGCCGATCTTCCAACTCACCTCGGATGGCGAGGCCGCCGCCGCCGCCACCTCCGGCACCGCCATCCTGGGCAGCATGCGGCTTGCGCTGCCGGCGCTGCTGGAGCGCCTGCCGCCGACCTCCCGCGCCGCCCCCGGCCCGCGCCAACGCCCGCCCGCGCCCCAGGCCGCACTGCCGTTGCCGGCCGAATACCTCTTCGCCGCGCTGCGCGAAGCCATGCCGGAGGATGCCATCCTGGTGGAGGAAGCGCCCTCGCACCGGCCGGCGCTGCAACAGCATTTGCCCATCACGCGCTGGGGCGGCTTCTACACCATGGCCTCGGGCGGGCTCGGCTATTCGCTGCCGGCGGCGGTGGGTGTGGCCATGGCCAAGCCCGGCACGCGCGTCGTGGCCGTGATCGGCGACGGCTCGATGATGTATTCCATCCAGGCGATCTGGAGCGCGGTGCAGGCGCGCCTGCCGCTCACCATCATCGTGGTGAACAATGCGGGCTATGGCGCCATGCGCAGCTTCTCCCGCGTGCTTGGCGTGGAAGGCGCGCCGGGGATCGAGCTGCCGGGGCTGGATTTCGTCAGCCTCGCCGCCGGCCAGGGCTGCCCGGGCGTGCGCGTCGAGACGGCCGAGGCGCTGCATGCCGCCCTCAAGACCGCCTTCGCCGCGGAAGGCCCGATGCTGATCGACGTGGTCGTGGACCACGCCATCCCCCACCTCTATCACAAGGCCAAGTAGATGCTGGATCGCCGCTCGCTCCTTGCCCTCCCTGCGCTGCTGCCTGGGGCCGCGCTGGCCCAGGCGGCCTGGCCCAGCCGGCCGATGCGCATCATCGTGCCCTTCCCGCCGGGCGGATATGTTGACACGCTGGCCCGCCCGCTGGCGGCGCGGCTGCCCGCCACCCTTGGCCAGCCGGTGGTGGTGGAGAACCGCCCCGGCGCCAATGGCAATCTGGGCGCCGATCTCGTCGCCAAGGCCGCGCCCGATGGCTATACATGGCTGATGAGTTCGAGCGGCCCGCTCGCCGGCAACCAGTTCGTCTATGCGCAGATGCCCTATGAGACGCGCAGCGCCTTCGCCCCCACCTCGCTCCTCGTGAACACGCCCAAGGTGGTGGTGGTGAATCGCGGCCGCCCCTGGCAAAGCCTGGCCGAATTGCTGGCGGCGGCGCGCGCGGCGCCGGACCGGCTGCGCGCGGGTTCGGCCGGCAATGGCTCCTCGCTGCACCTCGCGCTGGAATTGCTGAAGCAGCAGAGCGGCACGCAGATCCTGCACATCCCCTATCGCGGCGCGGCGCCCGCGGTCACCGATCTGCTGGCCGGGCAGATCGACCTGCTGGTGGACAACCTGCCCAATATCCTGCCGCAGATCCGCGATGGCGCCGTGCGCGCCCTGGCCGTCGCCACGCCGCAGCGCCTGCCGCAACTGCCCGATGTGCCGACCACGGCCGAGGCCGGGCTGCCGGGCTTCGTCTTCGGCAGTTGGTTTGGCCTGGCCGCCCCCGCCCGCACGCCGCCCGAGATCGTGGCGCGCATGTCCGCCGCCGTGGATGCCGCCCTGCGCGAGCCCGAGATCGGCGGCCGCATGGCCGAGCAGGGGGCGCAGGTGATCGGCGGCACGCCGGAGGCCTTCGCCGCCTTCATCGCCGCCCAGACGCCGCTGCTGGAGGCGCTGATCCGCGGCGCCAATATCCGCGCCGAGTAACCACGCAAGCCCCTTGCGCGAAATGCGCGTTGCGGTTGTTCTGCGGCGATGGACACGACGACACGCCGCACCGCCTGGCTGCTGGGCCTTTCAGGGCTGCTGCCCTTTGCCGGGGCGGCCCTCGCCTTCTTCGCCGCGCCCGATTCCTGGCAGGGCTTCGCCGAGGGGGCGCTGATTGCCTATGGCGCCGTCATCCTCAGCTTCCTCGGTGCCGTGCATTGGGGCCTGGCCTTGCGCGCCCCGGTTGCAGAGGCCGGGGCGGGGCCTGCGCGGCTGACGCTGGGCGTGCTGCCGGCGCTGATCGGCTGGGTCTCCCTCCTGCTGCCGGATGTCTTCGCCCTGCCGTTGCTGGCACTCGGCATCCTGGGCACGGCCGGTCTGGAGCAATGGGCGGCCGGCCGCGGCCTGGTGCCCGGCGAATACATGATGCTGCGCTGGGTGCTCTCGATCGGCGCCGCGCTGTGCCTGATGGCGCCGATCACGGGCTGAGCCCTTCTGCAACCTGGGATGGGTGGCGGGCATGGCCCCGATCACCCAGGGCTGTCGGCGGGTAACAAGTAAAGCTTGTCTTAAAAACCGGGACGTGTTAGATAATTGTTAACACAACCCCCGTGGAGACCAGCGATGGCCGATATCCTCACCTTCCCGCAGAAGCCCGAAGATCGCCTGCGCGCCGCGCTGCGCCGGCTGGATGACGCCCTGGCCGAGCAGAAGCTGGCCTTCACCGAATTCCGCACCAACCTCTCCGCGCTGGGTGGCGCCGTCTCCGGGCTGGAGGCCAGCGTGCAGGAGTATCAGGGGGCGCTCGCCGCGACGCAGCAGGATGTCGCCCGCAGCCATGCCGCCGCCCGCCGCCTGGAAGCCACGGCGGATATCTGGCTGAACCAGGCGCGCTGAGCGCCCCCCAGGATGTGCGGGCGCTACTTCCTGCAGCGCGACCCCGCCGGGCTCGTCCGCTACTTCGACGCGAGCCCGCCCACGCCGAATCACCCGCCCTCCTGGAACATGGCCCCCACCCAGGCGGGGCTGGTGCTGCGGCGCAACCCGCAGACCGGCACGCGCCATCTGGATGTGCTCCGCTGGGGCCTGGTGCCGCGCTGGGCTAAGGATGCCAGCGGCGCCGCCCGGCTCATCAATGCCCGCGCCGAGACCCTGACCGAGAAGCCAAGTTTTCGCGAGGCTTTCCGCAAGCGCCGCTGCCTGGTGCCGATGGATGGCTTTTATGAGTGGGCGCAGGACATGACGCCCAAGCAGCCCTTCGCCGTCGCGCTGCGCAATGGCGCGCCCATGGCGGTGGCCGGCTTGTGGGAAGGCTGGCAGCAGCCGGACGGCACCTGGCTCCGGACCTATAGCGTCATCACCTGCGCGGCCGCTGGGCGCCAGGCGCTGCTGCATCCGCGCATGCCGGTGATCTTGCCGCCGGGGGATTGGCCCGCCTGGCTGGGTGAAGCCGAGATGCCGGAGGACCGCCTGCCCGAATTGCTGCGCCCTGCCGAGGATGCACGTCTGGCCTTCTGGCCGGTGGGGCCGCGCGTCGGCCGCGTGGCGGAGAATGATGCGGAGCTTCTGGCGCCCGCACACGATGGGCTGCCAGAGCGATGGCAGGCCCTGTGCGACCCCCCGCCCGAACTGGCGGAGGGTCCTGCTTGAACCGCCCCCGGAGGGGCGGGCCGATCAATCGTCGCGATGCACCTTTTCCATCCGCTCGTGGCGCTCCTGCGCCTCGATGGACAGGGTGGCGATGGGGCGCGCCTCCAGGCGGCGCAGTCCGATCGGCTCAAAGGTTTCTTCGCAGTAACCATAGGTGCCCTGGGCGATCCGCTCGAGCGCCTGGTCGATCTTGCTGATCAACTTGCGGGCGCGGTCGCGGGTTCGAAGTTCCAGGGCCCGGTCGGTCTCGACGCTGGCGCGGTCGGTCAGATCGGCTTCGGTGATGCCACCGGCGGAGAGGGAATTCAGCGTGGCGCCGGCCTCACGCAACAACTCGTGGCGCCATCTCAACAGCTTCTGGCGAAAATACTCCTGTTGCAGCGCATTCATGAACTCTTCGTCTTCTGATGGACGATAATCGGACGGCAGGGTGACGACCATGAGCCTGTACCTCCCCACGCGGCGCGTCCGGCCCGACGCCAG
>JAIYDS010000279.1 GCA_027487385.1 Acetobacteraceae bacterium | reverse complement strand
TCGGCCCCAGCCGCCGGCGGCCTCTTTCTCTCTTTTGTTCTTGATTTCTTCCATACCTCGCGCTACAAAACGCGATGCGCAACCCCCTCCCTCCCATCTTCCGCGAACCCCGCACCTACCCCCGAGGCCCGCGCCCCCGCCGCCCCGCCTGGATTCTGGTGCCCTATGACCGGCTGACGGATGAGCAATGGGTGGTGCTCTCCATCTACCTCCCAAGTTCGGCGCGCGGGCGGCCTTGCGACCAGCGGGCGCGGATGGATGCGATTTTCCGCGTGGCGGCGACGGCGGGGGCCTGGCGTGATCTGCCGGCGGCCTATGGCAAGGGCACCTCGGTCGCGCGGCATTTCCAGCGGCTGACCCATGCGGGCTTGTGGGAGAGGTTGCTGACGGCGCTGGCGGCCTCGCCGCCGGGCTCGGTGCTGCGGGAGCTGGAGGGGCTGATCTGCCGGGCGGCGCGGCGTGCAATTCGGATGCGCGGGCTGGGGCTGATTGCGCTGGCGCGGCGGCTGGATTTGCTGCGGGCCTTGCCGGGGCCGCCCTTCATGGTGGCCGATCCGGATTTGTCGCAAATCATCCGTCGCCTGCCGGTAACGCAGCGAATCAGCCGCTGGCGGCGTGACAAGGGCGCCACCTTGGAGTTCCTGCGGGGCCTGCGCGCCCTCCACAGCCTGGCCGGCGGAAGACGATACCTGCCGCGCACGGTTCGTGAGGCGTGGCTCTAATGAAGGTGCAGGAAACTAAGTTTCCTGCTGGGGGTCAGGGGGCAAAGCCCCCTGTCTTATCGCTGCAAATACCCCGGCGGCTTCTGTCGCAGCGTAAGCCCCGGCAGCACCGCCACCAAGCACAGCACGCCCACCACCAGAAATGCGTCCCGGAAGCCCAGCATCTGCGCCTGGGCTTCCACCATCCGGGTCATGAATTCATGGGCGGCGTCGCGGCGGATCACTTCGGGCAGCCCGCCCTGGGCGTAGAGGTTTTCCAGCAAGCGGCGGGCCTCGATGGTGGAGCTGCCGCCATCCAGCAGCGGGCCCAGGTTTTCGGCATGGAGCTGGGTGCGGCGTTCCAGGTGCACGGCGATGAGGTTGGTGCCGAAGGCGCCGCCCAGCATGCGGAAGAAGTTGATGGTCCCGGCCCCCTGGCCAAAGAGGTCCGGCGGCAGGGCCCGCATGGCGCCGACATTCATGTTGGGCATGGTCAGGCCCAGGCCGATGCGCCCGATGAGGATCCAGATGGCCAGTTCCCAGAAATCCGTGTCGGTGCCGATGAAGCTCAGCAGCCAGCAGGAGAGGGAGAAGATGGCGAGGCCGGCGCAGACGGGAATCCAGGGCGGCACGAAATCCGCCATGCGCCCGGCCATGAGGAAGACGAAGGCGACGACCAGGCCGCCCGGCATCATGATCAGGCCCGAGCGCGTGGGGGTATAGCCCTGCACCACCTGCGTCAGCAGCGGCAGCAGATAGGTGGAGCCGAAGATGGCGCCCCCGTAGATGAAGGCGACGAGGGCGGCCGCGGTGAAGCCGCCATGGCGGAAGACGCGGAGGTTCATCAGCGGCGCGGGGGCCATGGCCTGCCAAGTGAGGAAGGCCAGGGTGGCGAGCAGGGCGAGGGTGAGCTGCCCCACCACGCGGTCCGAGTTCCAGCCATCATGCTGCCCATCGGTGAGACCGGAGAGGAGGGCACCGATGGCGAGTGCGAGCAGCGCGCAGCCCAGCCAATCAAAGCCGCGGGCGGGGCCGGTGGCCAGGCGCCCGGGCATGAAGAAGAAGCTCATGACCAGGCCGAGCGCGGCGGTGGGCAGGCTCAGGAAGAAGACCGCGTGCCAGGAGAATTCGTCCACCAGCACGCCGCCCAGCGCGGGCCCGATCGCGGGTGCCATGACGACCCCGAAGCTGAAGAGGCCCATGGCCGTGCCCCGCCGCTCGGCCGGGAAGACCAGGAAGATCACCTGCATGGAGAGGGGTTGCAGCAGCCCCGCGGCGGCCCCCTGGGCGACGCGGCAGGCGACCATGACGGCGGTGGAGGTGGCGACGCCTGCGAGCAGCGAGGCGAGGATGAAGACGGCGATGGAGACGGCATAGGTGCGGCGGAAGCCGAAGCGCTCCACCGCCCAGGCGTTCAGCAGCATGAAGCCTGTGTTGGCGGCGAGGAAGCCGGTGGAGAGGAGTTGGCCTTCTTCGTGCCCCATGCCCAGGGCGCCGACGATATCGGGCTGGGCGACGACGACGATGGTCGAGGAGAGGATGGTGGAGATGGTGCCGGTCAGCGCGGTCAGCGTCACCCACCAGCGGTAATTGGGCCCGAATCGGGCGAAGAGGGCCTCGACGGTCTGCGGGCCGCTCACCCCTGCTTCCCGGCCGTGATGCGCACCAGCATGCCCGGGCGCAGCAGGCCGGGGGGCGGGGCGGGGTCGAGCCGCACGCGCAGCGGCAGGCGCTGGGTGATGCGGGTGAAATTGCCCGAGGGGTTGGCGCTGGGCAGCAGGGCGAATTCGCTGGTCGCGGCCTCCACCATGCGGTCCACCACGCCGGGGAAGACCTGGCCGGGCCAGGCATCCACCGTGACGCGCACCGGCGTGCCGGGGCGGAAGTGACGGATATCCGTCTCCTTCACATTGGCCTCGATGCGGATCTGCGTCGGGCTGTGCACCATGATGATGCGTTGCCCGGCCAGGGCATATTCGCCCGGGTCCATGAAGATGCGGTCCACCACCCCGTCAAAGGGCATGCGGATGGTGCGGTCGGCGAGGTCGAGGGCGGCGCGGTCGCGGGTCGCGGTCAGTTCACGCTCCTGCGGGCCCAGCGAATCGAGCTGGCGGGCGATGACCTGCATCTCCTCGCGGGCGGCGGCGGCGAGTGCGATCAGCGCTTCGGCATTGCGGATCTCGGCGGCGGCGGCGATGGCGCGGCTGCGGGCGGCATGGACGGCGGCACTCAGCATCTCCACGCGCTGGCGGGTGCCGGCGCCGGTCTGGATCAGGCGCTCGGCGCGGGCGAGCTCCGCCTCGGCGAAGTCCCGCTCGGCCTCGGCGGCGGGCAGGGTGGTGCGGGCGGAATCGAGCTTGGCCAGGGCGGCGGCGTGCTGGCTTTCACTCTGGCGGTCCACCTGGGTCAGCCGGGCCTGCAACTCGCCGCGGCGGGCGGCGATGCCGGCCAGGCGGGCATTCAGCTCCTCGACGGCGAGGGCGGCCTCACGCCCATCCATCTGGACCAGCAGCTCGCCCTGGCGGACCGCATCGCCGGCGGTGACGGGCAGGGCCTGCACCCAGCCGGACACGCGGCTCGCGAGGATCACCATGTCTGAGGCGACGCGGGCGTCATCCAGCACGACATGGGTGAACTGGAAATGCAGCCAGCGCGCCCCGAAACCGAGGCCGATGAGGACGGCCAGCGCGGCGCCCAGAAGCCGCGCCCGCTGGCGCAGGCTGACCCGCTTCACCTGCCCGATGCCCGCGGGAGCCCCGCCCCCGGCCGGCCCGATATCCATCGCCGCACCTTTCCCGCCACGTCCACGACGCGGCGTGGGGGAGCATAGGCCCGGATTGCTTGTCAGGACAAATGGGGGCTCAGGCGTTCCGCCAGGAGAGGCCGGCGCGCCGCATCCGATGCAGCACAAAGCCGGCCCAGGCGAGCTGGACGAGAAGCGCCGGCAGGCCGACCAGCGGCTTCTGCTCGGGCGGGAGCTGGAGGAACCAGGCGGCGAGGGCGGCGTGGAAGAGGGCGAAGCCCCAATGCACCCCCGCCACCACCCGCACCGGCACGCCAGAGCGCTGGGCCATCTGGTAGAGGTGGCTGCGATGCGCGGCGCCCACCGCCTCGCGCATCAGGGCGCGGCGGGCCAGGGTGAAGGCGGCGTCGAAGAGCAGCCCGAAGATCAGCAGCGGCACGATCAGGAAGCTGACCTGGCTGTGCTCGAAGCGGGCGGCGGCGACGGCCAGGATGGCCAGCATGAAGCCCGCGAATTGGCTGCCCACATCGCCCATGAAGATGCGGGCGCGGTGCAGGTTGAAGGGCAGGAAGCCCAGGAAGCCGGCCGCCAGGAACATGGCCGCCGCATAGATGAAGCCGCCCCCGAGGCTGAGCGCGATGGCGGCGAGTGCGACGCTGGCGATGACCAGCGTGCCCGCCACCAGCCCATCCAGCCCATCCATGAAGTTCACCGCATTGGTGCAGCCCATGATCCAGAAAAGGGTGATGAGCGTCCCGAGGAAGCCCAGCTCCACCACGCCGATTCCGGGCAGGGAGAGGCGCTGCAGGGCCAGGCCCGAGAGCACCGCGACCATGGCGGCGGCGAATTGGCAAAGCAGCCGCAGCCGGGCCGAGAGGTCGCGGATGTCATCCAGCAGCCCGACGGCGGCGATGGCGAAGGCGGCCAGGATCACGCCGATGAATTGCCGGTCCGCGATGCGGGCGAAATCCGCCATCTGGTAGAGCGCCAGCATGCCCAGCAGGAAGGCCAGCACCGGCCCCAGCCCGCCGCCGCGGGGTGTGACCACCTGATGCGCGCTGCGGGCATTGGGCACGTCGAGGATGGGCCAGCGGATCATCGCCCGCACCACCAGCGCGGAGAGCGCGACGAGCGGAAGCAGAAGAAGCAGATGGGTGAGGAGCAGGGAGAGCGGCATGGGCGGGCTGCCTATGCCCCGCGCCGGGGCCAGCGGCAACCCGGCGGCTCAGCCGGCGAAGATGCGTGCGAGTCGCGCCCGGAAGGGCTTGGGGCGCAGCTCCGCATCGAAGGGCAGGCCGCGATGCAGCTGGCCATCCCGCCGCGCCACACCGGGCTCCTGCACCAGCCAGGAATCGCGGTCGGTCAGGCCCCAGGTGAGGATGGTGCGCACGCCACCCGCGATGGCGGCATCCAGGAAGGCGCCGGCATATTCCGCCACCGCCGCGTCGCGTTCGGCGAGGCTGGGGGCGAGCTGGTCGGGCTCGCGCACATCCAGCTCGGTGATGAGGATGGCGAGGCCGAGGCCGCGCAGCTCCCGCAGGAAGGCGATGAAGGGCTCGGCGCGGAAGGGCTCGCGCATCTGCAGATGGGCCTGGATCCCGATGGCATCGAGCGGGCAGCGGCGGTCAATCAGCCCGCGCACCACGCGCAGCAGCCGGGCGCGCTTGGCGGCGGCCCAGGGGGTGTCGGCCTCCACGCCATAGTCATTCAGGGTCAGGCGCAGCGTCGGGTCCACCTGGCGGGCGAGGCGCAGGGCGCGCTCTGCATAGCCGGGACCCAGGGCGGCAAGCCATGGGGTGGGGCGGAGATCGCCATCCGTGGGGTCGGGATTGTCGCTGCCGGGCGGGTTGGAGATGATCTCGTTCAGCACATCCCAGTCACGGATGGTCTCGCGGGTCTCGCGCAGCACGGTGGTGATGTGTTCTTCCAGGATGGCATTCGCCTGGCTCGCGCCCTCGCGCAGGGCGGGGGCGAGCCAGGGCGGCATGGCGACATGCCAGAGCAGCGCATGGCCGCGCACCCGCTGGTTGTGGGCCTGGGCGAAGCGGATGATCTGGCGCAGCGGCTCGAAGTTGAAGCGGCCACGCTCGGGCTGGAGGGAATCCCACTTGCCCTCCCATTCGGGGACCAGAAGGTCGGCCTCGCGCGCGACGAGGGCGGCCAGGGCGGGGTCATCCTGAAGGACCTGGCCGCGCACGGCGGTACCAAAGCTCATGCCGCGCGCCCGGGCCAATTGCCGCAGGCCGGGGCCCTGGGCCCATGTCGGCCCGGCGAGGGCGGCGCCAGCCAGGGCCAGCAGCGGGCGCCGCGCGAGGCTCACGCGGCGCGGGCGAGAAGCGGGGCCGCCTCGCGCGCCAATTGCTGGCGGTACTTGTCCCGCCGCCAGCACAGCACGCGCCAGAAGGCGCGGGCCGCGAGGTCCGACATGCGGCCGCGCGGCTCCAGCCCGATCGCCTTGAAGATCATGCCCATGCTGCGCTCGACATGGTGGTAGCGGTAATAGCCCATGGCGCGGCCCATATAGCCGGCCGAGCAGCGGGCATGCTCATAGGCCAGGCCGGGCGGGTCATTGCTGCAATGGAAGGCGAAGGCGAGTTCGTCATCCTCCGTCTCGCCGACGCGGCCGAGCGCCACGCGCAGGCGGCGCGGGAAGGAGAGATTTTCCCGGGCGAGGTAGCGCTTCATGTGGTCGTAGAAGAGCTTGAAGTGGCGGTACTCATCCGCGGCGATCAGCCGGCAGATCTGCTTCAGAACCGGTTCTTCCGAGGCCTCGCCGAGCGCGGTGTAGTAGCTGGAGGTGCCGGTCTCCACCATGCAGCGGGCGATGAGTTCGCCGGTGCGGGAGCCGCGGATGGAGGCATCCGCCTTCACATCGATCTTGTAGCCCTCACGGTAGCGGGCGAAGCTTTCCATGTACTGGAAGGAGGGGTCAGCCAGGCTGGCCCAGCGGCCCAGCGCGTCGCCATGCTGGTTTTCCTCCACCGCCCAATTGTCGGCGGCGGCCTGGAAATCCGGGTCGTCGTGGAAGACGGATTTCAGATAGGCGGCGTAGTCATCGCCATTGCGCTCGACCATGGCGGCGGCCTTGACGAGGGGGATCACCTCCGGCTCGACCTTGGAGGGATCGAAGCTGTCCCAGGCGATCTGCTCGATATGCCAATGCTTCATCGGTGGGTCTGGACCTCCATCCGCGTGACATGCGCACGCGCCATTGCGCGATCAAGCGGCATGTCCCGGAAAAGGCTCACGATGTGGCCGCGCGGACACGTCGCGCGGCGCCGGGCGGGCTCAGGCCGCCTCAGCGACCTCGCGCATGGCGCGCATGGCCTGGAGCGTGGCCATGGCGGCCTCACGCTTCTCGGGCGTGTCCATGGCGGCGGCGTTGTAGGCCGCCTCGGCCGCGGCGACACGGCGGTCGGCCTCCGCCTTGGAGAGATCGGCGACAGGGGTGGCCTCATCGGCCAGGATGGTGACGCGCTCGGGCGTCACCTCGGCGAAGCCGCCCGCGACGAAGAGGCGGTCGGTGTCACGGCCAGCCTCCATCACGCGGATGGTGCCGCCGCGCAGGGTGACGATCATCGGCGCATGGCCGGGCAGCACGCCCATCTCGCCCTCGGCGGCAGGAATGACGACCATCTCCACCGCGCGGGAGAGCAGGAGCTTCTCCGGGGAGACGAGTTCAAGCTGAAAGGTGGCCATCAGAGCATCCCCAAACAAACCGAGCGCTCAAGAGAGCGACTAAACATTGGAGGATCCGGCCGCAGAGCGGCCGGCGCCGCCAGATTGCCCTAGCAGCCGGAACAGCCCGCCGCGCGGCGAAGCCAAGCCGGCGGAGCCGGCGCCCGGCGCCTGAGGGCGCTAGAAATCAGCTCAAGCAGCTTGCTTGAGCGTCTCAGCCTTCTTGGCGGCCTCTTCAATCGTGCCGACCATGTAGAAGGCGGCTTCCGGCAGGTGGTCATACTCGCCGGCGCAGATCGCGGCGAAGCTGCGGATCGTGTCCTCCAGCTTCACGAAAACGCCCGGCGTGCCGGTGAAGACCTCAGCCACATGGAAGGGCTGGCTGAGGAAGCGCTGGATCTTGCGCGCGCGCGCCACGATCAGCTTGTCCTCTTCCGAAAGCTCATCCATGCCCAGGATCGCGATGATGTCCTGCAGCGACTTGTAGGTCTGCAGGATCTTCTGCACTTCACGGGCCGTGTTGTAGTGGTCGTTGCCCACGATGCGCGGGTCCATGG
>JAIYDS010000189.1 GCA_027487385.1 Acetobacteraceae bacterium | reverse complement strand
GACGCCATCCGCCGCGGCGGCAGCGCCACCTCCATCGTGCGGGGATAGGGCCATGACGGAATACGCCTGGCCCGCCGTGCTGCGGCCGTCGCGGCTGAGCTTCTACCTGCAGCACAACACGCTGCGTTTCGTCTCACCGGTCGCCCGCGCCACGCAGGTGCTGCGGCGCGAGGGCGCGCGCTGGGTGGCCGAGGCCAGTTTCGAGCCGCTCGGCCGCGTGCAGGCGGGCGTGATGGACGGTCTGCTGGCGGCACTCGCCGGCTCCGCCAACACGGTGCGCATCTGGGACTGGCGGCGCGAATACCGCACCGGTGATCCGCGCAGCCAGGGCGATGTGCCGACCGGGCCTTACAGCTTCTCGGATGCGACGATCTTCACGGACGGGACCGGGCTGGTGGTGGGATCGGGCAATCCGTCGCTGGCGGCCGGCGCGCCGCGTGGGGCGCTGTCCATCGTCACGCAGGGCTGGTGGCCCAACACAGTGGCGGTCGGCGCGGGCGACTACATCGGCCTTGGCGGGAGGCTCTACATCGCCACCGCCGCGGTCACCGCCTCGGGGGCTGGGACGGCCACCATCGCCATCGCACCGCCGCTGCGCGCCGCGGTGGTGGTGGGCGAGCCGCTGATCCTCTCCCTCCCCAGCGTGCCGATGCGCCTCGTGTCGGACGACGAGGCGGCGAACCCGACGCGGCCCGGCCCCTTCGCCGCCGTCACCATCCGCCTCGAGGAAGCTTTGTGATGTCCGGCACCCCACGCCTCAGCAATCAGGCGGCGGCCGCCTCCACGGCGCCGATCGCCACGCCGGTGGTGCTGGTGGAGCTCGATTTCGCCACCGGGCCCTTTCGCGTCTGGACCGGCCTCGGGCCGCTCGATTGGGCGGGGAAGGTCTTCGAGGGCGCCGGCAGCATCGGCGCGATCTCGGATGTGGAGGAGACGGTGGAACTGCGCGCGGTGCGGCTGACCCTCGCGCTGTCGCCATTGCCGCAGGAGGTGGTGGACATCGCACTGGCCGAGCGCAGCTACCGCCTGCGGCCGGTCACGCTGTGGGGCGCACTGCTCGATGCGCAGGGCGCCTTCGTGGCGGACCCGTTCCCGCTCTGGGCGGGGCTGATGGACACGATGGAAGTCACGGACGGCGCCGAGCCCTCCGTGGCGCTGGCCTGTGAGAGCCGGCTGGTCGACCTCGAGCGCGCCGAGGTCCGCCGCTACACGGACGCCGACCAGCAGGCCGAATATCCCGGCGATCGGTTCTTCGAGTTCGTGCCAGCGCTCCAGGAGACGGAGATCCGGCTGCCGATCCAGTGAACCGGCTGCCCGACTGGCCGGAGCGGCTGGCGGCGCTGATCACGGCAGCTGAGTATCGGCCCTTCGACGCGGCACGCTGGAACTGCGGGCGCTTCGCCATGGCCGCGGTGGTGGCCTGCACCGGACGACGGCCGTCCTGGCAGCATCGCCCGAACCTTGCCGCGATGGCCGACACCGCCGGCTATCCGCGCGTGCCGGTGCCCTTCGCCCGCGCTGGCGACGTGGTGCTGGCCGCAGACCCCGATCGCCTCGGCGTGATGCTCGACGCCGGCCGCGCCGCCTTCGTCGGACCGGCGGGGCTACTCCGCCTCCCCATCACCGCCTGCACCATCGCCTGGAGTGTTGGCTGATGCCCGTCGCCATCCCCTTCGTCGCCGCCGCCGCAGGTGCCGCCGCCTCGGCCGTCATTGGCGGCGGCGTCCTGGGCGCCGTGGCGGCCGCCGGCGCCGCCCTGGTGGTGTCCGCCGTGGGTGCCGCGGTCTTCCGCCCCAAGTCCCCCTCCGCGGCCCGCAGCGCCAACGTCACCCCGGGGACCGACACCGGACCGGGCTCCGGCTTCGACCCGCGCACACCCGGCGCTGGCCGCACCCAGTCCTTCCGCCAGCCTATCACCGAGCACCAGATCGTCTTTGGCCGCTGCCGCAGCTCGGGCCCCGTCGTGTTCCTGCATTCCGCCACCGATGACGAGGGCCGCGCCGACGGCTTTCTGCATGTCGTCGTGGTGCTGGCCGCGCATCGCGTGCGCGCCATCGGCGAGGTCTTCCTCAACGGCACCGCCTCAACCGACGCGAAGTTCGCCGGCCTGCTGCGGATTGACCGCGCGTTGGGCGATCCCGGCCAGGTGGCCAACGCCAACCTGGTGGCGGACACCGGCGGCCAGTGGACCGCCGCCCATCGCGGCCAGGGCCGCGCCTATCTCGCCGTGCGCCTCAAACTGCGGCCCGAGGCCTTTCCCTCAGGGGCGCCCAGCCTGTCCGCCATCGTCGAGGGGGCGGACACCATCCTGGACCCCCGCACCGGCGCCACCGGCTGGTCCGACAATCCCGCGCTGTGCCTTGCCTGGTATCTGACGTCGCCGTTCGGGTGGCGCGCGGCCTGGGCGGATATCGACCTGCCGGCGCTGATGGCGGCGGCCAACATCTGCGACGAGATCATGGGCCGACGCGATGGCACCGCCGAGCGGCGCTACACCGTCAACGGCGCCGTCACGCTCGGCGAGGGCAAGATCGCCATCACCCGCAAGCTCGTCGCCGCCATGGCAGGCGCGCTCGTGGTCTCGGGCGGTCGCTTCTACATCCATGCTGGGGCGCCGGCGCTGCCTGCCGCGACGCTCACCAGTGACGATCTACGTGGCGACGTCACCATCGTCGGCTCGCGGCCGCGGAGGGATCTCTTCAACGGGGTGCGCGCCGTCTACGTCGAGCCGGCCGCCGCCTGGCAGCCCACCGATGCGCCGCCGCTGCTCGCCAGCAACTACGTCACCGAGGATGGTGGCGAGGCCATCTACCGTGACATGGAGTTCCCGCTCACCACGAGCGCCAGCACGGTCCAGCGCCTGATGAAAATCGAGCTGGAGCGCAACCGCCGCCAGCGCGAGGTGGCGATGCAGGCCAACCTCTCGGCGCTGCGGCTGCGGCCCTGGGATGGGGTGACGGTGGCTTTGGAGCGGCTGACACCATTCCCGGCACGGGTGACGGGCTGGGCGCTGGCGCCGGATGGCGGGGTGAACCTGCAACTGGCCGAGGAGGATCCCGCTGTTTGGGCGTGGAACCCGGCGACGGATGAGCGGGCTACGGGACAGAACCCCTCGGTGGTGCTGCCCAACCCGGGCGTGATCGCCGCACCGGCCGCCATCCTGGTGGACACGCTCCTCGGGACGACGTTCACCGCCATCGCCGTGTCCTGGTCGACGGTCGGCTCCGCCTATCTCGCCGGCTACGAGATCGAGTTCCGGCCGGCCTCCGTCGCCGTCTGGCAGGGCTATGCGGGCGGCTTCGGCGCCACCGCCGTGGCCATTCCCACCACGGAGCCCACGGCATTCCGGGTGCGGGCGCAGGCGCGCAGCGGCGCGGTGTCGGGCTGGCGGGAGGCGCTGGTGCCGGCCGCCGCCTCGGGCCTGGCCGCAACGGGCATCACCGGCGGCGTGCGCCTGTCGGGTGGCTTTCCCGCGGACGGAGTGCGGCTGCAGGTCTTCGAGGCGAGCAGCGCGAGCCTCGCCGCCGCGACCAAGCTGGCCAGCGAGCCGACCGCACTGCCCTGGGACCGCATCGGCCTCACCACCGGCCAGGCCCGCTGGTACTGGCTCCGCAGCGTCTCGGCCGAGGGCAACGTCTCGGCCTTCGCCGGCCCGGTCACCGCCACCGCCCTCTGATCGGAGAACGCCATGCCGGCCCGCATCGATGACCTGCTGGTCCTCAACGCCAATCTCAACAAGAGCGACTTCGCGAAGTACCTCCGCGACCGCGAGGCGGTGCTGCCGAACGACTTCGGTGGCCTGGGCGATGGCGTGGCGGATGATCGCACCGCCATCCAGGCGGCCTTCGATCGCGCCGGCGCGGACCAGAAATTCGCAATGATCCCGCCCGGCACCTGGAACGTCTCTGGCACCGTCACCCTGCCGGGCGGGGCGCGCGGGCTGATCATGCAGGGGACCATCCGCTACACGGGCACCGCGCCGACCTCCGTGCTGGTGCTGGGCGATGGCGGCACCATCCGCAACGCCGAGAAGCTCTACACCGGGCTGAACGTCATTCGACAGACGATCTCCGACTGGTCCTCCGAGGCCGACATCGGCATCACCGTGCGCAACGTCGATGCCAGCCAGATCGAGCTGCGGCGGGTGGAAGGCTTCACCATCGGCATGCGCACGCTGGGCGATGGCCGCGGCGTCGAGGACAGCACCTTCACGCTGGGGCGCATCGTCAACAACCGCATCGGCCTCGACATCTGGTGCGCGACGGCCACCGCCTGGAACACCTCCATCCGCTACTACGGCGGGCACTTCGCCCAGGCGACGGGTGTGAACGCCGCGCAGGACCGGTTTGGCGTGCGCTTCGGCAATGAGCCCGGCGCCTATTCCAACCATAACCGCCACGTCTTTGACGCGCCGAACTTCGAGCTACGCCAAGCCGGCAGCAACATCGCCATACCCTTCCTGAACCAGACCTCGGGCTCTGCCATCATCGCGCGCAACATGCGCATGGAGGCCTGCTCGCCGATGGCGGCGCGGCATACCGCCGGGGCGCAGGACTGCGAGTACGACATCGCCTGGACCAACACCTACCTGGTCGGCATCGACTACACCGCGACGGCCAACCGCTGCGGCAATGCCGTGATCAACCGGCACCGCGCACCAGCGTCGCGGTTCCAACGGTTCCTGGCCGGCGCGCCGAACACCCGCGCGGGAGCGTTCCGGCAATCGGCGACGGAAGTCGGCGTGGAGGGGCTGATCACCATCGCCACCTCGACCACCACCGCGACCTTCATGGCGGATTTCTGCTTCAACGGGCTGACCG
>JAIYDS010000037.1 GCA_027487385.1 Acetobacteraceae bacterium | reverse complement strand
CCGGCATGCAGGCCGGGCGTGACGCCCGGATCCTGGACGTCAGCGCTTGGAGAACTGGAAGGAACGTCGGGCCTTGGCCTTGCCGTACTTCTTGCGCTCGACCGCACGCGGATCGCGCGTGAGGAAGCCCGCCTTCTTCAGGATGCTGCGCAGCTCCGGCTCGTAATTCACGAGCGCGCGGCTGATGCCATGGCGCACCGCGCCGGCCTGGCCCGAGAGGCCGCCGCCGGTGACGGTCGCGACCACGTCGAAGGCCTGGTAGCGGTCGGCCACCAGGAAGGGCTGGGCGATCAGCATGCGCAGCACGGGGCGCGCGAAATACTGCGTCGCCGGCTTGTCGTTGATGGTGAACTTGCCCTTGCCCGGCATCACCCAGACGCGGGCGACGGATTCCTTGCGGCCGCCGGTCGCGTAGGAACGGCCCTGGGCGTCGCGCTTCGGCTGCACCGGGGCGGCGGCGGTGGCGCCGGGGGCGGCGGCCGCCGTGCCCTGCACCAGGCTCTTGAGGTCGGCGAGGGAGTTGGCGGTGGTCTGCTCGCTCATGGCTTAGGCAACCTTGTTCTGCGACGCCGCGATGGCGGTGTTCTTGCGGTTCATCGCCGCGACATCCAGCACGACGGGGCTCTGGCCGGCATGCGGGTGCTCGGTGCCGGCATAGACGTGCAGGTTCTTCATCTGCTTCCGGCCGAGCGGGCCGCGCGTGATCATGCGCTCCACCGCCTTGGTGATGACGCGCTCGGGGTAGCGGCCTTCCAGCAGCTGGCGCTGCGAGCGCTCCTTGATCCCGCCGGCGAAGCCGGTGTGCCAGTAGAAGATGGACTGGTCGCCCTTGTTGCCGGTGAGCTTCACCTTGCCGGCATTGAGGATGACGACATGGTCGCCGCAATCCACATGCGGGGTGAACTGGGGCTTGTGCTTGCCGCGCAGCCGGTTGGCGACGATGGTGGCGAGACGGCCGAGCACGAGGCCCTCGGCATCGATCACCCACCAGTTCTTCGTCACCTCGGCCGGCTTCAGCGAGCGGGTCTGTGTGCTGAGCATGATAACCTTCAAATACGCTTGATCTGGGGCCGCTGTGTGCCTCAGCCGTGCCGGGAGGTCAAGCCGGGGCTTGCATTTTGTGATGCGGTAACATGATACCTCTCACTCTGGCCATAGGCCGGGCCGAAGCCGGAGCTTGATCTTGCCGATTGGCAAGAGGGTATATGGCCCGCTTAACTTCATGACGCACAACATGACGGAGGCTCCGTGCGTCACCTTGCTCTTCTTGCGATGCTCGCCGCGCTGGCGGCACCATCGCCGGTGGCGGCGCAATCCGCCGGCCAGCTCTTTTGCTTGCACAACGACCTGCTGCTGTATCAGTTGCGGGTCAAGATCAGGCAGTATCAGCCCAACGGACAGCGTAACGACCCGAACTGGATCAGGGTCCCTCCCAAGTCGCAGGAGTGCATTCGTCTGCAATCCCCGCATGCCGTCGGGTTTGAATTGGAGATGTGGGACCTGGATGGAGGATGGCAGCGCGCCACCGGCAATTGCAACGTGACGCTCATCAACCCGGCCGGCGGCGCGATTTTGCGGGCCTATCGTCCCCCGGGCATTGGCTGGCTGTGCGCTGTTCAATAGGCGGGCGATGCGCCCGGCTGCCGGCCCCCTCGCCTGAACCGGGGCCGAGGCCGGACGCGATCCGGGCGGCGTGACATGCCACTCCAGATCGCGGCCTTCGCACGCCGGGGCCTTGCCAAGGCCAGCGACCACATGCCCCATGGACCAGCGCGGACCGCACGGCGTGCTTCAAGGAAGCCTCTGTCGGGTGGGGCGCTGGCCCACGTCATCGGCGCCGCCGGACGCCGGCCCCGGCCCCGGCATCGCCGATTGGACCATCGGTGCGGCACTGGCAAGGCCCCTGGCAGCCGGCCGATGGCAGCGGATGCGGCCTGACGATCCGTATTCCGACCGGCGTCACCACCATCCGGGCCCGGAAGACGACGGTGGGGCATTTCGTCTGCACCATCGGATAGCGGCGGCCGTCCTCGCCTGCCAGGACATGAGCGCCGTGCGGGCCGGCTTCCCAGCCGTGCTTTCGCCCTCTCGCAAGGCCCGCCTTCCGCCCATGGTCCCGCGCCAGGAGCGTGACGCCGCCAACGGGCCCGGCTGGGGCGGTCCGGTTCACCGGGGGGCACCGCCATCGGCAGCGCCGAAGGCCATCCTCGGCGGCACCGATTGGCAGGGCCGCGCGCCATATCGCATCATCCCGCCTGCAAGACGCCCAAGGATACCCCAATGCGCAAGCTGCTCCTGCTCCTCCTGCTGGCCCTGCTCGCGGCCCCCCTGCCCGCCATGGCATCCGAACGGGCGCGTGGGAATGTCATATGTTTCGACAACCAAATGTTTCAGCCCATGCGCATCAAGCTTTACCAGACATCCCTAGGCTACTACGAAATCGAGAATGATTGGCGGCGAATTCCAGCAAGGTCACGCTTTTGTCAGGACTATCCGGTCTTGCGGTATTTGCGCCTAAGAGTTTTCGTGTGGTTTGGCACGTGGCACGAGGTGGGCCCTTGCAACCTGCACTTCGTTGACCCGCGTGGCGGCATCTTCATCACCAGCGGCCTCTTCTTCGGCCGCGAAAGTCAGACCTGCAAGGTGGAGTAACCCTTCCGCCCGCCCAGCTCAGGTGAAGCATCCCGGCTGGAATACGTCCAAACCACATCTGCAAGGCGAGAGCTTCGTCTGCCTCCCCTGCAGTCCCTCCTGGGTGCGCCGCAACGCCGTCATGCGGCCAGGCTTTCGGTTCGGCGAATGGCATGTTCGCTGCGGCGTGGGTGAAGGTCGTCTAGATTGCCATCGATGGTCGCGAAGCTGCCAAAGACCGCGTCCCGGTCGCCAGCAAGTCCCGCCAATTGTGAAGGCTTCATCAGGCCGCACGCGGTCCGGTTCAAGATGCAGAACCGCCACGCGGATGGGCGCGACTGAACCACCTGCGGGCCCGCCAGCACCGAGCCAGGCGGAGGGATGGTCCTCCGCCTGGCCCGAGCCGCCATCAGCTTTTTCTTCAGCGGGCAATAGCCCCAAGGCACGGGCCCCGACGGGGCTTCGCCGCTTCGCGCTTCCGGCCTAAGACTGGCCCAAGCCAGCAGGAGAGCGCGCCATGACCGACGACACCACCGACCCCGCCGCCCATGGTCTCGGCCGCAACGCCGCCAATTACGGCGACCGCGAATTCGCGCTCTACCTGCGCCGCAGCTTCGCCGCCTCCATGGGCTATTCCAAGGATGCGCTGACGCGCTCCGTCGTCGGCATCGTGGACACCGCCAGCGACTTCAACAATTGCCACCGCTCCGTGCCCGACCTGATCGAGGCGGTGAAGCGCGGCGTCATGCTCTCGGGCGGCCTGCCCATGGCCTTCCCGACCATCAGCCTCTGCGAGCCCTTCCTCACCCCCTGCTCCATGCATTACCGCAACCTGATGGCACTCGACACCGAGGCGATGGTGAGCGCGCAGCCCATGGATTCCGTGGTCCTGGTGGGCGGCTGCGACAAGACGGTGCCCGCCCAGCTCATGGCCGCCATCTCGGCCGATGTGCCGGCCGTGATGCTCGTCACCGGCCCGATGAGCGCCAATCGCTACCAGGGCGAGCGGCTCGCCGCCTGCACCGATTGCCGCCGCTACTGGGCGCGCTACCGCTCGGGCGATGTGAGTGAGGCGCGCATCAATGAGGTGGAGAACGCGCTGGCCGTCACCGCCGGCACCTGCGGCGTGATGGGCACGGCCAGCACCATGGCCTGCCTCGTCGCGACGCTGGGCTTCATGCCGCTGGAGGGGGCCAGCGCGCCGGCCGTCCATGCCGACCGCCTGCGCATCGCCGAAGAAGCCGGGCGCCTCGCCATGGGCCTGAAGGTGCGCCCCTCCGAGATCATGACGATCGAGGCGGTCGAGAACGCGATGCGGGTGCTGCTCGCGCTGGGCGGTTCCACCAATGCGCTGGTGCATCTGGCGGCCATTGCCGGCCGCGCCGGCCTGCGCGTGGACCTCAAGCGCCTCGATCAGATGAGCGACGAGACGCCCGTGCTGGTGGACCTCAAACCCACCGGCGAGGGCTATATGGAAGACTTCCACTTCGCCGGCGGCATGCGCGCCCTGCTCTGGGAAATCCGCGACCTGCTGCATCTCGGCACCAAGGATGTCTATGGCCGCACGCTCGCCGAGCGCATCGGCGACGGCACGCATTTCGTGGACCGGCAATACATCAAGGCGCGCGAGAACCCGGTCTCGCCGGTCGGCGGCCTCGTCGCGCTCTTCGGCTCGCTGGCGCCGGATGGCGCCATCCTCAAGCGCTCCGCCGCCACCGAATCCCTCTTCGAGCATGAGGCTGCCTGCATGGTCTTCGACAGCGTCGAGGACCTGGCCGAGCGCATCGACCGCGACGACCTGGATGTGACGGCCGACACCATCATGATCCTGAAGAATGCGGGCCCGCTCTCGGCGGCCGGCATGCCTGAGGCGGGTTACCTGCCCATCCCGAAGAAGCTCGCGCGCGCCGGTGTGAAGGACATGGTGCGGATGAGCGATTGCCGCATGTCCGGCACCGCCTTCGGCACGGTGGTGCTGCACATCGCGCCCGAGGCCCAGGCCGGCGGCCCGCTCGCCTTCGCCGAGACAGGGGACCGCATCCGCCTTTCGGTGAAGACGCGCAGCCTGGATCTGCTGGTGGATGAAGCCACACTCGCCGCGCGCCGCGCGAAGTGGCAGGCCCGCACGCGGCCGAAGCGCGGCTGGGACCGCCTGGTGCATGAGCAGGTGATGCAGGCGCCGGATGGCGCCGATCTGCGCTTCCTGCGGGCCGATGGTGGCTGACACCCTCGCCGTCATCGGCGCCTCCGGCCGGTCGGGAGCCACGCTCTGCCGCGCGCTGGGGCGGCCCTTCCGGGCGGTGGTGCGCGATGCGGAGAAGTGGCAGGCCCACGGCATCGCTGCCCCGCATGCGGTGGCCGATCTGCACGATGAAGCCGCCCTGCGCGCAGCCCTGGCGGGGGCGGCCGTGGTCATCTCCTGCGCCCATGCCCGGCACATCCCGGCCATCCTCGCCGCCGCGCCGCCCGATGCCCGCTTCGTCTTCATGGGCAGCACGCGGCGCCATTCGCGCTGGCCCGATGCGCATGGCGATGGCGTGCGCGCGGGCGAGGCCGCCTTCCTCGCCAGCGGCCGGCCAGGCGTCATGCTGCACCCCACCATGATCTATGGCGCCGAGGGCGAGGATAACGTCCAGCGCCTGGCCGCCCTGATGCGCCGCCTGCCGGTGCTGCCGCTGCCCGGCGGCGCCGCCGCGCTGGTGCAGCCCATCCATCAGGAGGATGTGACGCGCTGCCTGATCGCGGCCAGCGCGCGCGGCAACCCCACGCCCGAGGTCACCATCATCGCCGGCCCCACGCCGCTGGCCTATCGCGACTTCTGCGCGGAAGTGGCGCGCGCCGCCGGCATCCCGCCGCGCGCCGTGCTGCCCATCCCGGCCGGGCTGCTGATGGCGCTCAGCCCGCTGACCGCCGCCCTGCCCTTCCTGCCGCGCATCCGCCCCGATGAAATCCGCCGCCTCACCGAGGACAAGGCTTTCGACATCACCGCCATGCGCGAAACGCTCGGCGTGGCGCCCATCCCCCTTGCGGAAGGTCTCGCGCGGACGTTTTCTTGAGGGCAACAGGAGTCTCTCCCATGCCCATCATCAACCGCATCGCCGAATTCCATCCCGAGATGACGGAGTGGCGCCGCGATTTCCACATGCATCCCGAGCTCGGCTTCGAGGAGCATCGCACCGCCGGCATCGTCGCCGAGAAGCTGCGCGAGTTCGGCTGTGACGAGGTGGTGACGGGCATCGCCAAGACCGGCGTGGTGGGCGTGATCCATGGCCGCAACGGCAAGACGGGCCGCGCCATCGGGTTGCGCGCCGACATGGATGCGCTCCCCATCGAGGAAGCGACCGGCCTGCCGCATGCCTCCGTGATCCCGGGCAAGATGCATGCCTGCGGCCATGACGGCCACACCACCATGCTGCTGGGCGCGGCCAAATATCTCGCCGAGACGCGCAATTTCGACGGCACCGTCTATGTCGTCTTCCAGCCCGCCGAGGAGAATCTCGCCGGCGGCGGCGTGATGGTGCAGGAGGGCCTCTTCGAGCGCTTCCCGATGGAGCGCATCTTCGGCCTGCACAATTTCCCGAGCGTGCCGGAAGGCACCTTCGTGTGGCGCGAGGGGCCGGTCATGGCCGCCGTCGCGAACCTGGAGGTCACCATCACCGGCCAGGGCGCCCATGGCGCCATGCCCTTCCAGGGCAATGATCCCATCGTCATCGCGGCCGCCATCGTGCAGGCGCTGCAAAGCATCGTGGCGCGCAACCTGGATGCGGCGGATGCGGGCGTCATCACCATCGGCCATATCAGCGGCGGCCACACCTACAACGTGATCCCCGAGACGGTGCGGATGCTGGGCACCGCCCGCTGGTTCCTGCCCGAGGTGGGGGATCTGCTGGAGGCGAAGTTCAAGGGGCTGGTCACCGGCATCGCCGCCAGCTTCGGCGCCACCGCCACCGCGGAATTCCTGCGCGCCTATCCGGCCACGGTGAATGAGGTGGAGAGCACGGGCCTGGCCCGCCGCGCCGCGCTCGCTGTGGCTGGCGAGGCGCGGGTGGCGCATATGCCCAAGCCCACCATGGGGGCCGAGGATTTCGCCTTCATGCTGAACGCCAAGCCCGGCGCCTATCTCATGCTGGGCGGCGGCAAGACGGGGAAGGAAGCCAATGTCCACCACCCGCTCTACGACTTCAACGACGACATCCTGCCCATCGGCGCCAGCTACTGGGTGACGCTGACCGAGCAGTTGCTGCCCCGTGGCTGAGGCGGAACCCCGCATCCCCGGCAAGCTGGAGCTCTTCCTGGGCTACGCCAAGATCGGCCTGCTGGGCTTTGGCGGCGTCGGCCCCTGGTCCCGCCATGTGATCGTGGAGGAGCGCAAATGGCTTTCCGAACGCGACTATGCCGAGGTGCTGGGCCTCGGCCAGATCCTGCCGGGGCCGAATGTGGGCAATGCCTCGGTGATGATCGGGCGGCGCTTTCATGGGCTGGCGGGTTCGCTGATCGCGACATCGGGGCTCTATATCGGGCCGCTCTGCATCCTGATCATTCTCTCCATCCTCTATGAGCTCTATGGCACGCGGCCGGGTGTCGCGCCCTTCATGCAGGGGGTGGCGGCGGCGGCGGCCGGGATGGTGATCGGCACCGCCATCAAGATGGGCCAGAACCTTCGCCCGCCGCCGGAGCTGATCGTGGTCGGCCTGCTCGCCGTGGCCGGCGCCGCCTTCCTGCGGCTGCCGCTGCCGATCATCGTGGTGGTGCTGGCGCCGCTCGGCATCTGGCTCTCGCTGCGGCGCAGCTGGAAGCGCGCGCCATGACGCTGCTGCTGCAGATCCTGCTGGCCTTCGGCACGCTCTCCTTGCTCGCCATCGGCGGCGCCAATGCCGTGCTGCCGGAGATGCACCGCCTCGTCGTGGATGTGCATGGCTGGATGGATGACGCCACCTTCAGCCAGCTCTTCGCCCTCGCCCAGGCCGCCCCGGGGCCCAATATCCTGGCCGCTTCCGTCATGGGCTGGCACATCGCCGGCCCCGCGGGGATGGCGATGGCGACCATCGGCATGCTGCTGCCCGCCGCCATCCTCGCCTATGGCATGCAGGGGCTGACGCATCGGCTGCGCGGCAACACCTGGCTGAAGCCCGCGCAATTCGGCCTGGTGCCGCTCGCGGTGGGGCTGATCGCGGGCTCAGGCGTCATCATGGCGCAGGCGGCAGGGACCAATCTTCTCAGCTTCGTGATCATCGCGGTCTCCACCATTTTCGTCTGGCGCACGAAGTATTCGCCCCTCTGGGTGCTGGCGGGCGGGGGTGCCTTGGGGCTGCTGCTGTTGTGAGCGCCCCTTCCAACCGCGACCTCTTCTTCACCTATCTCCAGATCGGCCTGACCGGCTTTGGCGGCGTGAATGCCTGGGCGCGCCACATGCTGGTGGAAAAGCGCGGCTGGCTGACCGAGCAGGAATATGCCGAGACGCTCGGCATCGGCCAGGTCCTGCCCGGCCCCAATGCGCTGAACACGGCGATCGGCGTGGGCGAGCGCTTTGGCGGCGCCATGGGCGCCCTGGCCTGTGCGCTGGGCCTCTTCGCCGGGCCGATGGCGCTGCTGGCCGGCATCGCGGCGCTGTATGACGCCTATGGGGAATTGCCGCTGGTCCGCGCCACGCTGACCGGCATCGCCGCCGCGGCCGCCGGCATGGTGCTCGGCACCGCCATCAAGATGGGCGTGAAGCTGAAGCCGACTTGGCCCTTGGTGGCGGTGGGCCTTGCCGCGCTGGCGCTCGCCTGGCTGCGCGCCCCCCTGCCCTTCGTGGTGCTGGGCCTCGCCCCCTTCGGCCTGGCCGCCGCCTGGTGGGCGCTGCGGAAATGAGCGAGGACGGCGATCTTGCGGCCCTGGTCTGGGGCTTCCTCGGCATTTCGCTGCTCTCGGTGGGCGGCGGCGTCGCGGCCCTGCCCGAGATGCACCGGCTGATGGTCGAAACCCATGGCTGGATGGATGAGCTGGCCTTCTCCAAGCGCTATGCCCTGGCCCAGGCCGCGCCCGGCCCCAATGTGATGGTGGTGGGGCTGTTTGGCTGGCATGTGGCCGGCATCACCGGGATGTTCGCCGCCATGCTGGCCATGTGCGGGCCGACCTCCATCCTGGCCTATGCCTTCTGCCGGCTGCGCGGGCATCTGCAAGGGGCCATGGCCATGCGCGTGTTTGAGCGCGGCATGGTGCCCATCGCGGTCGGGCTGATCGCCGCCTCGGGGCTGCTGCTGGCGCAAGGCGCGGCCGAAGCGCCGCTGGCGGTGGCGATCTCCATCGCCAGCACGCTCTTCGTCTGGCGCAGCCGGTTCAGCCCGCTTTGGGCGCTGGCGGCGGGCGCAGTGCTGGGGGCGGTGTTTCTGCGCTGACCCGCGGCCTGGTTGCATGCCAGGATGGGCGGCATGAACACCACCGTCTATTTCGCCACCAACCGGCAGCTCACCGGCGATGGCAGCAAGGCCAGCGACTATGCGGGCGAAAGCGGCCCCGCCGGAATGCCCGGCCGCGTCACCCATGCCATGGCCTTTGTCGAGGGCACCAACCTCGCCACCCTGGAAGCCGGGCGGCTTGCGAGCATCCATGGCGTGGATGCGGATGATTTCAGCGCCAAGCTGCAGGCCGACCTCACCTCTGGCCGCAACCTGCTGATCTTCCTGCACGGCTTCGCCAACAGCTTCACCGACAGCATCACCCGCGCCGCCTTCAACCGGGAATTCCTCGCCGCTTCCGGCGTCGCGGCGGCGGATTGCAGCGTCGTCTCCTTCTCATGGCCCTCGCGCGGCATCGTGGTGGATCCGGGCGATATCCTGGGCGGCCTCGCCATGGGGCCGCTGACCCTGGCGCTGAAGCTGCTGGGCATCACCGCCTCGCCGCTCGCCAACGCCTATTTCGACGACCAGGCGGCCGCCGCCGCCTCGGCAGCCGATCTTGTGAGCTTCCTCGACCGGCTGCGCCCCGCGATCACCAAGGTGCGGCGGCGCGGTGGGCGCGTCTTCCTGCTGGCGCATTCCATGGGCAATTGGGCGCTGGAACACGCGCTGAACCTCTGGGCCCAGGGCGGCGGCCTGCCGCGCACCCCCCTCTTCGACGAGGCGATCAGCGCCGCCGCCGATTCCCCCTTCCTGGAGAATGATGGGGGCCCCGCCTGGCTGAGCCATCTGGGCAAGGTCTCGGGCCGCGTCAGCCTCTATCACTCGGCCGGCGACCAGATCCTGCGGCTGAGCCAGGTGGTGAACAACATCCAGCGCCTGGGCCGCAGCGGGCCGGGTGACCGGACGGACCTGACGCGCTACCCGAAGGATCGCTGGCGCTTCGTGGATTGCGAGCATCTGAGCGACAGCGGGCCAGGGCTCAGCCTGGATTCCAGCCACCAATTCTACCGGCGCATCCCCGCCGTGCGGGATGACATGGCCAAGGTGATGGCGGGCAAGGGGGCGGGCGGGCGCGTGGTGCTGTAAACCGAATCTGCGGGAGCCAGGAATCTTCAGAAGAAAAGAGCCTCCGGCGGCTGGCGCCCCGGCCCCAGCCGCCGGAGGCCTCACTTTTTCCTTTTGCCCCGGTGCGTTTTGGACCAGCCAAGGTCAGAAAGCCTTGCCGTCCTCCAGCCGCGTGGCGAGGCGGCGGATGGTCGGCGCCCAATCCTCCCCGGCCGGGCGGCGCAGCAGCCTGAGTGAGGGATACCAGCCGCAGCGCTCCGCCTCCGGCCCCAGCACGAAGCCCGGCGCCGAGGGGGCCACCAGGATCAGGGCCGGATGCCCCATGCTGCCGGCCAGATGCATCGCCATGGTGTCCACGCTGACCAGCAGGTCGGTGGCGGCGAGTGCCGCCGCGAACTCCGGCAAGGGCCCCTCGCCCGCCGGCAGCCCCGGCACCAGCCCCGCGAAACCCGGCGCGCCGGCCGCCGCACCGCCTTGCAGCGCGACGAGCCCCACGCCCGGGATGTCAGCCAGCGGCGCCAATTCCGCCAACGGCACCGAGCGTTCGGCGCCCGATCCGCTCTCCGGATTGGCCTGCCAGACCAGCCCGACAATCCGCCGCCCCGGATGTGCCGCCTGGAAGCGCGCGCGATGGGCGGCGATCTCGGCCGGGTCGGGGTGCAGCCAGGGCAGGCCCGCCGCCTCGGGCGCGCTCACCCCCAGCAGCCAGGGCAGGCTCATGAGGGGCAGCACCGCGTCGAAGCGATGGGCCAGGGCGGCGAGGTTGATGCGCGCCGCCGCATCGGGCGGCTCCAGCACGGTGGCGAAGGGCGCCAGCGGCTCCAGCAGGGGGCGGAGCGCGCCCGGCGCGGCCAGGCTCAGCACGGCGCCGCGCCGGGCCAAAGCGGGCAGCCAGCGTGCCGCCCAGAGGCAATCTCCCAGTCCCTGCTCGGTGAAGACCAGGATGCGCCGGCCTTCCAGCGGCTCGCCCGGGCGGGGGATGCGGTGCCGCAGGCCATCGAGGCTGCCGCGTGCGGCCAGGCTGCGCCAGAGGTCCTTGTCGTAGCGGGATTCGGCGAGGGCGAGCCCCTCGGCCACGGCCCCCGCGCGCAGCAAGGCCAGCGCCAGGTTGAAGCGGTGGCCGGGGCTGGCTTCGGCGAGGGCCAGGGCGCGGCGCCAGTGGGGCAGCGCCTCGGCATGGCGGCCCTCGGCCTCCAGCACCCCGGCCATGACGCTGTGCAGATTGGGCTCCTGCTCCGAGAGCGCCAGCGCCTCCGCCGCCAGCCGGCGGGCGGCCGCCACCTCGCCCAGTTCCAGCACCTCGCGCGCCGCCTGGCCGATGGCCCGCGCGGCGGCGCTGCGGGGGGTGGGCGGCGCCAAGGGCTCAGTCCAGCGCGGCCAGGGGAAGGTCCGGCCCGCGGGAGATCAGGCGGTTGATCGGCCCGGTCTGCTGCAAGCCGACCAGCATGGGCCGGCGCGCCATGGGCAGCAGCGCCACGTCATAAAGTTCGCGCACCACGCCGCCCAGGCGCAGCCAATGCAGCGCGCGGCCGGTGGCGAGTTCCACCACCACCAGGGCGCATTGCGGCTGCCAGCCCTCGGCCTTCAGCCGGTCATCCAGCGGGAGCCCGCTGAAGACGGCGTTCTGCCGCGGCAGGGAAAGCCCCACCAGCGCATGGCCGCCGATCAGCGCGAGGCCGCGGGTGAAGCCCGGCAGGAAGGCCAGCGGCTCGAAGCGCCCCGCCAGCGGGTCCACCAGGCCCAGCTGGCCGGTCCCGGCATCGAGCAGATAAAGCCGCCCCTCATGCAGGCGGGGCGAATGCGGCATGGTCAGGCCCCGGCAGACCACGGCATCGCTGGTGACGTCGATCACCACGCCCTTCCCCACCCGGTCCTGCCGCCAGCCGGCAGCGGTGTCGGTCTCGGCCGCCGCCGTGACGTAGCGCGGCCGCCCGGCCGCATCCATCGCCAGGCCATTGAGGTGGCAGCGATCCTGCGGCGCCAGCTGGGTGACGAAGGGTGGCCTCCAGACCGGGCGGAAGCTGCTCCCCGTATCGGCCGCGGCCAGGCAGGAGAAGAGCGTGTTCACGAAGACCGGCAGGCCCGAGGCCGAGACGCCCACATCATGGGCGAAGACATCGCCGGTGAACCAGGCCACCTGTGGCACATAGACCGCGTCATGCCCCTCCAGCTCGCGCCCCGGGGGCACGACATTGCCGAAGCGCCAGATGGCGTTCAGCCCGGCCAGCAGGAAGCCATCCCCGCCCGTGCCGGCGACGCCGAGGCAGCGCTCGAAGGTGCGTTCGGAGACGGAGAGCGCGGCCTCGCTCTCCGCGCCGATCAGGAAGAGCTTGCCGATCTGGTAGGTGGTGAGCGCGAGGCTGACCTTCGCCTCGTTCAGCCAGGCGGCGAAGCCGGGCGAGGCCTGGACGGAATAGGGTGGCGCGCTATCGCCTTCCGTGCGGATCGCGGGCGAGGATGCGGACATGATGGGCCTTTGGGCATGGCGAGGCGTCTTCCGGTTTAGGCGGAGGGGCGCGAGCGGTAAACCGCGTCTGGCGCGTCAGTATCAAAATCCGCAGAAATGCTGAAATTGACGGTGTGGGCGCAAAATTCGGGTGGAGATTGATCCGTATGGGTTAATTTGTTGTTATTTATTGTCAATATTTGCAAATAAAGACGCCAGAATTTAGGATTCCGTGAGGCCCAATCCGATTTTTCGGCAGGGGCCTGCACCGCGCCGGCCGCGCGGGATGACGAACGGAGACCCTGACCGATGGCCAACCTGCTCTTCACGGCCCGACAGGCCGGTGCCGGCTGGCAGATCTGGACCACCGACGGGACCGCCGCCGGCACCCGGGCCATGACCAGCTTCGCCAATACGGTGGACGGCACCTTCCTGGGCTTCAGCGAGGCGCAGACCCATCTCGGCCGCTTCGTCCTCTTCGGCGCCGATCTCGAAGGCCATGGGCGGGAGCTCTGGGCGACCAGCCTCTCCGGTTCCGACCAGCCGATCCTCGTCCTGGACATCGTCCCCGGCCCCGGCGGCAGCTCACCCTCGCTGTTCCACAAACTCTACGGCAACATGGTGTTCCTGGCCGATACCCCTTTGGGCGGCCAGGAGCTCTGGCTGACGGACGGGATCTCCGCCGCGAACACCCGCCTCCTGCTGGACATCAATCCCGGCACCGGCAGCAGCCGCACCACCCAATTCGCCGTGTTGCCCGATGGCCGCCTGGTCTTCGACGCCGACAATGGCAGCCAGGGGCGCGAGCTCTGGGTGACCGACGGCACCACCGTCAACACGCGCCTGCTGCGCGACATCAACCCCGGCGGCGCCAGCAGCGATCCGACCGGCTTCACCGCCCTCTCCGATGGCCGCCTGGTCTTCGCCGCCCGCACGGCCGACCGGGGGACCGAGCTCTGGGTGACCGATGGCAGCGCGGCCGGCACCTCGATGGTGAAGGATCTGGGCTTCCTCGCGGATAGCGGCGCGCCCTATGGCTTCACCGGCCTGCCCGATGGGCGGGTCGCCTTCTTCGCCGCCTCCAACCAGCCCTCCGGCGGCCGCGCCTTCCCCGGCCTTTGGGTGACGGATGGCAGCGCCGATGGCACCGTCATGCTGGTGAGCCTTCCGCCCTTGGGCGGCGGGGCCGGGCTGACCTTGCTGGCCAGCGGCAACGCGTTGCTGCGCGTGGATGACGGCAGCTCCACCCTGCTCTGGACAACCGATTTCACCCCGAGCGGCACCGGCCCCCTCCTCAACGCGGCTTCCTTCCCCGCGGGCCTCGCCTTTCCGGCCCATTTCACGCCGGTGGCCGGCAACCGCATGGTCTTCACCGCCAATGCTTCCGCTGCCGGCCTGGAGCTCTGGTCGAGCGACGGCACGGCCGGCGGCACCCAGCGCATCGCCTCCATTCCCACCACCAGCGCCTATGGCGGGACGATCGAGCTGACCTCGCTGCTCGATGGCCGCGCCGTCTTCCGCAACAGCACCGTCGGCACCGGCGTCGAGCTCTGGGTGACGGATGGGACGGTCGCCGGCACCAGCCTGCTCCGGGACATCGACCCTGGGGCCGGCAGCGGCCTGCCCGCCTATTTCACCCTCCGCAGCGGCGAGCCGGCCGCCAGCTTCACCCTCACCGGGTCAGGCCCGACGCTGAAGGAGGGCGGCAACAGCGGCGCCAGCTTCGCCTTCACCGTGACCCGCAGCGGCGACCTCGCGCATGAGGCGAGCGTCGAGTGGACGGTGCTGGGCGCTTCGAGCTTCCCCGATCGCGGCTACACCGCCTCCGGGGAGGATTTCCTCGCCGGGATGCTGCCCCGCGGCACGGTGGTCTTCGCCCCCTACCAGACCAGCCGCACCATCAACATCCAGGTCG
This sequence comes from Acetobacteraceae bacterium, assembly GCA_027487385.1. Classification (GTDB taxonomy): domain Bacteria; phylum Pseudomonadota; class Alphaproteobacteria; order Acetobacterales; family Acetobacteraceae; genus Roseococcus. The sequence goes on along the minus strand of JAIYDS010000037.1, from coordinate 41,375 downwards.
CCGGCGACCAGATCCTGGAGGGCAGCGAGACGTTCGGCGTCCAGCTGACCACGGCCAGCGGCGGCACGCCGGGCACGGGGATCCTCGGCGCCACCATCCTCGATGATGATTCAGTCATCACCCTCACCGGCCCCGGCACGAGCGTGACCGAGGGGCTCTCCGGCGCTCGGGTCCTCACCTTCACCGCGACCCGCACGGGCGATCTGACGAGCCGGGCCGAGGCCAGCTGGTCGGTCGCGGGCAGCGGCGCCAACCCGGCCCAGGCTTCGGATTTCTCGGGCGGCACCCTGCCTGGCGGCACCCTCACCTTCGCCGCCGGCGAGACGCAGAAGAGCTTCGTCATCCGCGTCGCGGGCGATGCGCTGGCCGAGGAGGATGAGGAATTCACCCTCAGCCTCGGCAATACGGTGAACGCGACCATCCAGGGCGCGCCGCAGACCATCACCATCGTCACGGATGATTCCGCGCTGCGGATCGCGCCCCCGACCTCCACGGCCGAGGGGCAGATCGGCAGCACGCCCTTCAACTTCGTGGTCACGCGCAGCGGCGATCTCAGCCAGGCGGACCAGGCCATGTGGACGGTCGCCCGCAATGGCGGCCGCTCCGCCGATGCGGCCGATTTCGTGGGCGGCGTCCTGCCCAGCGGCATCGTCACCTTCGCGCCCGGCCAGCGCACGGCCACCATCACCGTGCTGGTGGCGGCCGACCGGCTGGTGGAGCCGGACGAGAGTTTCAGCGTCACCCTGTCCAACAGCTTCCATGCCGCGCTCGCCCAGCCGATCGCCGTCGCCACCATCGGCGCCGATGACAAGGGCGTGACGCTGGTGGGCCACGCTGCGGTCATCGAGGGCAATGCGGGCAGCACCCTCCTCCCCTATGAGGTGGTGCGCAGCGGCGACATGCGGGGCGACATCACCCTCACCTGGGAGGTGGTGGGCATCGGCGAGAACCCGGGCACGGCCTCGGACTTTGTCGGGAACCTGCTGCCCTCCGGCACCATCACCTTCGGCAGCGACGCCAGCCGGTTCTTCGGCGTGAACATCGTCGCGGATACCCTCCCCGAACCGAACGAGAATTTCGTCCTCCGGCTGCGCGCCGAGGGCGACGTCATTCTCCTGAACAACGAGTTCGCCACGACGATCGTGACGGATGACACGGGTGTCTCGATCAGCGGCCCGGCGGCGGGGTTCGTGGTGGAGGGCAGCGGCAGCCCCACCCTCGTCACCTTCACCGTGACCCGAAGCGGCAATCTGGACGCCCCGGCCAGCGTCGCCTGGGCGGTGGTCGGCAGCGGCGCCAATGCCGCCGATTTCGCGGATGGCGTGCTGCCCTCGGGCCGGGTCAGCTTCGCGCCGGGCGAGACCAGCCAGAGCATCACCATCCGCGTGCTGGCGGATCGCGTGGTGGAGCCGGATGAGGAATTCTCCATCCAGCTCAGCGCCCCGGTCAACACGCAGATCGGCCAGGGCGGCGCCAGCCTCACCATTCGCACCGATGACACGCAGATCGATCTCAGCGGCCCGACGGCGGGCCTGCCCGAGGGGAATTCGGGCGCCACCGACTTCGTCTTCACCGTGACCCGCACGGGTGATCTGAGCCGCAGCGTCACCAATTCCTGGCAGGTGGTCGGCACCGGGGCGACTACGGTCAATGGCCGGGATTTCGTGGGCGGCAGCCTGCCCTATGGCGAAGTGACCTTCGCCCCGGGCGAGAGCCTGCGGAGCATCACCATCCAAGTGGCGGGCGACAGCGTCGCGGAGATGGCCGAGCGCTTCGCGCTCGTGCTCTTCCCCAGCGCCCATGGGCCGGTGGGCAACGGGCGCGTGGAAACCACGATCCTGCCCGATGAGACCGCCTTCACCCTCACCGGGCCGGCCGCGCCGATCCGCGAGGGCGATGCCGGCTTCAGCGTCTTCAACTTCACCGTGGCGCGCGTGGGGGATCTCTCCGAGGCCTTCACCGGTATCCTCTCGGTCGCCGGCAGCGGCCCCAACCCCGCCGATGGGCTGGATTTCGTGGAGGGCGCGCGGGACCGTCTGCCCGCCACCACCATCACCCTCGCCCCGGGCGAGACGAGCCGCGTCGTCGCCATCCAGGTCCGTGGCGACCAGCTGCCCGAGGCGGATGAGGGCTTCACGCTCACCCTGACCAATCCGGCGGGGAGCGTGCTCGCCACCGCCAGCGCCGTCATCGCCTCCGATGACACGACGCTGAGCGTGCTGCCCAATGAGGTCGGCCAGCCGGGCCTGATCACGCTGCTGGAGCGGGATGCGGGCCTGCGCATGGCGGAGGTGACGATCCTGCGCGCCGGCGTCACCACCGGCACCAGCAGCGCGACCTGGAGCCTGGTGCCGGAGGGCGCGAGCCCGGTTTCGGCGGCGGATTTCGCGGGCGGCGCGCTGCCGACCGGGACCGTCACCTTCGCCCCGGGCGAGACGCGCAAGAGCGTGACCCTCGCCCTGGCCCCTGACGCCATCATCGAGCCCGGCGAGACCTTCACCTTCCGCCTCTCGAACCTCGTCGGCGCGGTGGTCGATCCTTCGGCGCCGCTGGCCGGGCGCCTGGGCGTGGTGCTGGATGATGACGGCGTGATCTCCGTCAGCGACGCCAGCCTGCCCGTCACCGAGGGGGATTCCGGCACCACCCCGGTCCGCTTCGTGGTGACCCGCACCGGGCTTGGCACCAGCGAGGCGGTCTCCTGGGCGATCACGGGCAGCGGCGCCAACCCGGCGAGTGCCCAGGATTTCGCGGCGGGGGTGCTGCCCTCCGGCGTCATCGAATTCGGGACGGAGACCAGCCGCACCATCACCGTGCTGCTCGCGGGGGACCGCGTGATGGAGGCGGATGAGGGCTTCACCCTCACCCTCTTCAACCCGGTCCAGGCGAAGCTCGGCACCGCCAGCGCGGCGGCCACCATCCGCAACGATGAATGGGCGCTGGCCCTGGCCGGCCCGGCCGCGCCCATCGCCGAGGGCGATGCGGGCCGCACGCCCTTCACCTTCACCGTGACCCGCAGCGGGGATCTGAGCGGCGTCGCCACCGCCCAATGGCAGGTCACTGGAGGCGGCGCCAATGGCGCGGATTTCCTGGGCGGCGCCCTGCCCTCGGGCAGCGTCACCTTCGCGGCGGGCGAGACGTCGAAGACCATCACCCTCGACGTCGCGGGGGACCTGCTGGCCGAGCCGGATGAAGGTTTCGCGCTGGGCCTGAGCTACGTCGCCGGCGGGGTGGCGACGAACCTTTCCGCCGGCGCCGTGATCCGCGCCGATGACACGGAACTCACCCTCGCCGGGCCCGGCGGGCCGGTGGCCGAGGGGAATGTCGGCGGCACCCCCGTGACCTTCACCGTGACCCGCAGGGGCGATCTCACGGGCAGCTCCAGTGTCGACTGGAGCGTCACCGGCACCAGCGGAAATCCGATCAATGGCCAGGATCTGCTGGGCGGCAGGCTGCCCTCGGGCACCCTCGCCTTCGCGCCCGGGGAAGCGGTCGGGACCATCACCCTCTCCATCCAGGGGGATGATGCGGTGGAGGCGAATGAGGTTCTCCTCCTCACCCTCGCCAACCCGACGGGGGCCCGGCTGGGCCAGGCCTCGGCCACGGCGGTGCTGCGCAATGACGATGCGGCGCTCTCCGTCACCGGCCCCGCCATGGCCGTGACCGAGGGCCAGGGCGGCAGCACGCCCGTGACCTTCACCGTGACCCGCTTCGGCGATCTCTCAGGCAGCGCCAGCGCCCGCTGGGCGGTTGCGGGCAGCGGCGCCAACCCGGCTGATTCCTCGGATTTCGCGGGCGGCGTGCTGCCGGAGGGCCTGATCAGCTTCGCGCCGGGCGAGGCGAGCCGGACCATCACCATCCTGGCCGCCGGGGATACGGCGCTGGAGGCGGATGAGGGCTTCACCCTGGCCTTGATCAGCCCGTCGGGCGCCGTCCTCGGCACCGCGACGGCGCAGGCGGTGCTGCGCAATGACGACGCGCAACTCGCCGTGAGCGCCCCCGCCGCCCCCATCCTGGAGGGCAGCGGCGGCACCACCCCCGTGACCTTCACCGTGACCCGCAGTGGCGATCTCTCGGGCAGCGCCAGCGCCCGCTGGGCGGTCACCGGCAGCGGCGCCAGCCCCGCCGATGCGGCGGATTTCGCCGGCGGCGTGCTGCCGGAGGGCGTGGTGAGCTTCGCCGCTGGCGAAGCCAGCCGGAGCATCACCCTGGAGCTTGCCGCCGATAGCGGGCATGAGCCCGGCGAGGGCTTCACCCTCACCCTCTCGCAGCCGCAGGGCGCCTCGCTGCTGCCTGGCGCCGCCAGCGCCGAAATCACCGACGACGATGCGGGGCTCTTCATCAGCGCGCCCGTCTCGCGCGTCATCGAGGGCCATTCGGGCTGGACCTTCCTGAGCTATGTCGTCACGCGCACCGGCCCGACGACCGGGACCAGCAGCGCCGACTGGTCGGTGGCGGGCTTCGGCCCGGCACCCACGGATGCCGAGGATTTCCTCCCCGGCTCGCCCCTCGCGGGCCGCGTCACCTTCGCACCCGGCGAGACGCAGCAGACCATCATCGTGGAGCTGCGCGGCGAGGATGCCTACGAGGCCGACGAGGCCCTCGCCGTCACCCTCTCCAACCCGCTCGGCGCCTCCCTCGCCCAGCCCAGCGTCGTGACCACCATCGTGAATGACGATGCCGGGCTCGCCATCGCGGGCGATGTCTCGGTGCAGCAGGAGGGGCAATCCGGGACCACCCTCTTCACCTTCACCGTGACCCGCATCGGCGACGCCTCCCGCCTGGGCCTGGCCACCTGGACGGTGACGGGGATGGGCGACAACCCGGCCGAGGCCGAGGATTTCCTGGGCGGCGCCTTCCCGCAGGGGCCCGTGGTCTTCCAGCCGGGCGAGACGCTGCAGACCATCACCATCGCGGTGGCGGCGGACCGCTTCGTCGAGGGCGACGAGGCCTTCCAGGTCACGCTCAGCCACCCCTTCCAGCTGGGCTTCAGCCAGAAGGTGGCGGGCGGCATCATCCGCGAGGATGACGGCCCCGCCACGCGCGTCGTCTTCCGCGCGAGCGAAGCGCCGATCGGCACGACGGAGCTTTGGATCACCGATGGGACCGAGGCCGGCACCTCCCTGCTGCGCGATCCCGATCCCTTCGGCAGCAGCTTCCCCGATGAATTCGCCAGGCTGGGCGATGGCCGCGTCGTCTTCAGCGCCGGCCTGACGAGCCAGGGCAGGGAGCTTTGGGTCACGGACGGAAGCTTCGGCGGCACGATGCGCGTCGCGGTGCTGCGGCAGGGGCCCGATGCCAGCTATGATGGCAGCGACCCGCGCTACATCACCCGGCTGGGCGATGGCCGCGCGGTCTTCTCCGCCGATGACGGGCTGACCGGGCGGGAGCTCTGGGTGACGGATGGCACGGCGGGCGGCACCTCCCGCGTGGTGGACCTGAATCCGGGGCCGGACTCCAGCGATCCCTACGGCTTCACGGCGCTGCCCGATGGGCGGCTGATCTTCGACACCGAGGGCCTGGGCATCTGGGTGACGGATGGCACGGAGGCCGGCACCACCGTCCTGAACAATGAGCGGCTCGACCCCTGGGTCGGGACGGCCCAGCTCTCCGGCGGGCGGTCGCTCTTCGGCAGCATCGTCGGGAGCTACACCACGCCCTGGGTCACCGACGGCACCTATGGCGGCACCAGCCCCCTCACCGCCCGAGACCCCGCCAGCGGGGCAGAGATCGCCCTCGACAGGGTCTCCGGCATCGGCACGCTGGCGAATGGGCAGGTGGTCTTCTCCGCCCGCGGCGAGAGCCTGGGCGCCGAGCTCTGGACCACGGACGGCAGCGCCGCGGGCACCCGCCTGATCGCAGACATCCGGCAGGGTTCGCGCAGCAGCGATGCCGAGCGCTTCACCCTGGCGCGCAACGGCGCCCTGGTCTTCAGCGCCGATGACGGCTTGCACGGCGATGAACTCTGGGTGACCGATGGCACCGCCGCGGGCACCTCCCTGCTGGCCGACATCGCCCCGGGCGAGGATGGCGGCCGGCCAAGCGACTTCACGCCACTGGGCGATGGAAGGCTGGTCTTCAGCGCCGAGAATTCCTCGGCAGGCCGCGAACTCTGGGTGACGGATGGCACCGCCGCCGGCACCTCGCTGCTGGCGGATCTCTACCCCGCGGGCAGCGGGGTCGGCGGCCATCCCGAGGGATTCAAGGCGCTGGCCGATGGCCGTGTCCTGTTCAGCGCGCAGACCGGCTCTGGCAAGGAACTCTGGATCACCGACGGCACCGCGTCCGGTACGATCCTGCTGCGGGACATCCATCCGGGCGCGGGGAACAGCTACCCTGGCGGCTTCACCGCGCTCGGAACGGCGATCTCGGTCAGCGGGCCGGCCAGCGTCACCGAGGGGCATTCGGGCGGCACAACCGTCACCTTCACCGTGATCCGCACGGGCCTGACCGCAGAGGTGGCGAGCGCCGCCTGGTCGGTCGCCGGCAGCGGGGCGAACCCGGCCGATGCGGCGGATTTCGCGGGCGGCGTGCTGCCCTCGGGCCTGGTCAGCTTCAGGGCGGGCGAGACCATCCGCACCATCACCCTGCAACTGGCGGGCGATGCGCTGCATGAAGCGAATGAGGGCTTCACCCTCACCCTCGCGGATCCGGTAAGGGCCTCGCTGCTGCGCAGCACGGTCAGCGTCAGCATCCTGAATGACGATGCGGGCCTGGCCATCGCCGCCCCCGCCGCGCGCGTGGTGGAGGGCCAGTCCGGCGCCACCAGCGTGACCTTCACCGTCACGCGGCTGGGCGATGCCACGGGCAGCGCCAGCGCGGATTGGGCCGTCACCGGCAGCGGCACCGCCGCCGCCCAGGCCAGCGATTTCGCGGGCGGCGTGCTGCCCAGCGGCACGGTGCTCTTCGCGCCGGGCGAGACCAGCCGCAGCATCACCCTCCAGCTCGCCGGCGATGCCCTGGCCGAGGCGGATGAGGGCTTCACCGTCACCCTCTCCAACCCGAGCGGCGCCTCGCTCATCACGGCCAGCGCCAGCAGCCTGATCGGCAATGACGACACGGCGCTGCGCTTCGTCTTCCTGGGCTTCGAGCCTGGGACGGGCGCCGAGCTTTGGGTGACGGACGGCACCGCCCCCGGCACCTCCCTGGTGCAGGACACGGGCGCCGCCACGCCGGGCTACGGCCTCGGGCCGCAGCACCTCGCCGGGCTGCTGGATGGCCGCGTTGTGTTCGGCGGCCTGACCGATGGCACGGATCGCGAGCTTTGGGTGACGGACGGCACCGCCGCCGGCACCTCCCTCCTCGTCGAGATCAATCCAGGTGCGGGCAGCGACCCGGCGGGCTTCACCCGCCTGGCCGATGGGCGCCTCGCCTTCGCCGCGGATGACGGCACCCGCGGCGGCGAGCTTTGGGTGACGGATGGCACGCAAGCCGGCACCTCGCTGCTGGCCGATATCAACCCGGGCGCGGGCGCCTCCTCGCCCGCGGGCTTCACCGCGCTGGGCAATGGCCGTCTGGTTTTCCTGGCCCAGGATGGCAGCACGGGGGCCGAGCTCTGGAGCACCGACGGCACCGCCGCCGGCACGCAGCGCGTGGCGGATCTCCGCCCCGGCGCGGCCGGCAGCCAGCCGCTGGAACTCACGCTGCTGGCCGATGGGCGGGCGGTGTTCAGCGCCACCTCCACGCGCCAGGACCGCGAGCTCTGGGTCACCGATGGCACCACCGCCGGCACGTCGCTGGTGAAGGATATCCTCCCCGGCATCCTTGGCAGCGAGCCCACGGGCTTCACCGCGCTGGGGGATGGGCGGCTGGTCTTCAGCGCGGAGGCGCTGCGGCAGCTCTGGGTGACCGATGGCAGCGCCGCCGGCACCTCCATGCTGGCCGATCTGCCGGTGCTGCGCTCCAACTACCAGGCGGGCGGCATCTTCGCCGCGCTGGGCGGGCGCCTGCTCTTCCGCGCCGAGGATTCCACCGGCGATATCGAGCTCTGGGTGACCGATGGCAGCGCGGCCGGCACCTCGCGCCTGGCCGACATCAACCCGGGCGGCAGCGCCTTCGGCACCACCTATTCCAACGGCTTCGGCCGGCTGGCCGATGGCCGGGTGATGTTCGGCGCCGATGACGGCACCCACGGGACCGAGCTCTGGGTGACCGATGGCACCGCCGCCGGCACCAGCCTCGTGGCCGATATCCGGCCCACCGCCAACGGCGTCGCCTATGGCAGCGACCCGCGCGACTTCACCGCCCTGCCCGATGGCAGGCTGCTGTTCGGCGCCAATGACGGCACGGGCGCTGCGGGCGGGAGCATCTGGGTCACCGATGGCACGGAAGGCGGCACGGTGCGCCTGGCCGAGGTGCTGCCCGGCCTCGGCACCAGCTATCCGGCCGGCTTTTCCCCGCTCAACACCACCTCGATCAGCGCCGCGCCCGCCCGCGTGGCCGAGGCGCTTTCGGGCAGCACGGATGTCACCTTCACCCTCACCCGCAGCGGCGATGTCGGCGGCTCGGCCCTGATCCGCTGGGCGGTGGCCGGCCAGGGCGCCAACCCGGCCAGCGGCGCCGATTTCCTGGGCGGCGCGCTGCCCGGCGGGCTGGTCAGCTTCGCCGCCGGCGAGGCGAGCCGCAGCGTCACCCTGCAGATCGCGGGCGACATGCTCTCCGAATTGGAGGAAGGCTTCGTCCTCCGGCTCTCGGATGCCATCGGCACCCATCTCGGCCTCGCCAGCGCCGGCGTGGTGATCGAGAATGCGGTGGTGCCCAACCGCCCGCCGGTCGTCACCTCGGCCCGCGCCGTCACCTTCGCCGAGAATGGCAGCGGCATCGCCTATCAGGCCAGCGCGACCGATCCGGATTCTGGCAGCACCCTCACCTGGTTGCTCAGTGGCGCCGATGCCGCGCTCTTCACCCTGGATGCGGCGGGGGCGATCCGCTTCAAGGCCACGCCGGATTTCGAGGCGCCGGGCGATCTCGGCGGCGACAATGTGCATGACCTGGTCGTCACCGTCGCCGATGGCCTCTCCGGCGTGGGCTTCGCCATCACCATCACCGTGACCCCGGTGAATGAGGCGCCGATCATCACCTCGGGAGCGGGGGCCAGCTTCGCCGAGAATGGCGGCGGCATCGCCTACCAGGGCAGCGCGACGGATCCCGAGGGCAGCAGCCCCCTCATCTGGTCGCTGGAAGGCGCCGATGCCGCCCTCTTCACCGTGGATGCGACGGGCGCGATCCGCTTCCTGGCCCCGCCCGATTTCGAGGCGCCGCGCGATGCGCGCCACGCCGTCACGCTCATCGCCTCGGATGGCGCGCTGCGCGGCGAGAAGGCGCTGCTCATCACCGTCACCGACGCGAATGAGGCGCCGGTCATCACCTCCGCCGCCACGGCCCGCTTTGCCGAGAACGGCACCGGGATCGTGCATCAGGCGGAGGCGCGTGATGCGGATGCGGGGGCGAGCCTGAACTGGTCGCTGGCCGGAGAGGATGCGGGGCTCTTCACCGTGGATGCCACGGGCGCCCTGCGCTTCGCCGCCGCCCCGAATTTCGAGGCGCCGCGCGATGCCGGCGGCGACAATGGGCATGAGGTGATCCTGATCGCCTCCGATGGCGCGATCAGCGCGAGCCAGGCGCTGCGCATCACCGTGACCGATGTGAACGAGGCGCCGCGGATCACCTCCGGCGCCGCGGGCAGCTTCGCCGAGAACGGCACCGGCATCGCCTATCAGGCCATGGCGACGGACCCGGATGCGGGGGCGAGCCTCACCTGGTCCCTGGCCGGGGCGGATGCCGCGCTCTTCACCCTGGATGCCACAGGCGCCCTGCGCTTCCGCGACGCCCCGGATTTCGAGGCGCCGCGGGATGCGGATGGCGACAATGCCTATGCCGTCACCCTCATCGCCTCGGATGGCGGGCTCGCGGACCGGCAGGCAATTTCCATCCGCGTCACCGATGCGCCCGAGGCGCCGGCCATCACCTCGCCCGTGACGGCCAGCTTCACCGAGAATGGCAGCGGCATCGCCTATCAGGCCATGGCGCGCGACCCGGATGCGGAGGCGCGCCTCACCTGGTCGCTGGAAGGGGAGGATGCCGGTCTCTTCACCCTGGATGCCACGGGCGCCCTCAGCTTCGTCACCGCGCCCGATTTCGAGGCGCCGGGCGATGCCGGGGCCGATAATGGCCATGCGCTGATCCTCGTCGTCTCGGACGGCACGCAGACGGTGCGGCAGGCACTGACCCTGACGGTGACCGACGCCAATGAGGCGCCGCTCATCACCTCCGGCGCCACGGCCAGCGTCAGCGAGAACGAGGCGGGCATCATCCACCAGGCCACGGCGAGCGACCCGGATGCGGGGGCGCGCCTCATCTGGTCCCTGGCCGGGGCCGATGCCGCGCGCTTCACCCTGGATGCGGCCGGGGCCCTGCGCTTCCGGGAAACGCCCGATTTCGAGGCGCCGCAGGATGCGGGCGGCGACAATGGCTATGACGTCACCCTCATCGCCTCGGATGGCGGCCTGACGGCGCAGCGCTTCCTCACCATCACGGTCACCGATGTGAATGAGGCACCGCGCATCACCACCAATGGCACGGCGAGCTTCAGCGAGAATGGCACGGGCATCGTCCTGCAGGCCGGCGCGGAAGACCCGGATGCGGGCACCACGCTCACCTGGTCGCTCGCGGGCGCGGATGCGGCGCTCTTCACCGTGGATGCGACGGGCGCGATCCGCTTCCGCGCGGCGCCGGATCACGAAAGGCCGCGCGATGCCGGGGCGGACAATATCCATGAGCTGCTGCTGCGGGTGAGCGATGGCAGCCGCGTCACCGAACAGGCCGTGAGCATCACCGTGCTGGATGTGGCCGAGGTCACGAATGCCACGGGCGGGGCCGGCGATGAGCTCCTGACCGGCGGCCCGCTCGGGGATCTGCTGCGCGGCCGTGGCGGGAGCGACACGCTGCTCGGCCTCGCCGGCGATGACCGGCTGGATGGCGGGGCGGGCGCCGACCGTATGGAAGGCGGGGCTGGGAATGACCGCTACACCGTGGATGAGGCCGGCGATCTGGTGATGGAACTGGCGGATGGGGGACTCGACCTTGTCACTGCCAGCATCACCTATGTCCTGCCCGAGGCGGTGGAGCAGTTGGTCCTCTCCGGCCTGGCCCCGCTGAGCGGGACCGGCAATGCGCTGGACAACCGCATCACCGGCAATGCGGCCGGCAATCTCCTGGCCGGCGAAGGCGGCTCCGATTCCCTGTATGGCGGGCTCGGCGAGGACAGGCTGATCGGCGGCGATGGCCAGGACAGCCTGGATGGCGGTGGCGGGGCCGACGAGATGCAGGGCGGCGCCGGGGATGACCGCTACATTGTGGACCATCTGGGCGATGTGGCGCTGGAACTGGCAGGCGGCGGGCTGGATCTCGTCCTCGCCTCGGTCAGCTTCACCCTGGGGGCGGAGCTGGAGCAGCTCACCCTGACCGGCACCGCGCATCTGAGCGGGACCGGCAATGCGCTGGCCAACCGCATCACCGGCAATGCGGGCGACAACCTGCTCTTGGGCGATGCGGGGAACGACACGCTGCTGGGCGGCGCGGGGGCGGATACGCTGATCGGCGGCCTTGGCCAGGACCGGCTGCAAGGCCAGGCAGGGGCGGATGTCTTCCGCTTCCTGGCGATCGCGGAGAGTGCCGCGGGGGGCGCCACGCGCGACATCCTCGTGGATTTCTCGGCCGCCGCGGGCGATGCGCTGGATCTGACCGCGCTGGATGCGAACAGCCTGCTGGCGGGCGACCAGGCCTTCACCTGGCTCGGCGCCGGCGCCTTTACGGCGACGGCGGGGCAGCTGCGCTATGCCGGCGGCGTGCTCGCCGGCGATGTGAGCGGCGATGGTCTCGCGGATTTCGAGCTGGTCCTGAGCGGCGCGCCCGCGCTGGGCGTGGCGCAGATCTGGCTATAGAGCGTGATGCGTTGAGGCGGAATCGCCGAGAGGCTGAAGCAGCCTCTCAGCAAAGTCTGGAGCGTGCGGAGTGAACGCATGTGAACGCATCACGCTCCAGGTCGGCCGGCGCGGCGCGGAATGCGATCGGCTTCGTGCTCTCGCGCTCTCCCGGCAAGAAACGCTGTCATTCAGACCAGGCCGATCACGGCCCGGCCTGTGCCGGCAACCATTCCTTCTGGCCGTGACGCCTCAAAGGAAGTGGGCCTCCGGCGGCTGGGGCCAAACCCCTTTCCTTGAGGCCGAGACATCCCCAGCCTGATCAACAGCTGGGGCCTGGGGCCTTGTCAGCCTCTATCGCAGCCGCGCCAGCGTCCCGGCCGCGGCCGCGGCCACCATGGCCTCGGCATCCTCCGCCAGCAGCAGCCGCTCGGCGACCAGCCGCGCGGCGCTGGCCTGCACCGCCGCCACATAGGCGGCCTGGTCCGGCCAGCGCTCGGCGATGGAGGGGCGCGGGTCATTCCGCGCCTCCCGCTCGGCCCGCGTGGCGGCGAAGGGCAGGACGGCGCCCTGGTTGGTGCAGAGCGCGCCCGCCCCATAGCCCGCCGCGCGCGGGTTGAAGCCCGTGTAGGTGGCGCGCGGGGCCGCGATCACCGGCAGGCGGATGCCGGCCACGGCGTTGCCATCCGCGTCCAGCGTGGGCACCAGCACGGGATAGGTCCCGATGATGCGCGGCGGCAGCGTGGTCAGGTCCAGCCGCGGCGCGGGCGTCAATGAATCGGGCGCCACCAGCCCGGGCAAGGACGGGAAGGGAAAGGCCGTGATGCGCTGCCCCGGCGCGCCCAGGCCCGAGGGGCGCAGCGTGCCATCCGCGACGGTGGGGGTGCGCGAGGCGGGCGGCTCCACCCCTTCCCGCATCCAGGCCTCCAGCGCCACCATCAGCGCCCGCATGGGCGCGCCGGCCTGGAGCGGGTTCAGCGGCATGGCGCAAAGCCGGCCCTGATTGGCCCAGGCATCGGCCGTGGCGTAATGCGGGTGGCCGGTGAACATATAGGCGCGGACATTGGCCGGCAGCGCGACATGCCCGCCCGCCGCATCCGTCACCGTCAGGGAGCCGCGCGCGCCCCAGAACTCGAACTCGCTATCCGTCTGCATGATGCGCGGGCAATTGCGGCGCTCGGTGCAGCGGCGCAGCAGCCCGTCGGTCACGCCGCTCAGCGGGTCGGTGGTGTCGGCATAGGTGAAGGGGAACTGGTCGGCCGGATAGAGGCGGTCCGTGTGGTCCGAGGGGTTGCGGCCGGGCTGCGCCCAGCGGGCATTCATGTCGGTGCGCCGCGCGCCGGGGATATGCGGCACCATGGCGTCGAAGACCTGGCGCCCGGCCGTGTCCTCATTGAAGCCGAGATAGACCGCATCGCGCAGGAAGCGGCCGGATTGCGAGACGCCGAGCGTCACCGCCCGCGCCGAGCCGCGCCCCGCCTGCGGGTTGCCCGGCGCCTCCCCGTGCCGAAGCGCCGCCGCCACGTCGCGGAAGGCGGCGAAGCCCATGCCCATCACGCCCGGATCGCGCGCCGTGTAGGTGACCTCGTAGATATCGCCGGCGGCGAAGCCCTCGGGCCGGCTGATGGCGATGCGGCCCGGCGCGGTCACGGCCACCGAGAGCCCGGCCGGCGTGGCGCGCGCATCCTCGGTGCGGGAGCGCGTCGTGACGCGCAGGCTGGAGGGGTCGGCCAGTTCGTAGGTGAGCTGGCTGGTCGCGGGGTTGGTCGTGTTGTCGAAGACGAATTCATCGCGCACGGGGCCGGTCACATTGGGCACGCGCGGCACCTGGACGCGCATCCCCTGCCCCGGCGTCGGGTCGCCCTGCCAGCCGATCCAGGCGAGGGTGTAGCCCTGGCGGAACATCCAGCCATTGCCGGCATCGGCGGCGGTCGCGTAGCGGCCATTGCTGGCGCCCGGCGCGTCATTCAGCAATTGCCCGATGATCTGCCGGCCGCGATTGGGCGGCTCCACCAGCAGCGTGCCATTGGCGCGCGCGGGGTCCGTCGGGCGCAGGATCAGCACATCCGCCACCGCCTCCACGCGGCCCGCCGCATTGCGCGGGGCGAGCGCGATATCGGCGATGACGGCATTGCGCGGATCGGCGGGGTCGAGGGCGATGGTCGCGCGGCCGCGGATCAGCTCATAGGCGCCGGCCGCGCCGAAGCTGGCGCCGGCATAGGCGGGGCTGGGCGCTTCCATCTCGAAGCGGGCCACCTGCGCGGCGGCGGGTGTGGCCAAGAGGGCCAGCGTGAGCGCGATGTTTCGCATGGGGTGTTTCCTCTCCGGAACCCCCAGGCTTGCGCGCCCCCGGCCCGGGCGCAAGCCTCAGCTGCCGACCTTGAGCGTGCTCGTCATCCCGCGCAGGCAGGCGAGGATGGAAAGCGGCGTGATCTTGCCGGTGCGGGGGTTTTCCACGCTCGGCACATTCTCGATCGTCATGGTCAGGCGCACTTCGGCGCTTTCCACGCGGATGGTGTGCTGGTTGCGCGTCATCGCCGGGTCCGCCCAGATTTCCACCATGGTGCGCTCCGGCCCGATGCCGGCCAGCGCCAGGGCGGCGGCGACGTTCACATTGGCCGGGAAGCCCTGCGCGGCGTCAAAGGCATTGCCCTTGAAGATCATGGTGGGCGTGGTGATCGCCAGCACGTCGATCTTGTGGATGTCCAGATAGGGCGCGCCGACCAGGCCACCCGGCGGCTTGCGCGTCTCGATGGTGACGGAGGAGACATTCCCCTCGGCCGCTGCGCGCACGGCATCGAGGCCCAGCAGCGCGCCGGTGGGCACGATGATCCGCGCACCCGTCTGCTTCGCGCGCTCCACCAGATGCATGCGCGGCAGCAGCGCGCCGCAGGAGGATGGCACGAAGATGCGGCCGCGTTCGATGGCGGCCGAGGCCACTTCCTCGAAGACGGCGGCGGGGGCGGCTTCAACCACGATATCCGCCAACTCGGCGAGCTGCGCGAGCGGCACGATGGCCGGCTTGTTGGCAAAGCCGGCGATATTGGCCGCGGCCTTGGCCTGGTCCTTGGCGCTGACGGCGACGAGGCGCAGCCCTTGCACGCCCTGGTCCAGCGCGCGCGCCAGATGCAGCCCGATGGCGCCGAGCCCCGCGATGCCGACCGTCAATTCCGCAGACATGAAAAACCCTCCCGAGAGACCTCGGGAGGGATAAAGCACCAGATCGGGCCGGCGCGAAGACGGCTTACTCTTCCTTGAAGCCGTAGTCGGGGATGCCCTGCTCATTCCCGTAATACTTGTAGGGCAGGAACTTGCCGGACATGGTGATCTTCACGCGGTCGCCCTTGGGGTTCGCGACACGCTCGAAATCGAAGTCGAAATCGATGGCGGACATGATGCCGTCGCCGAATTCCTCCTCGATCAGCGCCTTCCAGGCCGGGCCGTTCACCATCACCATCTCGTAGAAGCGATAGATCAGCGGGTCGGTCGGGGGCATGGGCGTCCCGCGATAGGGCACCTCGTTCAGCATCCGCTCCTCGACCTCGGAGAGGCCGAAGAGCTTGGCGGCCTTGGCGGCGAGCGGCTTCACCAGCTTCATCTGGCCCATCAGGGCGCCGACGATGAGCGTGGGCGACATGCCGCCGATCTCCTCGCAGATGTATTTCCAGGTCCAGGCCTTCTCGCGCTTGATGTCGAGAATCTTTTCCGTGAGTTGAGCGCGCGTCATTTTTCTTTCCTCAATCGCCGGCGCTGGCGTCACGCTGACAGCGTGCAGTCGGACGACCAGCTTGGCTTCGGCGCGCGGCGGTCGCGCCGGTGGCATGGTCCCTGGGGCGCCGCCGGCCGCCTTGCGGCCGGACCCTGGGGGTTGAAGTTGAAATCAGCCGCCGAGTTCAACAACGGGCGGGTTCCGGGCGTCGTAATCGGCGGGCGGCGTGCCCGCCAAAGTCCGGCTGCGCGTGATCAAGAAGTCCATGATGTGATCGCGCAGCGGGTGATAGCCCGGCATGTGGTGCAGATCGGCCCGGGTGCGCGGCCGCGGCAGGCGGTTATGCACCACCTCCGCCACCCGTGCCTCGGGGCCGTTGGTCATCAGCAGGATGCGGTCGGCGAGCAGGATCGCCTCATCCACGTCATGCGTGATCATGAAGGCGGTCTGCCCCGCATCGGTGACCAGGCGCGAAACCTCTTCCTGGAGCGAACCGCGCGTGAGCGCATCCAGCGCGGAAAACGGCTCATCCATCAGAAGCAGCTTCGGATTGACCGAGAGCGCGCGCGCGATGCCCACGCGCTGCTTCATGCCGCCCGAAAGCTGCGAGGGCTTGCGCTCGGCCGCCTGCGTCAGGCCGACACGCGCCAGCGCCTCGCGCGCCGCATCGCGCACGCGCGCCTTGTCCCAGGAGGGATTCCGGCAGGAGACGGCGAAGGCGACATTCTGCTCGGCCGTCAGCCAGGGCATCAGCGCATGGCCCTGGAAGATCACGGCACGGTCGAGCGAGGGGCCCGTGATCTCCTTGCCATCCACCAGCACCACACCGTCGCTTGGCGTATCAAGACCCGCGAGGATGTTCAGGATGGTCGTCTTGCCGCAGCCCGAATGCCCGACGAGGCAGACGAATTCCCCGCGCTCGATGCCGAACCAGACATTCTGGAACACCGTCAGCCCTGGGAATTTGCGCGCGATTCCCTCGACGGAAACTATTCTCTGCGTCATGGCATGACGCCCCTCAGACGGCGGGCGGCCGCGCCCGCGCCCTTGCCTTCGGAACGCTGAAGCGTTCCGCCGCGCCTGTTCGGCGCGGATTCTCCGTGCGCGCGCCGCACCTGCTGAGCCTGGTCTTGCATGTTGCTATTCCTGCCAGGCCACGGCCTGGGCGATGAAGCCCAGCAGCCGGTCCAGCGCCAACCCCACCAGCCCGATCATCAGGATCGCGATGACGATGTCCGCGATGGAGAGGTTGTTCCACTGGTTCCACACCCAGTAGCCGATGCCCGTGCCACCCACGAGCATCTCCGCCGCCACGATGACCAGCCAGGCGATGCCGATGGAAATCCGCATGCCGGTCAGGATGGTGGGTGCCGCGGCCGGCAGGATCACGCGCATCGCCGTGCGCCAGCGGCCGGCTTCCAGCGTGCGCGCCACGTTCAGCCATTCCTTGCGCACCGTGGCCACGCCAAAGGCCGTGTTCAGCAGCATCGGCCAGATCGAGCAGATGAAGATCACGAAGATCGAGGAGATGTTGCTGTCCTTGATCGTGTAGAGCGCGAGTGGCATCCAGGCGAGCGGCGAGACCGGCCGCAGCACCTGGATGAAGGGGTTCAGCGCGGCATTGAGCAGCGGCGACATGCCGATCACGAAGCCAAGCGGAATGGCGATGACCGCCGCCAGCAGGAAGCCCGCCATGACGCGCCAGAGCGACCAGGCGATCTGGATGCCGATGCCCTGGTCATTCGTGCCGCGCTGGTGGAAGGGGTCGCTCAGCAGCTCGACCAGGCGCTTGCCGATATCGGAGGGCGCCGGCATCGCCGTCTGCCCGCCGCGCGCGGCCTCGGGGCTGAGCAGCGCCGCCAGCTCGGGATCCACCGTGGGGGCGCCAGTCGTGGCGCCACCCTTCACGGCCATTTCCCAGGCGAACAACAGGGCGAAGAGCAGCGCGGCCGAAAGCAGGGCGGCCCGCCACACCGGAACTGTGGTGGTCATGGGTTCAGTTCCGCTTGATCGCGAAGCTGGCCATATAGGCTTCCGGCTGCGTCGGATCGAAGCGCTTGCCGAGGATGGTCTCGACGCGCATCGCATTGGCCGGCACCGGCATCCCGAGGTCGCGCATCACGCGGCCGGCATCCAGCGCGAGGAAGGTCTGCTCTGCCACCGCGCGCCAATCCACATCCCGCTGCAGCTGGTTCCAGCGGCGCATCTGGGTGAGGATCCAGACCGCCATGGAGTGATAGGGGAACGGGTCAAAGCCGATGCGGTTGGGCTGGCGCACCACCTGGCCGAGCCCATTCGCGAAGGTGCCGGTCAGCACCTGCTGCACCACGGTCAGCGGCTGGTTCAGATAGTTCGGGCCATGGATCGCCGTCGCCACCTCGACGCGGTTCGCCTGGTTGTCGGAATAGGCCGTGGCTTCGACGATGGCGCGCAGCAGCGCGGCATAGGTGTTGGGCGTGTCGGTGATCATGCTGCGCGGCACGGCGAAGGCGCAGCAGGGATGCCCGTCCCACAGCTCGCGCGTCAGGATGTGGATGAAGCCCACGCCGTCGAAGACCGCGCGCTGGTTGAACGGGTCGGGGCCGAGGAAGCCGTCGATGTTGTCGGCGCGCAGATTGGCCACCATCTCCGGCGGCGGCACGGAGCGGATCTGGATGTCGCGGTCCGGATCGAGCCCGGCCTCCGCCACATAGGCGCGCAGCAGGTAGTTGTGGATCGAGAAATCGAAGGGCACGGCGAAGCGGAAGCCGCGCCAATCGGCCGGGTTGCGCCGCTCACGATGCTTGTTGGCCAGGGTGATGGCCTGGCCGTTGATGTTCTCGATCGCCGCCACCGCGAAGGGGATCGGGTTCGCCACGCCGATCCCGAGCGACATGGCCACCGGCATGGGTGCGAGCATATGCGCGGCGTCATACTCGCGCGCGATGGAGCGGTCGCGGATCACCGCCCAGCCGGCGGTGCGGATCACTTCCACATTCAGCCCGTGCTTGCGGTAGAAGCCCATCGGGTCAGCCATGATGATGGGCGTGGCGCAGGTGATGGGGATGAAGCCGATCTTCAGGTCGCGCTTCTCGGGCGTGCCGGTCGCCTGGGCCATGGCTTCGCGCGCGTTCTGCAAGGGCAGGAAGCCCTCGATGGCGGCGAGCAGCGTGCCGGCGCCGAAGGCGGTGAGCAGGTTGCGGCGGGTTTCCGGCTCGGGGAAGGCGGCACGGATCGCCGCCTCGTTCACGGCGCGGCCGAGTTCGCCGGTGCCATCCGCCGGGGCTTCCTCGGCGCAGACGAAACCTTGGGCGTGGCTGATGCCGCAGGCGCAAAGATCGGCGGCGGTAAGGCGGTTGAACATTTTGGCCATGGGGCGCTCCCTTGAGTCGGGCGGCGCTCATGCATGTGCTGTGCCAGCTTGCGAAAGGGCTTTGCCCTCTCGCGCTCTCCCAGCAGGAAACGGGGTTTCCTGCACCTTCACTCAAAGGGTGTGGGCAGCGCCCCTCGTTCCATGCCTGAATTTCAGGCAAGCTTAGACGACGGGCGACCGCCCACCATCCACATTGATCGCCGTGCCGGTCACGTACCCCCCCTGCTCGCTCGCCAGCATCAGCGCCATGGCGGCGAATTCCTCGGCCTTGCCGATGCGGCCCAGGGGCACGGAGCGGCCCTGCTCCTCCTTCCACTCCTCCCAGGTGATGTTGCGCTTGTCGGCGGCGTGGCGGCGCACCCATTGGTCGCTCTCGATGATGCCGACCAGCAGGGCATTCACCAGCACATTGTCGGGCGCGTATTCATTCGCCATCGCCTTGGTCAGCGCCATGCCGGCGGCGCGGCTCACGCTCGTCGGCGTCGAGGTCGCCAGCGGCGCCTTTGCCCCGATATTGAGCACATTGATGATCCGCCCCCAGCGCCGCTCGCGCATGCCCGGCAGCACGGCGCGGCAGAGGCGCACGGCCGCCATAAGCTTGAGGTTGAGGTCATCCTCCCAAAGCGCGTCGGTGATATCGAGGAAGGGCCCGCGCTGGGAGGTGCCGGCATTGTTCACCAGGATATCAATCGGCCCGATGGCCGCGGCGGCAGCGGAAGCGGCGGCGGCGCAGCCCTCGGCCGTGCGGATATCGGCCGGAATGGCGGCGACGCGCGCGGCGGGGGCGGCGGCCTGGATCTCGGCCTTCGCGGCCTCCAGCGCCTCGGCGCCGCGGGCCACCAGCGCCACATGCCCGCCAGCCTTGGCGAAGGCCAGGCCCATGGCGAGGCCCAGGCCCTTGGAGCCGCCCGTGATCAGGGCCTTCCGCCCATTGAGGGTGAGTTGCATCTGCCGATTCCTCCGTGTTTGGAGGTCATGGTGCCTGCCAATCCGGCCCATCGTAAAGCCAGGCCATGCCCTCCCAGGCGGCTTCCGGCGCGCGGCCCATCAGCATGGCGTCGCGCAGCTCGGCCCGCACATCGGCGGCGTGGTAGATCTCGCCATAGAGGCGCGCCATGGATTGCACGCGGCCGGTGCGCAGCACACGGGCATTTTCATAAGCCGGCAGGGCCTGCGGAATGGGCAGCGCGTCCAGCATGTCGGCGAGGCAGAGCGCATCTTCCAGCGCCATATTCGCCCCCTGGGCCAGGTATTGCAGCATGGGGTGCGCGGCATCGCCCAGCAGCACGGCGCTGCCATCCTGCCAGCCGCGCTTCGGCTCTCTGTCGCAAAGCACCCAGTATTTCCAGGTCTCGATCTTCTCCAGCATGGCGCGCACCTCGGGCCGTGTGCGGGCGAAGTGCTTTTGCAGGAGCGCGGGGTCACCCGCCTGGTCCCAGCCCTCGGAATACTCGGCGCTGTGGAAGACGGCGACGAGGTTCATCAACTCGCCGCGCCGCAGCGGGTAATGCACGAGATGCAGCCGCGGGCCGGCATGCAGCAGCACCTCATCGCGCGGGATGCCCTCCGGCACCTCGCCCATCGGCAGCACGGCGCGATAGGCGATGTGGCCGGAGACCACGGGCTTCTCCGCCCCCAGCATGGCGGTGCGGATGCGTGACCAGAGGCCATCGGCGCCGATCACCAGGTCGCCGCGCTCGCTGGAGCCATCCTCGAAATACAGCGCCACCTGGTTGCCGATGCGGCTGTAGTCGCGCGCGGCGCGGCCTGTGGTGAGCCGGATGCCAGGATGCGCCATGCAGGCGCGCAGCAGCACGCCATGCATGTCGCCGCGATGGATCACGGCATAAGGCTGGCCGAAGCGCGCCTGGAAGCCCACGCCCAGCGGCACGCGGGTGATCTCGTGGCCTTGCAGGGCGCAGCGCATGACCAGCGCCTTGGGGAGGGCGGCGAGGTCCAGCATGGCGTCGCGCACGCCCAGCCGGTCGAACATCTTGAAGACATTGGGGCCGAGCTGGATGCCGGCGCCGATCTCGCGGAATTCGGTGGTGCGCTCGAAGACATGCACGCTGTGCCCGCGCTGCGCGAGGGCGAGTGCCGCGCCCAGCCCGCCAATGCCGCCGCCGGCGATGAGGATGTTCATCAAAGCCTCCCGAAAACAGAAAGAAGGGCCTCCGGCGGCTGGGGCCGAGAGGCCCCAGACCCCAACACCGCGCAGCCCTCCAAGGTCGGCGCCAAGGAATGGGGTCTGGGGCCCCGGCCCCAGCCGCCGGAGGCCTTTTTTGCTTACGCCATCTCCGCCAGCACGGAAGGATGAAACAACTCCTCCGGCGTCACATCCCGCGCCGCGAGCCCATCCGCCCGCGCAAAGCGGATCATCGCTGCGATCTCCTCGCGGTTCTTGGCAAAGCCATAGGGCCAGACATCGCCGCCCATGGCGCGTTCCTGCTCCTCCATCGCGGCCGCGATCCAGGGGAGCGAGACGCGCAGCACATTCACCAGGCGCAGTTCTTCCAGCGAGAGGCGGCGCGCTTCGGCGAAGGCGCGGAACAGCACCAGCGGCAGCCAGGGATTGGCCTCCGCCACGTCGCGGCGGACAGCCAGGCAATGCATGATCGGGAAGAAGCCGGTTTGCGCGAACCACGCCTTTTCGGCCGCCGGATAATCCGGGAAGAGCCGCGCGATCTGCGGATGCGGCGCGGGCGGGCGCGGCCCGATCATCGCATCCACGCGGCCCTCGCGCAGCGCCTGCTCGGGGCTTTCGCCGAGCGGCGCCACGTCGAAGCCATCCGGCAGGGTGATGGCGATGCGCTCGGCGCCGATGCGCCATTTGATGGCGCGCGTGTCCACCCCATGCGTCTCGCGCAGGATGCCGCGCACCCAGAGCGCCGCGGTCTGCTGGTATTCCGGCAGGGCGATGGTGCGGCCGGCGAGGTCGTCGGGGCGGCTGATGCCGCGATCGGTGCGGATATAGATGGCGGAATGCCGAAAGGCGCGGGAGAGGAAGATGGGCACGCCGATATAGGGGCTGTCGCCGCGCGCCGTGGTGGTGATGTGGCTGCCCATCGAAAGCTCGGTCACGTCGAAGGCCTTGTCGCGCAGGGCGCGCTTGAAGATGTCCTCCGGCTCGCCAGGCAGGGCGATGAACTCCACGCCGGGGATTTGCACGCGCCCATCCAGCACGGGGCGCGTGCGGTCGGAGAGGGTGCAGGCCAGCGTGATGCGCAGCTTGGTCATCAGACGAGATTCTCCGGCGTGAAGGGCAGGCGGTCGGGGCGCACACCCAGCGCCTGGTGGATGCCGCCCGCAATGGCGGCGATGGTGGGCGCCATGCTGGCCTCGCCGGCGCCCAGCGGCGGCGCCTCAGGCCGCTGGACCAGGTTCACACTGACGCGCGGCACATCGCGGAAGCGCAGCACCGGATAGGCCTCCCAGGAATCGGAGGTGATGCGCGTGCCATCCGTGCGCGTGGCCTCGTGCAGCGCCACGGAAACGCCATGGATGGCGCCGCCCTCGATCTGGTTGATCGCGCCATCCGGGTTGATCACCTCACCCATGTCGCAGGCGATATGGAGCGCCACGCAGCGCACGCGCTCCTCGGCGCGGATATGGGCGGCGACGGCGCACCAGGCACCGGTGTTCTTGTAGCGGGCGACGGCGATGCCGAGGCCCTCGTTTTCCGGCAAGGCGCGGCCCCAGCCGGCCATGCGGGCGGCTTCGCGCAGCACATGCGCGGCGCGCTCATCCTCGCAATGGCGCAGGCGGAAGGCGATGGAATCCTCGCCGGCCAAGGCGGCCAATTCCTCCATCACGCTCTCAATGGCCCAGACATGGATGAGCGCGCCCAGGCCCCGCAGGGCGGAGGTGCGGATGGGCATCTCGGTGATGCGCGTCATCGTCGCGGACAGGCCCGGCAGGCGATAGAGCGGCACCATGTTGCGCTGCGCGCCGCCGCCGCCCGCCAAAGGCGGGTTGATGGAGGCGGGCATGGGCTGGCCGCCCTCCATCAAGGGCGCGGCCAGCAGGACCGGCACAGCCCCCCTGCCCGGCCGCCCGGAATGCCCGTTGGAGCGCACATGCACGCGCCATCCGCTCAGGTTGCGCGCCGCATCCAGCCCGGCCTCGATCTCCACCAGCATGGCGGGCGACTGCGGCGCCGCGGCCAGTTCCTCCGCGCGGGACCAGAGCACGCGCACCGGCGCGCCCGGACTGAGCCGCGCGCAGATGGCGGCATCCAGCGCCACGTCATCCGCGCCATTATGGCCGTAGCAGCCAGCGCCCTCGACATGCTCGACGATGATGGACTCGGGCGGCAGCTTCAGCGCCAGGGCAAGATCGGCGCGGAGGTTGTAGGGCCCCTGGGTGTGGCTCCAGACGCGCATGGTGGTGCCGTCAAACGCCGCGATGGCGCAGCATGTGCCGACCGAGCCATGCGCGATGAAGGGGCGGAAGAAGCGGCGCGTGATGCGCTGCGCGGCGGGGGCTGCCTCGCCCTTTTCAGCGACGACGCTCTCCTCGCCGGGGGCGGTGGCGAGCCAGGCGGGCCAATCCGTGGGCAGGGGCGCGCCGTCGCTCCAGCGCGCGGCGCGGGCGGCGCGTTCGGCCAGGCGCTCGACGGCAGCCTCGGTGTCGGCGATCACGGCCAGCACATCGCCATCGCGCAGCGCGCTGGGCGGCGCTTCCAGCAGCCGCGCGCCCGGCGTGGGCGGGCGGATCATCCGGGCATGGCGCATGCCGGCGAAGCGCAGGTCGTGGATGAAGCGCGCCTCGCCGAAGATCTTGGCCGGCAAATCCAGGCGGGGCGCGGAAACGCCCGTCACGCGCCGCTCCGCGGGCGGCTTGGGCCGCGCATCGGGCGAGGCCTCGGCATCCAGCAGATCGCGCTCGGCCATGGCGGCGTAGGAGCCGACGGGGCCATCGGGGCCCAGGAAGACGCCGTTCTCGACGCGCAGATCCTCCAGCGCCACGCCGCTCGCCTGCGCCGCCACCGAAAGGCAGAGCGCGCGCGCATCGGCGCAGGCATGGCGCAGCGCCATG
This sequence comes from Acetobacteraceae bacterium, assembly GCA_027487385.1. Classification (GTDB taxonomy): domain Bacteria; phylum Pseudomonadota; class Alphaproteobacteria; order Acetobacterales; family Acetobacteraceae; genus Roseococcus. The sequence continues at coordinate 17,359 of JAIYDS010000037.1, read as the reverse complement.
CCGCCCTCCTGGATGGAAAGGCTGCCCGAGGTCACGGCCTCATTCGGGCTTTTGCCGGTGATGGTGGGCGTGACCAGGATGCGGTCCAGCGCCACATCCAGCTCCTCGGCGGCGATCTGCGCCAGGGCGGTGATGATCCCCTGCCCCAGCTCCACCTTGCCCGGATGGATGGCGACGCGGCCATCGGCGAGGAAGCTGATCCAGCGATCCAGGCGGCGATTCACATGCAGGCTGCCGGGCAGCCTGGGCTTGTCATCCGGCCCAGCGCCGGCAAAGGCGAGGTTCATGCGCGCATTTCCTCAGCGGCACGCAGGATGGCGCGCAGGATGCGGTTGTGGCTGCCGCAGCGGCAGAGATGCCCGTCCAGCGCGACGCGCAGCGCATCCTCATCCGGCGCGGGGTTGTCGCGCAGGAAGGCCTCGGCGGTGACCAGGATGCCGGAGAGGCAGAAGCCGCATTGCCCCGCCTGTTCCTCCAGCAAGGCGCGTTGCAACGGATGTGGCGCGGCGCGCGTGCCGAGCCCTTCCAGCGTGGTGACGGCCCGGCCGGCCACGGCCTCCACCGGCAGCGCGCAGGAGGGCACGGAGCTTCCATCCAGCAGCACATGGCAGGCCCCGCAGGCCTCGGCGCCGCAGCCGAAGCGCGGGCCGTTCAGCGCGAATTCGCCGCGCAGCGCCTGCAGCAGCGTGCCGCCCTCGGGATGCGCGACTTCGGCGCCGTTCAGCGTGAAGCGGATCACCCGGCGGTGATCCGCGCCATGCGGATCCATTCCCGCTGGCGCTCGATGTCGCGCGTGAGGAACGCCGCGAATTCCTCGACCGACATGGGCAGCGGCTGCGCGCCCGCCGCCGCCTGGCGCTCGCGCGTTTCGGGGCGGTTGAGGATGCGGTTCACCTCGGTGTTCAGGCGCTCGATGATGGGGCGCGGCGTGCCGGTGGGCGCCATGAGGCCGAGCCAGATCGAGGCCTCATAGCCCGGCAGCGTCTCGGCCACGGCGGGCAGTTCGGGCAGCAGCACATTCCGCTGCGGGCCGCTGGTGGCGAGCCCGCGCACGCGCCCGGCGGCGATCTGCTCGCGCATCGTGGGAATGGCGTCGAACATGATGGGCACCTGGCCGGAGATCACGGCGGTGCGCGCCTCGTTCGAGCCACGGAAGGGGATGTGCTGCATCTGCACATCGGCCATCGCGCGGAAGACCTCGCCCGCGATGTGATAGGGCGTGCCCGGGCCGCTGCTCGCATAGTCGTAGCGGCCGGGATTGGCCTTCAGCAGTGCGATCAGCTCGGGCACGGTGGTCGCCTGGATCGAGGGGTGCACCACCAGCGCGTGATAGGCGATGTTGATGGCCGCCACCGGCGCCAGATCGCGCATCAGCACATAGGGGCGGTTGGGCAGCAGGGTCTCGTTCGCCGTGTGCGTGTTGCTCATCAGCAGCAGCGTCTGGCCATCGGCCGGGCTTTTCGCCACCTGGTCGGTGCCGATGGTGGCCCCCGCGCCCGGCCGGTTCTCGATGATGAAGGGCTGGCCGAAGGCCTGCTGCAAGGGCTCCGCCAGGAAACGCGCCGCCACATCGGCCGAGCCACCGAGGCCGAAGGGCACGATGATGCGCACGGGGCGCTGCGGCCAGGCCTGAGCGGCGGCGCCACCGGCCAGCAGAAGCGCGGGCGTGGCCAGCAGGAATGGACGGCGATGGATCATTTCGGTTCTCCCTTCTCGCTTCATTGCGCGCGCAGCTTCGCCCCGCAAGTGGGGCCGCCAGGGCGCGCTGCCGCTTCCCTGCCGCGACCAAACCCGGCAATCTGAGAAAAACGCGAGGATCGTCCCATGAGCCCAACGCCCGACCACGCCACGCATGAGCTGCGCCTGCTGGAGGACACGCTCTCCTCCGGGGTGACATGGTCCTTGCCGGCGGATGGCCTGCACCGCGTGCTCTACACGGCGCATGGCGGTTTTTCGGCCGGCGGGGCGAGCTTCAGCGATGACCAGGCCTGGCATGGCCAGGGCGCCGGCGAGATTGTGGCCGGCCCGCATGGCGCGGCGATCTGGCGCTTCGAGCTGGCGCCGCTGGGCAGCGCCCCGCCCCTGGCCTGCCCCGGCGGCAGCCTGCTCAAGCTGACCTGCCCGATCACCCTGCCGGCGCCGGAGCTGCTGATCCGCTGCGACAGCGTGGCCTTCCCGCCCGGCGGCTGCGCCTTCCTGCACACCCACCAGGGCCCCGGCATCCGTTGCCTGATCGAGGGCGGCATCCGCATCGACACGGAAGGCCATTCCACCCCCCATGCCCCGGGCGGCGCCTGGTTCGAGGCCGGCCCAGACCCGGTCTTTGCGCAAGCCGCCGCCGACCGCCCGAGCCGCTTCATCCGCGTGATGATCCTGCCCGCGCGGCTGCTCGGCACCTCCTCCATCCATTATGTGAACGAGGCGGATCGGGCCAAGCCGAAATCGCAGACCTACAAGGGCTTCGTGGACCATCTGATCCAGCTCTGACCCTGGGAGACGCCGCATGCTGAACCGCCGCCACATGGCGCTGGCCACCCTCGCCCTGCCCGCGCTTGGCAGGGCATCCCAGGCGCAGCCGGCCCGGCCGGTGAACGTCATCATCCCCTTCGCCGGCGGCAGCGCGAGCGACGTCGTCGGCCGGCTGCTGCTGGAGCGGATGGGCGAGCTGCTGGGCCAGCGCTTCGTGGTGGACAACCGCCCCGGCGCCAGCGGCAACCTCGGCGCGCTGGCGGCCGCCCGCGCCGAGCCCGATGGCCACACGCTGCTGCTCGCCGCCTCCGGCCCGCTGGCGGTGAACCAGTTCCTGTTCCGCAACATGGGCTATGATCCGCTGACGGCCTTCGCGCCCATCGCCCTCATCGCCACACTGCCGAACCTGGTCGTCGTGCACCCTTCCCTGCCGGTGCAGAACATCGCCGAGCTGGCGGCGCTGGCCCGGGCACGGCCGGGCGAGATCAATTACGGCTCGATCGGCAATGGCTCGTCGCAGCACCTCGCGGGCGCCCTGTTCGAGCAGGTGATGAATGTGCGCATGACGCATGTGCCCTACCGCATCACCGGCCAATTGGTGACGGATCTGGTGGCGGGGCGGGTGCAGGCCAGCTTCCAGCTGATCCCGAATGTGCTGCAGCAGGTGCAGGCCGGGCAATTGCGCGCGCTGGCGGTGACCTCGCCCGCGCGCGCGGCCGCGCTGCCCGAGGTGCCGACGGCCGCCGAACAGGGGGCCACCGGCTTCGAAGCCTTCGCCTGGTTCGCGCTGGTGGCACCGCGCGGCACGCCGGTGGCGCTGCTGGAGCGCTTCCATGGCGCCTATGGCCAGGTCATCGCCGATGCGGCGCTGCGCCGGCGGATCGTGGAGCTGGGCGCCGAACCGGCGCCGGCCGCGCCGATGGAGGCGCTGGGGCGCTTCATGGCGGCGGAGGCCGAGAAATGGGGCAACCTGATCCGCGCCAACAACATCACGGCGGAGTGAGAGGCGGGGCGCTGCGCGCCCCCCTCGCCTGGGAACACTCCCCCCTCAAAGGACGGGCGCAGGCTCCGGACGGAGGCGGGGACAGTCCGCCGCGCCGCTCACTCGTTGGACGGCACGGGCCGGAAGATGTCGGCGGGCACGAAGCGGTCGCCGACATCCCCGATCAGGTCGAAATTGCCCACGACGGTGAGCTTCCGGACGCCGGCGCCGGGTGCGTAATCGAAGCGGCCGTAGTTCATCCAGAACACGTTGGCGCTGTAGACGCCGTCGAAATACATCGTCCGCTGCTCGAGGCTGATCACGCTGCGCCAGATGGTCGTGGAGATGTTGGGGCGTGACGGATCGGCGAGACCGAAGGGCGCCGAGACGTTGCGCATCACGCTCATGATGGCAGCCACCGCCTCGCGCTGCGACCGCGGTGTCGGCAGGTGCGTGACGTAGTAGGCGGCGCGGACGAAGCGGTCGGCGGCCTCATGCGTGCCCGGCAGCCGCTCCGTCCCGCCGAAGCCCTGGAAGCGGCGCAGGTTCTCGAGCTGCTTGTCGAAGGTCGGCTGGTTGGTCATCACCACGAAGCGGCGGTCGTGGTAGATGTTGATGCGCCCGTTGATGCACTCGAAGATCGCGCTGTCGCCGCCGCGGTCGTTCAGCGCGATGTGGATCGTGCCTGATTTGCCGCTGCTCGGCTCATGCGCCATGCGCAGCTGGAAGGGCTCGGCCCGTGTGCGCTCGACCGCCTCGGCCACCGTTGCGCAATTGTCGAAATACCAGGCGAGCCACTGGCTGATGCTCAGCCCGGGCTTCGACGGGTCGCGCGGCGCGGTTGTGGTTTCCGGCAGATACAGCAGGTGCCCCGCGAGCCCCGCCTCGTTCACCCCGTCGACAACGACGCTGTCATAGGCGGTGACGACGAGGCTGCCGTAGCGGCTGGTCCAGCGCAGCGGGTTGACGGGCGCCGCACCGTCCTTCTCCAGGCCGCGCGGCAGGATCCAGATGTTGCTCTGGAGGTCCTCGAACCAGTCCATGTTCCGGCCGACGAAGACGCCGAGGCCCGGCCAGTTCCACAGCGCCCGCGAGCAGGCTTGCGCCTGGCGCGGCACCGCCGCCAGCAAGGGCAGTGCCGCGCCTGCGCCGAGCACCATCCGCCGTCCAAGATTGCTTGTCATCGAGGTTTCTCCTGTCGTTCCGGCCTGCATCGCGCTGCGCCGCGGGTGCGGCCGCCCTCGCCATGGAGAAGGGGGCGCCGAGGCCCGGTGCCGGACATCGCCGCATGTGCCCGCCGCCGCCCTTCGCCGTCGCGTCTAACTTGGCCTCGACCTATCGATGTTGCGCGAAGTAGCATTTCCCAATGATCGCGCAGACGCCGCGTGGCGGCCCCCCACCCGATCCGCAGGCCGTGCTGGCGGCGCGCGGCTGGCTCGCCGAGCATCCGGCCGCGTTCCGGTCGCTGCTGATCCGCGAGGCGGTGCCGATGGACGTGCGGCCGGGCAGCGTGGTGTTCCGCATCGACGATGAGTCCAACGGCCTTTATGGGATCATCGCGGGTGCGATCGGCGTCGAGGGCGGGCATGGGCGCCAGACGCCGCTGCTGGGCCATGTCATGCGGCCGGGCGAGTGGTTTGGCATCAGGGCGCTGCTGCATGGCGGCCCGAGGGTGCTGACCTACCGGGCGATCGAGCCGACCCGGCTTCTCTTCATCTCCCGCACGCGGCTCGTGCCGCTGATGCAGGGCGATCCCGACATCGCCATCCGCGTGGGGCAGCTGGCGGAGATCGGCAACCGCCTCGGCGCCTGGGCCATGCGCGACCTGCTCACCCCGGATGCCGCACGGCGCCTGGCGGCGGTGCTGCTGCGGGTGCTGGGGATGGGGGAGGTCGCGCCGGAGGACCCGCAGGGCTTCTGGCTGACCCATGCGCAATTGGGCGAGATGGCCAATCTCTCGCGCCACCATGTCGGCCGCAAGCTGGCCCTGTTCGAGGCGGCCGGCTGGATCGTCTGTGGATACAACCGGATCCGGCTGCTGGACGCGACAGGCCTCGCGGCCTTCGCCTACGAGACCGAGACTGCCTGAGGCCGCAATTGCAGATGGGCAGGATGGTGGGCGATGTAGGGCTCGAACCTACGACCCGCTGATTAAGAGTCAGCTGCTCTACCAACTGAGCTAATCGCCCGCCGTGGGGGCCTTCTAAACGGCTTCGCGCGCTTGTCCAGCCCTGCCACGCATACCCGCCATGCCCAGGGGGATTTTCCCCGCCCCCTCCGCCTGTTCCTGCACATAGACGGGCCAGGCCAGGCCGGTGACCGTCCCGCGCAATTCCCGCATCAGGGCCAGCCCCTCCGCCTCCGGCACATGGAAGCGCGCCGTCCCGGGTGCGGGGTCCAGCTGGTGCAGGTAATAGGGTTTCACGCGGTGCCGCAGCATGGCGCGGAAGAGGTCTTCCAGCGCGGCCGCGCTGTCATTCACGCCGCGCAGCAGCACGGATTGGCCGAGCAGCACCAGCCCAGCCCCATGCAGCCCGCGCAGCGCGCGCGCCGCCGCATCCGTGAACTCGGCCGCGTGATTGGCATGGACGCAAAGGTAGAGCGGCCGCTCCAGCGTGAGCGCCGCCAGCATGCCGGGCGTGATCCGCCCCGGGTCCGCCACCGGCACGCGGCTGTGGATGCGCAGCGTCTCGAGATGCGGGATGGCGGCCAGCCGTGCCAGGATGCGCCCCAGCCGACGCGGCGAGAGCATCAAGGGGTCGCCGCCGGTCAGGATCACCTCGCGCACCGCAGGCGTGGCGGCGAACCAGTCGAGCGCCGCTTCCAGCTCCGCCTCGGTCAGCAGGCCGCCATCGGGGCCGACCGCCTCGCGCCGGAAGCAGAAGCGGCAATAGACCGGGCAGGCCAGCAAGGGCTTGAGCAGCGCGCGATCGGGGTAGCGATGCACCACGCCCTTGATGGGCGTGAAGGGCGCATCGGCCGTGGGGTCCTCCAGCTCATGCGGCGCGGTGAGGAGTTCCTCGGGCTCGGGCAGGTATTGGCGCGCGATGGGGGCGCCCGCGTCGCGGATCAGCGCGGCCATGGCGGGCGTGACCGCGATGGAATAGCGCGCGGCCACCGCTTCCAGCGCGGGGGCGGCTTCGGGCGCGATCAGGCCGGCGTCAACCAGCTCCGAGGGGGTGCGCAATGTGCGGGTCATGGCGGGGCAGGCTCTGCCCTGGTAAGGGCTGCGGCGCAATGCCCCACCCCCAGCCATCGCCCCCTTGGCACCCCGAGAGCCTGGCCGCCCGCCTGCCCTTCCTGGAGGCGCGCGCCCGCCTCACCGCCGCGACGCGCGCCTGGTTCACCGCGCGCGGCTACCGCGAGGTGGAAACGCCCTGCCTCGTTCCCGCGCCGGGGATGGAGGTGCATCTGCGCGGCTTCCAGAGCCGCTACGAGCCGCATCTGGGCCAAGGTACCCGCCGCGCGCTCTGGCTGCGCACCTCGCCGGAACTGGCGCTGAAGCGCCTGCTGGTGGGCGGCGCCGGCCCGGTCTTCGAGCTCGCCCGCGTCTGGCGCAATGGCGAGATCGGCACGCGCCACGCGCCCGAATTCACCATGCTGGAATGGTATCGGCCGGGCCTGACGCTGGATGGGCTGATGGCGGAGACCGAGGCGCTGGTCCGCGCGCTCTGCCCGCCCCTCGTCGCACATGGGGGCGTGACCACCGACCTCACCCTCCCCTTCGAGCGCATCACCTGCGCCGAGGCCTTCGCGCGCCATGCCGGGCTCGATCTGCTGGCCAGCATCCGCCCCGATGGCACGGGCGATGGCGTCGCACTCGGCGCGCGGGCGGATGAAAGCTGGGAGGAGGCCTTCTTCCGCATCCTGCTCGACCATGTCGAACCGCATCTGGGCCGCGCGCGCGCGAGCTTCCTGACGCATTGGCCCACCCCCCAGGCGGCGCTGGCGCGGCGCGACCCGGCGGACCCGCGCGTGGCGCTGCGCTTCGAGCTGTTCGCCGGCGGCATCGAACTCGCCAATGCCTTTGACGAACTGACCGATGCCACCGAGCAGGCCGCCCGCTTCGCCCATGACGTGGCCGAGCGCGAGCGGCTTTACGGTGCCGCGGATTCCTGGCCGGTGGATGCGGATTTCCTGGCCGCGCTGGCGCATGGCATGCCCTCCGGCAGCGGCATCGCGCTGGGCTTCGACCGGCTGGCCATGCTGGCCAGCGGGGCGCGCCGCATCGAGGATGTGCTCTGGCTGGGCGGCTACCCCTATGCCTGAGGCGTCCAGACCGGCGGCTCGACCGAACCCACCTGCTCGATGATGCGCCCATAGGCCTCGGGCCGGCGATGCGCCGCGAAGTTGAAGATGGTGCTGCGGCCGAGCTGACAATCATCCAGGTCGCAATCGGCGGTGATGAGTTCATCGCCCCAGCTGGTCGCCTGGGCCATGATCTCGCCCTGCGGGTTCACGATGATGGAATGGCCGAAGAGCTCATGCCCATCCTCCGTGCCGCCCTTCGCGGTCGCCACGCCGAAGCAGGCATTCTGGTAGCAGCCGGCGCGGATGGAGAGGTGCGAATGCTCAACGCGCAAATGGTGCGCCTCGAAGCCGCGATTGTCCATGTTCAGCGAAGGCGTGTTGTAGCCGAGCATGACGATCTCGACCTGCTGCAGCCCCATCACGCGCCAGGCCTCCGGCCAGCGGCGGTCATTGCAGATCATCATGCCGATATTGGCCTGCTGCCCGCCCACCGGCGCGCGGATCACGGGGAAGCCGAGGTTGCCCACCTCGAAATAGCGCTTCTCCAGGTGCTGCACCTTGCGGATCGGATCGTATTCGCGGTGCCCGGGCAGATGCACCTTGCGGTATTTCAGCACCACCTCGCCCGAGGGATGGACGTAGATCGCGGTGTTGTAGCGGTGGCCATCCGGCGTCTTCTCGGCATAGCCCAGGTGGAAGCCGATGCCGTATTTCCGCGCGGCCTCAAACAGCGGCGCCGTCTCGTTGGAGGGCATGGCGTGCTCATACCAATGATCGGCCTTGGCGATGTCCTCCTCATACCAGCGCGGGAAGAAGGTCGTCAGCGCCAGTTCCGGAAAGACGACGACTTCCACGCCGCGGCGACGCGCATGCTCCATCAGCCGCAGCATGCGCCCCACGGCGACATCGCGCCCCTCGGCCTTCTGGATCGGCCCCAACTGCGCAGCGGCAAGGGTAACTCGTCTCGGCATTTTGGATGTCCCTAAAGTCCTGGGGTCTGGGGCCTCTCGGCCCCAGCCGCCGGAGGCCAGTTTTCTTAATTGCCAACCCTGACCGACCGCAGCGGAAACCCATTATCCGCCTGCTGAACCAGCTGCACATTGTTCCGCGCCGCCCAGACCACCTGCTGCTGGTGCAGCGGGATATAGGCGACATCGGATTGCAGCAGGCGCGTGGCCTGGGTGATCAGCTCCTGCCGGCGGGCGGGCACGGTCTCGACGGCGATCTGGTCCACCAGCGCGTCGAAGGCCGGGTTGGAATAGCCGCCATTGTTGAAGACGCCCCGCACGCCATCGCGCGTGCCGGCCAGGTTGAACAGCGCATTGTGCGCGTCATAGGTGTTGGGCGTCCAACCCAGCAGGTAGAAGCTGGTGTTGTAGCGCGGCGCATTCACCTCGGCGAAGAAGCGCGCGCGGGTCTGGGCGGCGAGCGTCACGCGCACATTGATGCGCGCCAGCATGGCGACCACGGCGGTGCAGATCGCCTCGTCATTCACATAGCGGTCATTCGGGCAATCGAGCGTGACGCCGAAGCCATTGGGGTAGCCGGCTTCCGCCAGCAGCCGGCGCGCGGCCTCGAGGTCGAGCGGCAGGCGCGTGTCATTGGCCTCCAGGAAGCCATTCACGCCCGGGCCGAAGATCTGCCCGGTGGGCCGCGCCTGGCCGCGCATCACGCGCGAGGTGATGGCCTGCACGTCAATCGCCTGGTAGATGGCGCGCCGCACCCGCACATCCTGGAAGGGGTTGCGGCCGCGCACGTCGCTCTTCAGCAATTCGGCGCGGTTCTGGTCCATGCCCAGATAGATGGTCCGCAGCTCCGGCCCCTGGATGATGCGCAAATTGGGCGTGCGGCCGATCCGGTCCATATCCTGCGGCGGGACGGTATAGACCATGTCCACCTCACCGCTCAGCAGGGCGGCCACGCGCGTCGCGTCATTGGCGATGACGTTGAACTCCACGCGCGTCAGATTATGCGTGGGCGTGTCCCACCAAAGCGGGTTGGGGGCGAGAACGGTGCGGCGATCGGGCTCGCGGCTCACCAGCAGGAAGGGGCCGGTGCCCATGGCGTTGCGGGTGGCGAAGTTTTCCTCGCGCGAGGTGAGGTCGGCCACGCGCTGGGCGTTGTTCCGCTCCAGCCAGGCCTTGCTCATGATGCCGAAGCTGGTGAGTTCCTCGGGCAGGATGGGGCTGGGGACGCGGGTGATGAGGTCCACGGTGAAATCATCCACCTTCCGGACCTCGGCCACGGCGGCGAAATAGGCGCCGATATTGGAGCCCGGGCCCCGCGCACGCGCGATGGAAAACACCACGTCATCCGCCGTGAAGGGCGTGCCGTCGGAGAAGCGGACATTGCGCCGCAGATGGAAGCGCCAGGTGAGCGGATCGGCCTGCTCCCAGCGCTCGGCGAGGGCCGCTTCCAGGCGCAAATTGCGGTCCCGCCGGATCAGCGGCTCGTAGATATTCGCGTTGAAGGTGAGCAGGAAGGTCTCGGACCGGGAATAAGGGTCCATCGAGTTCACGTCGCCGTCATTGGCCCAGCGGAAGAGATTGGCCTGGGCGGGCGCGAGGCCGAGGCTGACCGCCAGGGCCGCCGCAGCGAGGAAGGGACGCAACATGAAACTCTCCCGAAAACGAAAAATGCCGGCACAGGCTAGACCCGTGCCGGCATCGTGACGAGTGGGAACGGCGCCGAAATCAGGCGGCGCGGAAGGCGACCGGCAGGCTGGTGACGGCGGCGTCGATCAGCGCGGCATCGGCGCTGGCATCGTGGTGGGCGATGATGACATCGCGCACCGCGGCGGTGGCGATCTCGGCGGCGGCGTTGCGCACCTCGGCCACGGCGCTCGCCTCGGCGGCGGCGATGCGGTCCATCGCCATGCGCTCGCGGCGCTTGGCGGCGGCTTCGGCCTCGGCGGCCGTGGCGGCGGCCAGGCGCTGGGCCTCGGCCTGGGCGCGCTCGATCATGGCGGCGGCCTCGGCGATGGCGGCTTCACGCTCGGCAGTGGCGCTGGCCAACATGGCCTCGGCCTCGGCGCGCAGGCGGCTCGCCTCTTCCAGCTCGGCACGGATGCGGTCGCCGCGCGCGTCGAGCATGGAGGTCGCGCGGCTCCAGGCCGTCTTCCCCACCAGCAGGACGAAGATGACGAAGCTGGCGGCAACCCAGAATTTCGGATCCTGCAACATCAGCGGGCTCCCTGGCTGGCGGCGCGATCCACGGCGGCCGTCACGTCATTCGCGGGGGCCGCGATGGCGAGGCGGGAGAGCATGGCCGTCGCGGTCTCACCGGCGACTTCGCGCAGCGCGCCCATCGCCTGGTCCCGCGCGGCGCGGACCTGTTGCTCGGCCTGCGCCACCTGCGTGGCCAGGCGCGCATTGATTTCGGCGGCCTGGGCGGCGGACTTGGTCTGCGCCTCGACCATGGCGGCCGCGATGGCGGCCTGGGCTTCGGCCCGGGCAGCCGCGGTGGCGGCCCGGATTTCGGCGAGTGCCGCCTCACCGGCCGCCTGGGCGTCCCGGGCGGCGTTGAGGTCGGCCGCGATGCGCGCAGCGCGCTCATCCAGAACCGACGCCACCTGGGGCAGCGCGTAGTTCTTCAGGACGAAAAAGAGGAAGCCAAAAATGATCAGCAGCCAGACCAGCTTGCTCATCATCAATGGGTTGGCAAAGTCGAGCTGCGGCATGTGATCGTCCTGATGCTGAAAGGCAGGAAGGCGGGGCGCGAAGCCCCGCCAAATGCACTCAGGCGAACAGGATGAGGAAGGCGATCAGCAGCGCGAAGAGCGCGACGGCTTCCGTCAGGGCGAAGCCCAGAATGCCGATCGGGAAAACCACGTCACGGGCGGCCGGGTTGCGGGCCACGCTGGAGATCAGCGAGGAGAAGATGTTCCCAATGCCCAGGCCCACGCCGAACAGCGCGATGACGGCAATGCCAGCCCCGAGGGCCTTGGCGGCAGCAACTTCCATGTTCTCAATCCTTCTGTTTGCTGAGAAGCGGGTGTGGACGGCGCGGACTTAGTGCAGGTGCACCGCGTCGTGGAGGTAGATGCAGGTGAGGATCGCGAACACATAAGCCTGCAGGAACGCGACCAGCACTTCGAAGCCGACCAGCGCGACATTGATCGCGAGCGGCATGACGGCGATGAGCGGCCCGATCGTCCCCAGGCCCGCCAGCATCACCACGAAGGTGGCGAAGACCTTCAGCATCACGTGGCCCGCCACCATGTTGGCGAAGAGACGGATGGAGAGGCTGATCGGGCGGGAGAGGTAGGAGACGATCTCGACCGGGATGATGATGGGGGCGAGCCACATGGGCGCGCCCTCGGGGAAGAAGTAGCCCAGGAACTTCTTGCCATGCAGCGCGATGGCGACGGCGGTGATCAGGATGAAGACGATCAGCGCCATCATGAAGGTCATCGTGATGTGGCTGGTATAGGTGAAGGCATAGGGGAAGAGGCCCAGCATGTTCCCGAAGAGGATGAACATGAAGAGCGTGAAGACGAAGGGGAAGAAGCGGCGGCCCTCGTGGCCGATCTGCGCCAGCACCATGTCATCGATGAAGCCATAGGCGCTTTCCGCCAGGCTCTGGATGCGGCCCGGCACGACGGCGCGGTGGCGCATGCCCCACATCATCAGGCCAACGATCAGCCCCGCGGAGATGAGCATGTAGAGGTTGGACTGCGTGAAGCCGACCGAACGGCCCACGGCACCCAGCGCAGTCGCGAGCTCGAACTGCCCGAGCGCGTCAATCGCTTTCCCCTCAACGGCCACGGCGCATCTCCAAAATCAATCCTTGCGAGCACCGGGACGGGGGTTGAACAGGCGGTAGACGTTCAACACGCCGGCGGCGGCCCCCAAAACGAAAAACAGCATGAAGAGCCAAGGCCAGGTGCCAAGCCACCGATCCAGCGCGAAGCCAAGCCCCACGCCAACCACCAGGGCAGAGAAAACCTCCACACCGGCCCGGAGACCAAACCCCCAGGGGGACGTGGGAAGTGCGCCCTGGCCTGCCTTCGGCTTGTCGAGACCTTGGCGGTCTCGTGCTGCCTTCAGGCGCCTGTTCAGCGAATCCCGGTCGTCCACCATGGCTCCTTCCTGAAGTTTCCGCCGGAAGGCGAGGCTGCCTCTATGGCGGCGCAGCATGACTGTCAAGCGAGGTGGGGCAAGCGAGGCAGGGCGCGGAAAACTCACCCTTCCGCCATCGCGACAGCCTCGCCCAGATCCACGGAAAGCAGGCGCGAAACGCCGCGCTCCTGCATGGTCACGCCGAAGAGGCGATGCATGCGCGCCATGGTCAGCGCGTGGTGGGTGACGATGAGGAAGCGCGTGCCGGTTTCGGCCATGCTGTCCAGCAGGTCACAGAGGCGCTCCACATTGGCGTCATCCAGCGGCGCATCCACCTCATCCAGCACGCAGACCGGCGCCGGGTGGCAGCGAAAAACCGCGAAAATCAAGGACAAGGCGGTCAAGGCTTGTTCGCCACCTGAAAGCAGGGAGAGTGCTGAAAGCTTCTTGCCCGGCGGCTCCGCATAGATTTCGAGGCCGGCTTCCAGCGGGTCCTCGCTGCCGACCAGGGCCAAATGCGCCCGCCCGCCGCCGAAGAGCTTGCTGAAGAGCGCGCGGAATTCGCGGTCCACCTGGTCGAAGATGGCCCGCAAACGTTCCCGCGCCTCGCGGTTCAGGTGGCCGATGGAGCCGCGCAGCTTGGCGATGGCGGAGGCCACCTCCTCGCGGTCGCGCTGGATGCCGGCGATGCGGGCCTCCAGCTCCTCCAGCTCGGTTTCGGCGCGGAGGTTCACCGGGCCCATTTCCTCGCGCTCGCGCGCCAGGCGTTCGGCGCGGCGGCGGGCGCGTTCCTCGGCGGCGTCGGAGACATCCTCGGGCGGCGCGGGCAATTCCGCCGATTCGCCGAGGCGCTCCAGGATGCGGCCGGCCAGCGCCTGCCCGGCCTGAAGGGCGGAATCCTGCGCGGCCTCGGCCCGCAGCGCGGCCTCGCGCGCCTGGGCCAGCGCCGCATCGGCGGTGCGGCGCACCTCCTCGCGCGCGCGGGCCCGGGATTCGGCGGCGTCGAGGGCGGCGCGGGCGGTGGCGTGGGCGGCCTCGGCCGCTTCCATGCGGCGGCTGGCCTCGGCGGCGGCGCCGGCCACGCGCTCGGGCAGGCGGGCGGCGGCCTCGCGGCGGTTGAACGCATCGGCGCGGCGGGCTTCCAGCCCGGCCAGCCGGCTCGCGGCATCGGCCAGGCGCTGGGCCCAGGCGGCGCGCTCGGCCAGCGCGGCTTCGCGCCGGGTGGCGAGCCCTTCCCTCTCGGCCCGGAGCGCGAGCGCCCGGCCGCGCATTTCGGCCGCCTTGCCGCGAATCCCGGCGAGCGCGAGGCGCGCCTGCTCCACCGCCGCGCGCGCCCCGGCCAGATCCGGCAGCGCCTCACGCGCCGCGCGGGCGGCGGCGAGGGCTTGATCCGCCTCGGCCGATTCGGCGGCCAGCCGCTCCTGTTGCGGCATGAGCGCGGCGAGCTGCGCCTGGGCGGCGGTCTGGCGGCTGCGCAGCGTGGCCTGTTCGGAACGGGCGCGGGCCAACGTGGCCTCGGCCTGGCGGCGGGCCTCGCGGGCGGCGGCCTCGGCGGATTGGGCGGCCTGGGCCTCGGCCAGCTCCGCCTGGAAGCCGGTCAGCGCCGGGGTGGCGGCGAGCAGCGCCTCGGCCTCGGCCAGGGCGGATTGGGCTTCGGCGGCTTCCTCGGCGAGGCGCTGCGTCTGGGCGCGGTATTCCGCTAGCCGGCGCTCGGCCGCTTCCATCTGGGCGGCGAGTTCGGCGGCGCGGGATCGGGCGCGGGCGAAGGCGGGCTCGGCGGCGTTGCGCGCCATCCGGGCCTGTTCCTCCGCCATCTGAGCGCGGCCTTCCGCGGCGCTGGCAGCGGTGCGGGCCTGCTCCGCGGCACGGGCGGCGGGGGTGGCCTCCGCCAGCCGCGCCTCCGCCTGGCGCAGCCGCGCCAGGTTCTGCAAGCGCGCCGCACCCGCCTTGGAAGCGCCGGGCGCCAGCACATAGCCATCCCAGCGCCACAGCGCCCCGGAGCGCGCCACCAGCGCCTGGCCGGGGCGCAGCGCGGCCTGCAACCCCGCGCCATCCTCCACCAGCCCGATCTGCGAGAGCGCCCGCGCCAGTTCCGCCGGCGCGCCGACCAGCCCGGCGAGCGGCGTGGCGCCCTCGGGCAAGGGCGGCGCCGATTCCAGCGGCGGCAAAGCGCGCCAGAAGCGATTGGCGCCGGAGCCGCGCCCTCCCTCCAGCCCCTCGCCCAGCGCGGCGCCCAGCGCGGCTTCAAGGCCTTCCGGAATGGTCAGGGTGCGGGCGATGGGCTCGGCCTCACCCGTCGCATCGCCGGCGGCGGCGCGCAGCCCTTGCAGCTCGGCCTTGAGGCGGGATTCGGCGGATTGCGCGGCGGCCTCGGCGGCGCGGGCGGCGGCGGTCTCACGCGCGGCGGCCTCGCGCGCGGCGCGGGCCTCGGTCAGGGCGGCTTCGGCCTGGCGGAGTGCGGCCTCGGCGGCGGTGGCGGCTTGCTGGGCGGTGGGGAGAAGGCTGGCATCGGGGGTGGGGGGTGCCGCGCGGCGGGCCGCCTCCTCACGCCCGCGGGCGGATTGCAGGCGCTGGGCGGCGGATTGGCGGGCGCGCTCGGCGGCGTTGCGCTCGATCTCGGCGGCGCGGGCGGCGTCGCGGGCGGCATTGGCGCGGCGCTCAGCCTCGGCGCGGGCGCGTTCGGCGGTCTCAAAGCCGGTGCGGGCCTCCTCCAGCGCAGCTTCGGCCGAGACCAGACCGGCATCCGCCGCATCCAGCGCGGCTTGCGGCACGGATTGCGCCTCGGCCGCCGCACGCTGCGCCGCGATCTGGGCGAGCTGCTCGGCCAGGCGACGGGCGCGCTGGTCGCTGAAAGCCAGCTCCGCCGCCAGCTGATTGGCGCGGGCTGCGAGGGCCGCGGCGGCTTCCGTCGCCGCCTCATTGGCCGCCTCGGCGGCGGCGAGTTCACCCTCCAGCCCGGCCGCCTCGGCCTCGGCGGCGACGATGCGGTCGGGGAGCTGCGCCTCGGCCGAGGCGAGGCCCGCCGCCTCGCGCTGGGCGCGGGTCTCGGCGGCGCGGGCGTCGCGCTCCACGCCCGCCGCATCCTCCAGATCGGCCATCAGCTGGGCATAGGCGGATTCCGCCTCGGCCAGGGCCTGGGCGGCGCGGCCGGCCTCGGCGGCGGTGTTCTCGGCCTCGACGCGGCGGCGCTCCAGCAGGGTGCGGGCCACGCCTTCCTCGGCGCGCGGGGCCTCGATCGCGGCCTGCGCGGCCTGCGCCAGGCGTTGCGCCTCCTCGGCTGCCGCCTCGGCATGGCGCAGCGCTTCGGCGCGGCCGGCCCGGTTCTCCCGCGCCGCCTCGATCGCCGCCTCGGCGCGGGCGACGAGGATGGCGAACCACTCGCCCTCCGCATCGCGCACCAGCCCCGAGAGGTTTCGGTAGCGCGCCGCCTGCCGCGCCTGCTTGCGCAGCGCCTCCTGCTGGACGTTCAGCTGCGCCAGCAGATCCTCGCTGCGGGCGAGGTTCGCCTCGGCCTGGCGCAGCTTGAGCTCCGCCTCATGCCGCCGCGCGCGCAGGCCGGCGATCCCGGCCGCCTCCTCCAGCACGGAGCGCCGTTCCTCGGGCTTGGCGCCGATCAGCGTCGCCACCCGCCCCTGGCTGACCATGCCCGAGGCGCGTGGCCCGCTGGCGAGGTCGGCGAACATGGTCTGCACGTCCCGCGCGCGGACCTCGCGCCCATTGATCCGGTAATGGCTGCCCGAGCCGCGCTCGATCCGGCGGATCACCTCCAGCTCGGCGGCCTGGTCCATCGGCGCGGGGGCGACGCCCTCCGCATCCTCCAGGCTCAGCACCACCTCGGCCAGGTTGCGGGCGGGGCGCGTCGCGGTGCCGGCGAAGATGATGTCATCCATCTCGCCGCCGCGCAGGCTGCGGGCCGAGCTTTCGCCCATGGCCCAGCGCAGCGCCTCGACCACGTTGGACTTGCCGCAGCCATTGGGGCCGACAATGCCCGTCAGCCCGGGCAGGACGGGCACCTGCACGGGCTCGGCGAAGCTCTTGAAGCCGGCCACGCGCAGGCCGGTCAGCGTGGCGGAAAGCCGGCGGGGGGCGGGAAGATCGCCGGAAAGCTCCGGCGTCGCGTCAATCACGTACGCGGCGCGTCCTGCACCAGCCGGGCGAATTGCGCGAAGGGCAGGTTGCCGCTGTGCATGCGCCCGTTGAAGGCGAAGGAGGGCGTGGCGCGGATCTGGAATTCGCGCTCGGCGGCGACGCGCTGTTCCAGGATGCCGCGCCGCAGGCCTTCATCGGCCAGGGCGGTGTCGAAGCTCGCGCGGTCCATGCCGGCCAGGGCCGCGATGCGGGCCAGCTCGTCGATCTGGCGGCCCTGGGCGAAGGCCCAGCGGTCCTGCGTCTGGAAGAGCGTGCCGATGAAGGCCTCATAGCGGTCCTCCGGCAGGGCGCGGGCGATGGCGGCGGCAGCGAGTGCCACGCCATCCAGCGGGAAATCGCGCCAGACCATGCGGATGCGGCCGGTGTTCACCAGCTCCAGCTTCACCTGGGGCCAGACCTGGTTGTGGAAGGCCGCGCAATGGCCGCAGGTGAGGGAGAAGAACTCGAT
>JAIYDS010000227.1 GCA_027487385.1 Acetobacteraceae bacterium | reverse complement strand
GCGGCGTGGAAGAAGGCCGCATCCTCCAGGCTCTCGGGCGAGGTCACGTTCATCGGCGTGATGTCGCCCCCACCGCCGAACCAGGCCTTGGTGGTCATGATGAAGCGCGTGTTCATATGCGCCGTGGCCGCGCGGGGGGAGCGGGGATGCGCCACCAGCGAGATGCCGGTGGCCAGAAAGCGCGGATCCTCTTCGGCGCCGGGAATTTGTTTGCGGAATTCCGGGCTGAACTCGCCATGCACGGTGGAGATGTTGACGCCCACCTTCTCGAAGACGCGCCCGCGCATCAGCCCCATGGTGCCGCCGCCGCCCTCGGGCCGGGTCCAGGGGGTAAAGGTGAAGCGCCCGGCCGGGAGATCGGCATGCGGGCCGCTTTGCAGCCCATCCTCGATCGATTCGAAGGCGGCGCAGATGCGGTCGCGCAATTCGGCGAACCAGGCCTGGGCCGGCTGGGCCAAGGGGTGGCTCAAGGGAGCGGGGGCATGGGCGATTGAGGCTTCGTTCATCCCGTGAGCCTATCACCACTTCGCGCGGCTTCCAGCCTTGCGGGATTTCGTGGGCGATTGCGCCTTCTTGAGCACCGATGCGGTTGCCAGTTGCGGGAAGCGACCCTAATAGGCTGCGAGCGTGAGACGGGGCGCCGGCAGAGGCATGCGCACCGCCTCGATCTTGGGTTTCAGCCGGCCGGGCCGGCGGGCATGGGTTTCAGCCGGTATCGCCGGCGAAACGGAAAGGTGAGCGGGATGGCGGACTCGGTGGCGGCACACACGGCGGAGAAGGGCAGCGCCCCCGGCGTGACGAAGCGCGATTTTCTTCAGCTGACGACGACGGCCTTCGCCGCCGTGGGGGTGGGCGCCATCGTCTGGCCCTTCATCGGCTCGCTGGCCCCCTCGAAGGATGTTCTGGCCCTGGCCAGCACCGAGGTGGATGTCAGCCCGATCGCGGCTGGCCAGAGCGTCACCGTCATGTGGCGCGGTAAGCCCGTCTTCGTGCGTCATCGCACGGCCGAGGAGATCCAGCTGGCGCGCGCCACCCCCCTCAGCGAGCTGAAGGACCCGGCGACCGACCAGTCCCGCATCCGGCGCGACCCCTGGCTCGTGGTCGTCGGCGTCTGCACCCATCTGGGTTGTGTGCCGCTCGGCCAGAAGCCGACCGACGCCAAGGGCGACTATAATGGCTGGTTCTGCCCCTGCCATGGCAGCCACTACGACACCTCGGCGCGCATCCGCAAAGGGCCCGCGCCGACCAATCTTGAAGTTCCCGACTACAGCTTCATGTCCGATAGCATGATCCGCATCGGCTGATCCCAAGCGGGCGCGGGGTATGGTCCCACGCTGCCCTGGACGATAGGTTTAGAGGACGAGCACCATGGGTATGGGTCTGCACGACTCTCAGGTTTCGAACCCGGTTCTGCGCTGGATTGACCAGCGCCTGCCGGTCATCACCATGATCCAGAAGGAATACGGGGTGTTTCCGACGCCCCGGAATTTCAATTATTTCTGGAATTTCGGTGCCCTCGCGATGATCAACCTGATGATCATGATCGCGACCGGCATCTTCCTGGCGATGAACTACACGCCGCACACGGCCTATGCCTTCGACAGCGTCGAGCGCATCATGCGGGACGTGCATTTCGGCTGGCTGATCCGCTATGTGCATATGAACGGCGCCTCGATGTTCTTCATCGTGGTGTATATCCACATCTGGCGCGGCCTCTATTACGGCTCCTACAAGGCGCCGCGCGAGCTGCTTTGGATGCTCGGCGTGGTGATCTTCCTCCTGATGATGGCGACGGCCTTCATGGGCTACGTGCTGCCCTGGGGCCAGATGTCCTTCTGGGGCGCCACCGTCATCACCAATCTGTTCAGTGCCATCCCCGTCGTCGGTCCGACCATCGTGACCTATCTCTGGGGCGGCTTCTCGGTGGACAACCCGACGCTGAACCGCTTCTTCTCACTGCATTACCTGCTGCCCTTCGTGATCGTGGGCGTGGTCTTCCTGCACGTGGCGGCGCTGCACATCACGGGTTCCAACAACCCGCTGGGCATCGAGCCGAAGGGCCCGCAGGACACGCTGCCCTTCCACCCCTATTACACGATCAAGGATTCGGTCGGCATCGTGGTCTACCTGGCCGTCTTCGCCGCGCTGGTCTTCTTCGCGCCGAACTATCTGGGCCACCCGGACAACTACATTCCGGCCAATCCTTTGGTGACGCCGGCGCATATCGTGCCTGAATGGTACTTCCTGCCCTTCTACGCCATCCTGCGCGCGGTGCCGGACAAGCTCGGCGGCGTGATCCTGATGGGCGGCGCCATCGTGGTGCTCTTCTTCCTGCCCTGGCTGGACACGTCGAAGGTGCGTTCGCTGCGCTTCCGCCCGATCACGCGCATCATCTTCCTGCTCTGGACGGTGAACTTCTTCGTCCTGACCTGGGTGGGCGCGAAGCCGGCCGAGCAGCCCTATGTGCTGATCAGCCAGATCTGCACCATGTTCTACTTCGCCTACTTCCTGGTGGTTCTGCCTGCCATGGGCCGCTTCGAAGTTCCGATGAAGCTCCCCGAGAGCATCTCCCGCGCCGTGCTTGGCGCCAAGGCGACCCTCGGTGGTGGGCCGATCCCCGGCGCCGCCGCTGCCAAGCCGATGGAAAAGGCCTGAACCCATGCGTCTCCTCAAGGCTTTCGCCCTCTCCGCCGCCCTCTTCGCCAGCGCACCCGCGCTGGCGGCTGGCAGCGGCCCGCCGCCGCCCAATGCCGGTTTCAGCTTCAACTCGCTGTTCGGCACCTTTGATCGCGCCTCCGCCCAGCGCGGCTTCCAGGTCTATAAGGAAGTCTGCTCGGCCTGCCACGCGATGCGGCAGCTCTCGTACCGCAACCTGATGGATCTCGGCCTGACCGAGCAGCAGGTGCGGGAGATCGCCGCCACCTTCACGGTGACGGATGGCCCGAATGACGAGGGCCAGATGTTCGAGCGGCCGGGCCGCGTGGCGGATCGCTTCCGCCGGCCCTTCCCGAATGAGCAGGCCGCGCGCGCCGCGAACAATGGCGCTTATCCGCCCGATCTTTCGGTGATGACCAAGGCCCGCCCGGATGGCGCGAATTACATTCACGCCCTCCTGACCGGCTATGCCGATCCGCCGGCCGGCATGGTGATGATGGATGGCATGAACTACAACCGGTGGTTCCCGGGCTATCAGATCGCCATGCCGAATGTGCTCAATGACGATCAGGTCGAATACGCCGACGGCACCAAGGCCACGGTGGACCAGATGTCGCGTGACGTGACGACCTTCCTGGCCTGGGCGGCCGAGCCGGAGACGGAAGTGCGCCGCGCCATGGGCGTGAAGGTGCTGATCTTCCTGACCATCCTGGGCGGCCTGGTCTATGCCGTGAAGCGCAAGGTCTGGGCTGACGTGAAGCACTGAGCTTCGCCCGGCCTCTTCCACGAAAAGCCGCCTTTCGAGGCGGCTTTTTTGTTGCGCGGCGCCGGGTTGAAACGCGGCCGTCACGGGAATAGGGTCCGGCCATCGTCAGGACCCGGAAGAACATGAACCTCACCGCTGATCGGCTCGACCGCATCTCGCCCTCGCAGACCATCACCATCACGGCCAAGGCGCGCGCGCTGAAGGCCGCCGGCAAGGATGTGATCAGCCTCTCGGTCGGCGAGCCGGATTTCGACACGCCCCAGAACATCAAGGACGCCGCCATCGCCGCCATCCAGCGCGGCGAGACGAAGTACACCGATGTCTCGGGCACGGTGGCGCTGCGCCAGGCCGTGGCCGACAAGTTCAAGCGGGACAGCGGCATCGACTACAAGCCGGAGGAGATCATCGTCACCACCGGCGGGAAGCAGGTGATCTTCAACGCATTGCTGGCCACCATCAATCCGGGCGATGAGGCCATCATCCCCACGCCCTGCTGGGTGAGCTACCCCGACATCGTGGCGTTGGCCGAGGGGACGCCCGTCTTCGTGCCCTGCGGCATGAATTCCGGCTTCAAGATGTCCGGTGAGCAGTTGGAAGCGGCGATTACACCCAAGACGAAGTGGCTGATCCTGAACAACCCTTCCAACCCGACGGGCGCCGCCTACAACGCCGAGGAGCTCAAGAAGCTCACCGACGTCCTGCTGCGCCACCCCAATGTCTGGATCTTCACCGACGACATCTATGAGAAGCTGGCCTTTGACGGCTTCAAGCCCGCCACCATCGT
The DNA here is from genome assembly GCA_027487385.1 of Acetobacteraceae bacterium. GTDB lineage: Bacteria > Pseudomonadota > Alphaproteobacteria > Acetobacterales > Acetobacteraceae > Roseococcus. Next base: position 16,288 of record JAIYDS010000227.1, on the reverse strand, counting down.
GGAGGTGGAGCCGCGCCTGCGCGACCGCACCATCACCATGAATGGCTGCTCCAAGGGCTATGCCATGACCGGCTGGCGAATCGGCTTCGCCGGGGCGCCGCTGGCGCTCATCAAGGCGATGGACAAGCTGCAGGGGCAGAGCACGTCCAACACCAGCAGCATCAGCCAGGCCGCCGCCATCGAGGCCCTGAACGGCCCGCAGGATTCGGTGACCGCCATGGGCAAGGTCTTCGAGCGGCGGCGGAACCTGGTGGTGGAGATGCTGAACAAGGCCGAGGGGCTGCGCTGCCACAAGCCCGAGGGCGCCTTCTACGTCTACCCCTCCCTGAACGCCTGCCTCGGCAAGACCACCAAGGGCGGCCGCAAGCTGGAGACGGATGCGGATTTCGTCGAGGCGCTGCTGGAGGAAGAGGGTGTGGCCGCCGTCCACGGCTCGGCCTTCATGTTCCCCGGGCATTTCCGCATCAGCTACGCGACGGATGACGCGACGCTGGTGGAGGCCTGCACGCGGATCCAGAGGTTCTGCGCAGGGCTGGTCTGACCTGCGCGTCACACCGCTTGCAAAATCGCGCGGGAGAGGGCATCTCCCGCCGCACTGATTTATCCTGATCGAAAGACATGGGGCAGGCGGCGCCGAACGTGGCGTTGACCTGCCTTGCCGCATGGAGGCCTGACCGTGGCTCATTCACCGCTTGAGAAGATTCGCAACATCGGCATCACCGCGCATATCGACGCGGGGAAGACGACGACGACCGAGCGAATCCTCTACTACACCGGCAAGAGCCACAAGATCGGCGAGGTGCATGACGGCAACACCACGACCGACTACATGGAGCAGGAGCGCGAGCGGGGCATCACCATCACCTCCGCCGCCGTGACCGCGATGTGGAATGACAACCGCATCAACATCATCGACACCCCCGGCCACATCGACTTCAACATCGAGGTGAACCGCAGCCTCCGCGTGCTCGACGGCGCGATCTTCATCATCGAGGGCGTGGCCGGCGTGCAGCCGCAGTCCGAGACCAATTGGCGCCTGGCGGACCGCTACAACGTGCCGCGCATCATCTTCATCAACAAGCTCGACCGCACCGGCGCCGATTTCTACAAGGCCGCCGCCACGCTGACCGAGAAGCTGGGCATCAACTGGGTCGCCCTGCAGCTGCCGATCGGCATCGAAGACCAGCTCAAGGGCGTGGTGGACCTCGTCGAGATGAAGGCGCTGATCTGGGAAGGCGACGAGCTGGGCGCCAAGTACCACGAAGCGCCGATCCCGGCCGACATGGCCGACAAGGTCGCCGAATTCCGCCAGAAGCTGCTCGACACCGCGGTCGGCATCGATGAGACGGCGATGGAAGAGTATTTCGCCGATGGCGACGTGACGGTCGCGACGCTGAAGCGCTGCATCAAGAAGGGCACCATCTCGGGCGAGTTCCGCCCGGTGCTCTGCGGCTCGGCCTTCAAGAACAAGGGCGTGCAGCCCCTGCTCGACGCCGTGATCGACTACCTGCCGAGCCCGGTGGACGTCGAGGGCATCAAGGTCGCCCCCGAGGAGGGCCAGGACGAGACGGCCGAGCGCCGCATCATCCCGGTGAAGCCGGAAGGCCCCTTCGCCGGCCTGGCCTTCAAGATCATCAACGACAAGTACGGCAACCTCACCTTCGTGCGCGTCTATTCCGGCATTCTCCGCCAGGGCGACATGGTCATGAACACGACCAAGGGCCACAAGGAGCGCATCGGCCGCATGTTCCAGATGCACGCCGACAAGCGTGAGGAAATCAAGGAAGTCATCGCCGGCGACATCGCCGCCTTCGTGGGCCTGAAGGACACCGGCACGGGTGACACGCTGGCCTCCGCCGAGGATCCGGTGGTGCTGGAGCGCATGGCCTTCCCGGTGCCCGTGATCGACATCTCCGTCGAGCCGAAGACCAAGGATGCGGTGGAGAAGATGTCCATCGGCCTCGGCAAGCTCGCCGGCGAAGACCCCTCGCTGCGCGTGAAGACCGACCAGGAAACCGGCCAGACCATCCTCTCGGGCATGGGCGAGCTGCACCTGGAGATCATCGTCGATCGCCTGCGCCGCGAATACAACGTGGATTGCAACATCGGTGCGCCGCAGGTGGCCTATCGCGAGACCATCACCAAGCCGCACACCGAGACCTACACCCACAAGAAGCAGTCGGGCGGTTCGGGCCAGTACGCCGAGGTGAAGATCGTCTTCGAACCTCTGGAGCGGAACACGGGCATCGAGTTCGTGAACGCGATCGTCGGTGGTTCGGTGCCGAAGGAGTATATCCCGGCGGTGGACAAGGGCATCAAGGTGCAGGCCGATACCGGCGTGCTGGCCGGCTTCCCCACGGTCGACTTCAAGTTCAGCCTGGTGGACGGCAAGTATCACGACGTCGACTCGAGCGCGCTGGCCTTCGAAATCGCCGCCAAGGCCTGCTTCCGCGAAGGCATGAAGAAGGCCGGCCCGGTGATCCTCGAGCCGATCATGGACGTCGAAGTGACCACCCCGCAGGACCATGTCGGTGACGTGGTGGGCGACTTGAACCGCCGCCGCGGCGTGATCCAGAACCAGGACATGGCCGGCACCTCGGTCATCGTCCGGGCGCATGTGCCGCTGAAGGAGATGTTCGGCTACATCTCCAACCTGCGTGGCATGACGAAGGGCCGCGCGTCCTTCTCCATGCAGTTCCACCATTACGACCCCGTCCCTCGCAACGTGGCGGACGAGATCATGAAGGCGGCGGGCTGAGCCTCACGGCTTCCGCGAAAGGGCCGGCCAGGGGAACCTGGCCGGCCTTTTTCTTGGGTGGGCGGATCACGAACAACGCGCGCTTCATGTTGCTTCCGGCGTAACGGCCTCCGGCGGCTGGGGCCGGGGCCCCAGACCCCTTCACCTCAAGACAGACACCGGTTCTCAGAGGAAGTCTCTGATGAGGCGGGGTGTGGGGCCTCGGCCCCAGCCGCCGTAGGCCGCTTTCCTCTTGCCACGCCCCCAAGGGCCCGTGGGATCACTCCCACCGCGCCATCCAGAAGCGCATCCGCCCATCCGCAGAGGCCGGCATGTCGAGCTGCCGGCGCATCGCCACCACCATAGGCTCGCGGTAGAGCGGCACGGTCCAGAAGGCGGCGCGTTCCATCGCGAAGGCCTCGGTCATCAGCGCCGTGCGGCGCGTCAGGTCCATCTCCGTCGCCGCGCGGGTGACCAACGCGTCAAAGGTCGGGTCGGAGATGCGGCCGCCATTCCAGCTGCCGCTGCGCTGGTTCTTGGTATGCAGCACGTTGTTCAGCATGGAAAACCCGTCGAGCTGCGGCGTATTCGCCCAGCCCAACAGGAAGGCATCCGCCTGGTTGGCCGTGAAGCGCGTCATGAAGGCCGGAAAGCGGTACATGTTGAGGTTGGCGCGCACCCCGACCCGCGCCCACATCGAGGCCACCGCGCGGCAGATGCGCTCGCCATTCACATAGCGGTCATTGGGGCAATCGAAGGTCAGGCCGAAGCCCTCGGGATAGCCGGCCTCGGCCAGGAGTCGCCGGGCCCCCGCCACGTCATGCGGGGCGCGCGGCGTCGCCAGCGAGGCGTCATAGCCGCCGATCTCGGGCGCGATCAGCGTGTGGATGGGCTGCGTCAGCCCACGCATGACGGTCGTCGTCAGGGCGGGCACGTCCACGGCCCGGGCCAGCGCCTCGCGCACCCGCCGGTCGGCCAGCGGGTTGCGCGGCTGGCCTTCCACCTGATGCTCGGGCGCCACGTTGAAGCCCAGGAACATCACCCGCAGATCCTGCGCCTCGACCACGCGGATCGCGCCGGTCGCGCGGAAGCGGTCCAGGTCCTGCAGCGGGGTGGGGGTGATCACATCCAATTGCCCGCCCAGCAGCCCGGCCACGCGCGTGGCGTCATTGGCGACGGGGGTGAAGACCACGCGCTGGAGGTTGTGGGTCGGCCGGTCCCACCAATCCGGAAAGCGCTCCAGCACCGTCTCGGCATCGGGCGTGCGGGAGACGAGGCGGAAGGGCCCGGTGCCATTGGTGTTCAGGCTGGTATAGGCGCTGCGCCCGCGCGCCGGATCGGCCGGCAGCAGCGCGTCATGCCGCGTCATCCAGGCCTCGGAGAGGATGGAGACGCCGGCCAGGTCGTTGATCAGCACGGGGTAGGGGCCGCGCAACTGCACATCCACCGTCCAGGGGCCGGATTGCGTGACCTCGCGGATCATGTGGGTCACGGCGGCATAGGGCGAATTGGGCACGGCGGCGCGGCGCAGCGAGGCCACGACATCCGCCGGCGTCAGCGGGCTGCCATCATGGAAGCGCACGCCCTGGCGGATGGTGAAGCGGTAGAGATCGGGGGCCAGCGCCTCCCAGGAGGTTGCCAGTGCGGGCTCGAAGCGCAGATTTCGGTCGTGCCGCACCAGGCCCTCATAGATGTTGCCCAGCAGCGCGGCATTGACCGTGGTGAAGGAGCCATGCGGGTCCATGGTGGAAATCTCGCCGGCATTGCCCCAGCGCACGGTCTGCGCATTCGCGAGGAGCGGCGCCGCCAGCAGGGCGAGCGCGGTGAGGAAACGGATCATGCGTTGCTCCTGTCCAGGGGGAAGATCGGGCGGCGCACGCGGCGCCAGTCGAATTGCGCGAAATCCAGGCTCGCCACCCCCGGCCCATGGCAGGGGATGTCGGCCACGGCGAGCGGCCCGAAGGCCGGGATGTGGTTGGTCTTGGCCTTGAGGATGACGTAGCGGAAACGCGTCGGCTCCAGCCCGAAATGCCGGTATTGCAAGGGGTCCAGCCCCTCCACGCGGCCCTCGCTGACCAGCAGGGTCAGCCGCGGCGTCTCCAGCACGGCGCAGCGGCCGAGATCCACGGGCATGCCGGTGAAGACCGGCCCTTCCACGGTGAAGCGGCCCATGGCGAGGCTGCGGACCACGCCCGTCAGCCGCAAGGGGCGCAGTGGTTCCTTCAGCGCGGGGGAGGGCATCTTGCCGCCGATCTCCAGCGTCACCGTCGCGCCGATGCCGGCCGCGATCATGGCCGCCACCGCCTCGGGGTCACGGATCGGGCCGGCCAGGATGCGGTCAAGCCCCTGATGCAGCGCCTCCTCGATCACGGCCATGCTGTCCATGGGGCCGCCGGAATGGCAGTTATCGGCCGTATCGGCGAGGATGACGGTGCCATCCGTGATGGCTGCGGCGCGGGCGATGGCGTGGGGCAGCGGCTCCAGCACCTGGGTGAATTCCTCGCGCAGCGACCAGGCGAGGTCGCCCACGCGGGCGGCCGCGGCGGCCGCCTGGGCACGATCCTTGTGGGCGGTGGCCACCACGGTCAGCGCGGTGTCGGCGGTATCGGCCAGGGGGAAACCGGTGAACACGGTGCAGCAGGGCAGGCCGGCCGCCTCCTCGGCCTTGGCGGCAGCGATGAGGTGCGACATGGGCGGCTTGCTGGAGAGGCCGCGCACCATGTCGGGCAGCATGGGTACGCGGTGCAGCACGGTAACGGGATCCAGCCGCCCTTCCAGCACATCGCGCAGCAGGCGGCCGGCCAGCCGCCCGGTCTCGGGCATGTCGATATGCGGATAGGTGCGATAGCCCGGCATCACCGTGCAATTCTCGACGAAGCGCGGCGTGATGTTGCCGTGGCTGTCGAGTGCCGCGCCGATCGGCAGGCCGGGGCGGATGTGGCGGATGCGGGCCAGCATCTCGCCCTCGCCATCCTCGTAGTCCTCCGCGACCATGGCGCCGTGCAGGTCCAGCAGCATGGCGTCGCATTCCCGGGCCGCGGCGCAGAGGATTTCGCTGATGCGCTCGAAGGCATCGGCTGCCACGGGCGCGCTGGGCAGGGCGCGGGCGGCGATGGGGATGGTGACGGTGGCGTCCATTGCCTCCGCCACCTCCAGCAGGCCGGCCATGGCATAGCCGGAGTGGCGATAGGTGCGGTGCGCCGCCTCGCCCGAGAGGGGGCTGAAATCCTCCCACCGCGTCGGCACGGGGGAGAAGGTGTTCGTCTCATGCTTGAACATCCCGACGGCGAGACGAAGGCTCATGCGCGGGGGACTCGCTCGCGCCACCGCGGGGATCTGGGCATGACCGCATCCTTCACCAAATGGTCCGGACCTTCAGCGAAGCCGGTCCCCTCGGCGGATGCAAGCAGAGATCGTGGGGGGCTGCCCTAATCCTCGCTGAGCAGGGGTGGCCCGGCCAGCACGCCGCCATCAATCACCATGCTCTGCCCCGTCATGAAGCCGGAGGCGGCGCTGGCCAGGAACACGGCCGCGCCCGCAATCTCATCCGGCTCACCGATGCGCAGCAGCGGCGTATCCCGCGTGCGCTTCTTCAAATTCACCGGATCCTCCCAGAGCGCACGCGCGAAATCGGTGCGCACCAGGCCGGGCGCGATGGCGTTGACCCGCACATTGGAGGGGCCCCATTCCGTCGCCAGCGCCCGCGCCAGCTGCATGTCCGCCGCCTTGGAGACGCCGTAGATGCCCAGCCGCGGCGAGCCGCGGAAGCCGCCGATGGAGCTCACGATGATGACCGAACCGCCGCCCCGCGCCGCCATGCCGGGGATCGCCATCTGGCAGAGCCAGAGGTTGCTCCGCACATTGGAGTTCATGATGCGGTCATAGGCCTCGTCCGGGATGTCCTGGGAGGGGCCGAAATAGGGGTTCACGGCGGCGTTGCAGACCAGGATGTCCACCTGGCCATAGGCGGCGATGGTGCCATCCACCAGCGCCTGGAGCTCGGGCTTGCGGCCGATGTTGCAGGCCATGGCCATGGCGGTGCCGCCGGCCCCGGTGATGCCGTCCACCACCTCCTGGCAGGCATCCAGCTTGCGGGAGCTGACCACCACCTTGGCACCGTGCTGGGCCAGGCGCTCGCAGATGGCGCGGCCGATGCCGCGACTGCCGCCGGTGACGATGGCGACCTTGCCGGTCAGGTCGAACAGGTTCTTCAAGGCGCTTCCTCCGTTTTGTTGGAGGCAAGTCTAGGCGCGGCGCCGGCCGGCCGGAAAGGCCCCCTCAGGCGGCGAGGGGCAGCCCCTCCAGCAGGCGCTCCACCACGGCGCAGCTTGCCGCTTCGGTGAAGATCACGGCCATGGCGCCCGCGTCGCTGCGCACCACGCGGGCCAGCACGGCGCCCTCGCGGGTTTCGCCGAAGGCGATGCGCACGGGCGTGCCGGCGGCCAGCTTCTGCTTGGCCTCGATCGCCATGCCGCCCAGCGAGATGTCTCGGATTGCCACCCGCTCCTCGCCCTGATCGCTCAGCAGCCAGGCCCGGCGGCCGCGCGCATCGCGGCGGTCGAAGCGGCGGCGCTCATCCTCGCCGGAATTGAGGTTGGCGAGGAAGCCATCCACCTCCGCGCGCAGCCGCGTGGCCTGGCCTTGCACCTGCTCGGCCGCGTCCTGCACCTGGCCGCTGGTCTGGCCCGCCTGCTGCGCCGTTTCCGACACGGATTGCATCGCGTGGTTCACGGCGGAGGTGGCGTTGGCGACGGATTGCAGCCGGCCCGTGATCTCGCGCGTCGAGGCGCTTTGCTGCTCCACCGCGGCCGCGATGGCGGAGGTGGATTCATCCACACGGGCGATGGTGCCGGCGATGCCGCGCATGGCTTCGGCGGCCTGGCCGGCGGCCTGGCGCATGGCCGTGATCTGCGCGCCGATATCCTCCGTGGCCCTCGCGGTCTGCGCGGCCAGTGCCTTCACCTCGCTTGCCACCACGGCGAAGCCCTTGCCGGCCTCGCCCGCGCGGGCCGCCTCGATGGTGGCGTTGAGCGCGAGCAGGTTGGTGCGGCTGGCGACATCGGAGATCAGGTTGAGCACATCGCCGATGCGATCCGCGCTGCCGGTCAGCGCGCGCATCCGTTCATCGCTCTCCCGCGCCTCGCGCACCGCATCGGCGGCGACGGCGGTGGCGCCGGCGATCTGGCGGCTGATCTCGCCCACCGTGGCGGAGAGTTCCTCCACGGCGGCGGCCACGGCGCTCAGATTCTCCGAGGTCTCGGCCGAGCCCGTGGCCGCGCCCGCCACCTGGTCCTGCGTCATGGCGGCGGCGCGGGACATGTTGCCGGCCGCGGCCTCCATCGCGGCGGCGGCCTCGCTGAAGCGCTGCATCACGCCGCCGACGGAAATCCCGAATTCCTCCGTGTAGCGCTGGACGGCGCCGTTGCGCCGCTCGCGGATGCGCCGCGCCGCCTCGGTCTCCGCCTCCAGGCGCTGCTTGTCCTGGGCCTGCTGCTGGAACACCGCCAGCGCCTCGGCCATGGCGCCGATCTCATCGCGTCTGCCAACGCCGGGGATGGCGGCGTCGAGCTTGCCGGTCGCGATCTCGCCCATCGCGCGGGTCATGCCCTCGATGGGTTGTGCGATACGGCGGGACATCAGCAGCGCCACCGGCAGCGCCACCAGCAGGACCAGGCCGGCCGCCAGCAACACCTTGAATACGGCAGCATTCTGCGCGGCGTACCAGGCGGATTTGGGCAGCGCGATCACGGTTGCGCCGCTCTGCTGGCCATCCAGATCGGTCACTGGCAGCACGCGGATGCGATGATCGCCGAGGCCGGGCAGGGCGAAGGTGACGCCCTCCGGCTGGCGAGCGGCCGAATCCGGCGCCAGCAGCGGCAGGATGATCGCCGGGTCCAGCCCCTCGATGGTGGAGGCGCGCAGGCGGCCATTGCCGAAGAGCATCACCTGCCCGTCCACAAGCCGGCCGATCTGCCGCGCGGTGTTGATCTCCATGCGCCCGGCCACCTTGATCGTCCCGACGACGCGCCCTTCCTGCCGCAGCGGCACCACCGCGCCATAGGCAAGCTCGCCCGAGGCGGGGGAGAGGGTGATACCCGGCGCCGTCTCACCGCGCAGGGCGCGCGCCACGTCGGGGATGGCGGATTTGTCATCCCCTGCCTGGCCGGGATTGTGGCCGCGCAGCAGGACACGACCGGTCGCATCCGTGACCTCCAGCACGGAGACGCGCGGGTCGCTGCCGCGCAGTTGCTGCATCGCCGTCAAAATGCGGCTGCGGATCATCTCCGCATCGCCGCTCGCAATCGCCTGCACCAGGTCCGCCTGCTGTGCCAGGGCGACCGCATAGGTCCCCATGCGCACCTGGCCCTCGCTCAGCATGTTCTCGGCGCGGAAGGCGGCGGAGGCGAGGGCCGCTTGAAGGCGCGTCTCGCGCAATTGCGAGAGCGAATAGACACCGGCGGCGGAGGCGAGGATGGCCACCGCCAGCATGGGCAGCAGCGCAAGCAGGGTGATGCGGCCCTTGAGGCCACGGAAAAAGGTGATGCGAGACACGGCCAAGCTCCAGGGTTCTCAGATATTTGAACCTGGAAAGATGAAGGCTTTCTTGCCCGGCCGCCCTCAGCCGGTGCGCGCGCCCGCTTCCATCTCGCGCCGTACGCGCACCGCATCCAGCGCGCCATCCAGCGCCACGTCGGATTGGCGCAGCACCGCGCCTTCGGGGATGTCATGCAGCAGCTTCACCCCATGGGCCAGGCCGATGGGCAGGGCGTTTTCGGCCAGGCTGCGCGCGGCGGGGATGCACTTGCCCCAGACCATGGCCCCGCCCTCGCCATCCAGGATCTCGCCGGCCTTGAGGGGGCGCTTGGCGGTGGCGACGGCATCGCCGCGCCAGGCCTCGCCGCAGCCGGTGGGCTCGCGCCGCAGCGCCACAGAAGCGACGGAGACGGCCAGTTCCAGCCCGATCAGGTGATAAGGGCGCCAGAGGGCGGCGTAATGGCCGGTGCTGTCGGTGTGGACGCCATATTCGGAGAAGCAGCGGCGGATATAGTCGGTCTCGCCCTCAAAGACGGCATAGACGCCCCAGCGGAGGTCGCCCACCACCTGGCGCGAATCCCGCTCCAGGCTGCTGATCACCTCCACCATGCCCTTCTGCGGCAGGATGCCGCCCTCGGCGCGGGGGCGTAGGATGTGCGGCAGGTCCTGCACGCCGCAGGGCGGGAAGGCCAGGCCGTCCTCGGGCGGGAGAAGGCCGGTGGCATTGGCGATGGCGGCCATCTCGATGCTGGATTTGGTGCCATCGAGGAAGGAGTTGAACATTTGCGGGTTCATCCCGCCCGCCTGCGCCTGCGCCGGCGTCAGGCCATAATGGCCCCAGACCGTTTCCGGCGTGGAGGCATGGAAGACGGGCAGGTATTTCGTGCCCTTTCCGGCGGCGATGACGGGCAGGCCCATGGCGCGGATGGTGTCCACCATCTCACAGACCAGGGCCGGCTGGTCGCCATAGGCCATGGAATAGACCACGCCGGCTTCAGCCGCCTTGGCGGCGAGGAGCGGGCCGGCGAGGACATCGGCCTCCACATTCACCATGACGATGTGCTGGCGGGCCGCGATGGCGGCGAGCGAGTGGCGGATGCCGGCGGCGGGGTTGCCGGTGGATTCGACCACCACCTCGATGCGCGGATCATTCACCAGGGCCGCGTTGTCGGTGACGAAGGTGGCGCGTGTGGCGATGGCGTGATCGAGGCTGGTGGCCGCCGATTGCTCGGGCGCCCAGCCGATGCGCGTCAGGTTCTCGCGCGCCTTGGCCGGCGCGAGGTCGGCGATCACGGCCACATGAATGCCGGGCGAACGCGCGGCCATGGCAAGGAACATGGCGCCGAACTTGCCGGCGCCGATGACGCCCACGGTGATGGGATTTCCCGCGGCCGCGCGGGCGGCGAGGAGGCGTGACAGGTTCATGCTTGGTCCCTTTGCAGCCGGATCGCGACACTCGCCGCATGCGCGCCCAGCCCCTCGGCCTCTGCCAGCTTCACCGCCGCCGGACCGATGGCGGCAAGGCCCGCGGCATCGGCCTCGACCCAGGTGGTGCGCTTCAGGAAATCGAAGACCGAAAGCCCCGAGGCGAAGCGGCTGGTGCGGCCGGTGGGCAGCACATGGTTTGGGCCCGCCACGTAGTCGCCGATGGCCTCCGGCGTGTGGCGGCCCAGGAAGGCGGCACCGGCATGGCGGATGCGGGCGAAGAGCGCCTGCGGGTCGCGCGTCATGATCTGCAGGTGTTCGGGCGCCAGGCGGTTGGTGAGGGCCACCGCCTCCTCCCAGTCGCGCACCAGGATCACGGCGCCGTGCTTCGCCCAGCTTTCGCCGGCGATGGCGCGGCGGGGCAGGGTGGTCAGCGCAGCGTCCACCTCGCGCGCCACGGCTTCGGCGAAACCTGCGTCATCGGTGATGAGGATGGATTGCGCGGCCTCGTCATGCTCGGCCTGGGCCAGCAGGTCCATCGCCACATGGGCCGGGTTGTTGCTGCCATCCGCGAGGATCAGCACCTCCGACGGGCCGGCGATGGAATCGATGCCGACGCGGCCGAAGACCTGGCGCTTCGCCTCGGCCACATAGGCATTGCCGGGCCCGACGACGCGGTCCACGGGTGCGATGCTGGCCGTGCCCCAGGCCAGCGCCGCCACGGCCTGCGCGCCGCCGATGCGCCAGACTTCCGTGACGCCCGCGCGCCGGGCGGCCGCCAGCACCAGCGGGTTCAGCACGCCGCCGGGCGTGGGCACGACCATGGCGACGCGCGCCACACCCGCGACGCGCGCCGGGATGGCGTTCATCAGCACGGAGGAGGGGTAGGCCGCCTTGCCGCCCGGCACGTAGAGCCCCACGGCATCGAGCGCGTTCCAGCGCAGGCCGAGCGCCACGCCATCCGCGCCGGGCAGCATCAGATCGGCGGGCATTTGCGCGCGGTGGAAGGCTTCGATCCGGCGTGCGGCGAGGTCCAGTGCCTCCATCAGCGCGGGTTCGATGCTGGCGACGGCCGCGTCCATTTCTGCCGTGGTGACTTGCAGCGCATTGGTATCCGGAGGCGCCCAGCCGTCGAAGCGTGTGGTCAGGCGGAGCAGCGCCGCATCGCCCTCGGCGCGGATGTCGCTGATGATGGCCGAGACGGCGGCATCCACGCGCGTTGTGGTGTCGCGCCCATCTTCGAGAATGGCGTTGAAGGCCGTCTGGAAATCGGCGTCGGTGGTGCGGATGAATTGCATATCTGGCTCATGGTTTCCAAAGGCCTTTCGGCCTTTGGCGGGGTCCAGGGGCAGCGCCCCTGGAGGTTATGCGAGTGCCGCCCTGAAGCGCGCGATCCAACCCGCGATCTCTTCCGGCCGCGTCTTCAGCGCCGTGCGGTTGACGATGAGCCGCGAGGTGACATGCGCGATGACCTCCGTCTCGACGAGCCCATTGGCCTTCAGCGTCGAGCCCGTCTGCACCAGGTCCACGATGACGCGGGAGAGGCCAAGCGAGGGCGCCAGTTCCATCGCGCCGTTCAGATGCACCACTTCGGCCTGCACGCCGCGGGCGGAGAAATGCCGGCGCGCGATGTTCGGGTATTTCGTGGCCACCCGGATGCGCGACCAGCGCGAGGGGTCGTCCTGCCCCGCCGTCACCGCCTGCTCGGCGACGGAGACGCGGCAGCGGCCGAGGCCGAGATCGAGCGGCGCGTAGATCTGGTCCGTGTCGTATTCCATCAGCACATCGCCACCGCAGACGCCGATCTGCGCGCCGCCATGGGCCACGAAGGTGGCGACATCGAAGGGCCGCACGCGCACCACATCGAGGCGCGGGTCATTGGTTTCGAAGCGCAGGCGGCGGCTGTCCTCGTCGAGGAAATCCTCGGCCGGGATGATGCCGGCGCGGGCCAGGACGGGGCGGAGTTCCTTCAGGATGCGGCCCTTGGGCAGGGCCAGGATCAGCCCGGTCCCCGCCTGGTTCTCGGAGAGCGTCATCGGCATGTCCATCAATGGGGCAGCCTTGCGATATCGGCGCCCACGGCGGCCAGCTTCTCCTCGACATGCTCATAGCCGCGGTCGAGGTGATAGACGCGATTCACGATGGTTTCCCCCTCGGCGGCCAGGCCTGCCAGGATCAGGCTGACCGAGGCGCGCAGATCCGTCGCCATCACCGGCGCGCCGGCCAGCCTGGGCACGCCGCGGACGATGGCCGAGGTGCCGTGGAAATTGATGCGGGCACCCATGCGCATCAGCTCGGGCACATGCATGAAGCGGTTTTCGAAGATGGTCTCGGTGATCATGGCGGCCCCTTCGGCCACGCACATCAGCGCCATGAACTGCGCCTGCATGTCGGTGGCGAAGCCGGGGAAGGGCTCGGTGACCACATCCACGCCGCGCAAGCCGTTCATCCGGCTGACGGTGAGGCCGGTATGGGTCTCCGCCACATCCACGCCGGCATCGCGCAGCACGCGGGCGACGGCGCCCAAATGCTCCATCTTGGCGCCCTGCAGGTGCAGCGTGCCGCCGGTGATGGCGGCGGCGCAGGCATAGGTCCCGGCCTCGATCCGGTCGGGCACGATGGGGTGGGTGGCGGGCATCAGGCTGGCCCCGCCCTCGATGCGCAGCGTGCCGGTGCCGATGCCCTCGATGCGCGCACCCATGCGCATCAGGCACATGGCGAGGTCGCTGATCTCCGGCTCGCGCGCGGCGTTGACGAGTTCGGTCTCGCCTTCGGCCAGGCAGGCGGCCATCAGCAGGTTCTCTGTGGCGCCGACGCTGACCTGGGGGAAGATGATCTTGGCGCCGCGCAGCTTGCCAAGCGGCGCGCGGGCCTCGATGTAGCCCGCGTTGATTTCGATCTCGGCGCCGAGTTGCTCCAGCCCCTTGATGTGCAGATCCACCGGCCGCGTGCCGATGGCGCAGCCACCGGGCAAGGAGACGCGGGCCTTGCCATAGCGCGCCAGCAAGGGGCCGAGCACGAGCACCGAGGCGCGCATCTTGCGCACGATGTCATAGGGCGCTTCGAGGTTGGTCGCAGCACCTGAAAGCGTCAGCGTGCGGGCCTGCTTGTCATGCGCGACCGTCAACCCGTGCTGCACCAGCAGCGCCCGCATGGTGGCGATATCGGCCAGGTCCGGCGCATTGGTCAGGACCAGCGGCCCGTCGCAGAGCAGGCCGGCCGCCATCAGGGGCAGGGCCGCGTTCTTGGCGCCCGAGACCGGCACGGTGCCGTTCAGCTTCACGCCGCCGCGGATGCGTATCCGGTCCATCTGGGTTCCATCCTCAAAGCCGGGAACATGTGCCACCAGCCCCCGGCCAGGACAACCGCCCGCGCTGCATGGGTGGGTTCAGTGGCCCGAGAGCACCAGCGCCTTGAAGGGCAGCAACAGGGTCTGGATCCGCAGCAGGATGGCATGCACCAGCCCCACCGCATCAATCCCATGCAGGGCGATGGCCCGCAGGGTGCCCGTGGCCGGGTCGCTCAGCGCCTCGTGGTTGGAGGTATAGGCATTGGCGATGCAGTTGCTGCCCGGGATCACCTGGTCCAGCCCGCCGGGGTAGAGCGGCTCCAGGATCGCCAGCACCGTGCCGGGGCGGCTGAACTGCGTGGCGTCCAGCAACTGGTCCCCGCCGCGAATCTGCCCGCCCGCGACAAAGCCCTGCACCTCGGTCACCACCATCGGGATCACCGTCCAGGGCAGCGAGGCGCAGGAGGCTTCGGCCAGCAGGCCGGGCCGCAGCACGCGCGCCTCGATCTGGCTGAATCCGGCGGCGAGCCTCGGGCTGCGCTGGCCAAGGTCCGTGGGCACCAGCACGCCGGCGGGGCGGGCGAAGGGGTTCACCACATCCCCCACCTGCAGCACGAACTGCTCGACCCGGCCGGAGACGCCGGCGCGGATCACGGTCTTGTCCAGCTCGGCCTGGGCCTGGGCCAGGGCGGCGACGGCGCTGGCGCGCTCGGCGGGCAAGGCGTCGGAGATGCGGGCGGCGACGGCCTGGCGCGCGGCCTGGGCGGCGAGCACACCGGCCTCCCGCGTCTGCACCATCACCTGCAGCCGCTCGACTTCGCGGCGCGAGGCCACGTCGCGCAGGGCCACCTTGGTGGCGAGTTCATCGGCGGCCTGCTGGAGCGCGCCCTGGGCTTCCAGGATGCGCGCCTCGGCCGAAGCGAGGTCGGCCCGGGCCACCAGCACCGCCGCATCCACCTGTGCGATGGCGCGGTGGGCGGTTTCCACGGCCGTGCGCTGGGTCTCGTCGGCCAGGCGGAAGAGCGGCGCGCCGGCCTGCACCGGCTCGCTGCCGCGGACATAGACCTCGGCCACGCGGCCATTGATCTGCGGCACGATCGGCACGGTGCGGAAGACCGATGTGACATGGACGGTGGAAGGGTGGAAGTAGAACACCAGTGTGATCAGGCTGATGGCCAGCAGCAGGCAGGTGACGATGCCCCAGCGCAGCTCGAACCAGACGGAATAGAGCGTGATCTCATGGCCGAAGCGCTTGCCCTGCGCGTAGCGGCGAAACAGGTAGTCCGGCAGGATGGTGACCATCGAGCAGAGCAGGATTTCCAGCATGGCTCAGTGCCCCCGCTTCTTGGGCGCGGGCGGCGGCGTTGCGCCCCCGGCGGCCATGCGCTCGCTGGCATCGGCGATGCGGCGCACGGGGCTGAGGAAATCCGGAATATCAATCAGCGCCAGCAGCAGCCCCGCCACCCAGAAGGCATGCACATGGGTGAAGAGGGCAAGGAGGCCGAGGACGGCCACGATCTCGAATTGCAGCTTGTGGGTGCGGTGCGCCATGCGCTCGGGCAGGGTGTGCAGCCGCAGGAAAAGCAGCCCGAAGGCCACGACCGAGACCAGCAGGATGCCGCCCGTCACCGTCATCAGCCAATCGCCGCCATCGGCGCCGGGAATGAAGGCCGGCAGGTGATGCGGCGCGGCGGGGTGGATATTGGCACTCATGGCGGTGGACTTTCAAAGGGCCTGGGCGCGAACTTCGCCGCAGATCAGAGCTTGGGCAAGGCCACCCCGCGCTGGCCCATGTATTTGCCCTTGCGGTCCGCATAGCTCACCTCCGGCGCGCTGGCGCCCTGGAGGAAGAGGAACTGGCAAATCCCCTCATTGGCATAGACCTTGGCGGGCAGGGGGGTGGTGTTGCTGATCTCGATGGTCACCTGGCCCTCCCATTCGGGCTCCAGCGGCGTGACATTCACGATCAGGCCGCAGCGCGCATAGGTGGATTTGCCGAGGCAGATCACCAGCACATCGCGCGGCACCTTGAACCACTCGATGGTGTGGGTCAGCACGAAGGAATTGGGCGGGATGATGCAGACCGGGCCCTTGCGGGTGACGAAGCCGGTTTCGGAGAATTCCTTCGGATCCACCACGGCATTGTCCACATTGGTGAAGACCTTGAATTCGTCCGCCGCTCGCGCGTCATAGCCATAGGAGGAGAGGCCGTAGGAGATCACGCCCTCGCGCTTCTGCGCCTCGATGAAGGGCGAGATCATGCCGTGCTCGGTCGCCATGCGGCGGATCCAGTGGTCGGGCAT
>JAIYDS010000100.1 GCA_027487385.1 Acetobacteraceae bacterium | reverse complement strand
CGTGGTCGAAATACTTCGCCGTGATCGTGCCCAGCCCATCCTCCACATGGGTGCGCAAGGCATCGCTGGTGGCCACCTGCTTGCCGGCGACAGTGATGTGCATGTTGGTCACTTCCCCTGAGTCATTCCGAGCGAAGGCGTTAACCTTTCACTCTTGGCCAGCCGCCATCCGGCCAGCAGGGGGAGCCCCTTCAGGCCGTGACGGCCTTCTCGCGTTTGCGCTGCACCGAGGACGGGATGCGCATCGCTTCCCGGTATTTGGCCACGGTCCGACGCGCGATGTCCACGCCTTCTTCACGCAACCGCAATACGATCGCGTCATCCGAGAGGACGGTCTCGAAGGTCTCGGCCTGGACCAGGCCCTTGATGCGGTGGCGCACGGCTTCCGCGCTCACGCTTTCGCCGCCGGCGGTGCCCTGGATGGCGGTGGTGAAGAAGTATTTCAGCTCCAGCATGCCGCGCGGCGTGGCCATGTACTTGTTGGCGGTGACGCGGCTGACGGTGCTTTCATGCATCTCCACCTCATCGGCCACGTCGCGGAGAATGAGCGGGCGGAGGTGGCCCACGCCGTGGCGGAAGAAGGCATCCTGCCGGCGGACGATCTCGGAGGCCACCTTCAGGATGGTGTTGGCCCGCTGCTCCAGGCTCTTCACCAGCCAATTGGCGCTTTGCAGCTGCTCGGCCAGGAAGCCTTTCTGCTCCTTGTCCTTCATGCCCACGGTGCAGCGCGCGGCGAAGCCGCGATTGACCAGCACGCGGGGGAGCGTCTCGGGGTTCAGCTCCAGGATCCAGCCGCCCTCCGCATCGGCGCGCATCAGCACATCGGGCTGGATGATGTTCAGCGGCTCGTCATCGCCGCCGGCGCCGGGCTTGGGGTTCAGCCGGCGGAGTTCGGCCACCATCTCGGCCAGATCCTCGGCATCCACCTGGCACACCTCGCGAAGCGCCGCCATGTCGCGCCGGGCCAGCAAAGGCAGGTTGTCCAGCAGCCGCTCCATATAGGGGTCCCAGCGGCCCAGCTCCTGCAGCTGCACCATCAGGCATTCGCGCAGATCGGCGCAGAACATGCCGGTCGGCTCGAAGCGCTGCATGGCGCGGCGCACACGCTCCACCACCGCGACCTCACAGCCCAGCCGCGCGGCCAGCGCCTCGGCATCCAGGCTGAGCCGGCCCGAGGGCTCCACCATGGCGAGCAGCGCCGAGCCGATCAGCCGGTCCCGCCCATCCTCGAAATTCAGGCGGATCTGCTCGGCCAGGCGCTCGCGCAGGCTGGGGCCGGCGGCGGCCATGGAATCGATGCCCGAAAGGTCATCGCTGAAATCCATGCGCCCGCCGGCGCCCATGCTGGGCTGATAGGCCTCGCCCTCATCCATCACATTGGAGAAATCGGCGTCGAGCGGCGCGGCATCGCCCACGGCCAGGGTGTCCGAGCTCGCCATGGCCGCGGCATCCGGCGCGGGCGCCACCACCTCGGCCACGGCCACGCGGGTCTCGTCGCGCTCCAGCAGCGGATTGCGCTCCAGCTCCTCCTCGACGAAGGCCATGACCTCGAGGTTGGAGGATTGCAGCAGCTTGATGGCCTGCCGCAACTGCGGCGTCATCATCAGCGACTGCGAGTGGCGCAGGTCGAGGCGCGGCCCGAGTGCCATGGCTAGCTCCGCCGCGACTGCAATGCTGGGGCGCCGACCTGCATGGCGGCTGGCTAGAGGCTGAACTTCTCGCCGAGATAGACGCGGCGCACACCTTCATGCGCCACGATCTCGTGCGGCAGGCCCTCCATCAGCACCTGGCCGTCATGCATGATATAGGCGCGGTCGATGATCTCCAGCGTCTCACGCACATTGTGGTCGGTGATGAGCACGCCGATGCCGCGATTCTTCAGATGCTTCACCAGGTCCCGGATTTCCGCGACCGCGATGGGGTCGATGCCCGCCAGCGGCTCATCCAGCAGGATATAGGAGGGGTGGGTGGCCAGCGCGCGGGCGATTTCGCAGCGCCGCCGCTCACCGCCCGAAAGCGCCAGGGCGGGCGCGCGGCGGAGGTGGGAGATGCCGAATTCCGCCATCAGGCTTTCCAGCATCTGCTCCCGCCGGTCGCGCAGCGGCTCCACCACCTCCAGCGCGGCCATGATGTTCTGCTCGACGGAAAGCCCGCGGAAGATCGAGGCCTCCTGCGGCAGGTAGCCAAGGCCGAGCCGCGCGCGGCGATACATGGGCAGGCGCGTCACATCCGCGCCATCCATCATCACCGTGCCCTCCTCGGGCTGCACCAGGCCGGTGATCATGTAGAAGGTGGTGGTCTTGCCCGCGCCATTGGGGCCGAGCAGTCCCACCGCCTCGCCCCGCTTCAGCGAGATGGAGACGTTGCGCACCACGGGGCGCTTTTTGTAGCGCTTGCCCAGCCCGGTCGCGATCAGCCCGCCCGAACCCTCGATGGCGGCCAGCGCCGGCTTGCCCGGACCTGATTGGCTCATCCCCACCTGGTTCATCGCGGTAACCCCTGGGTGGGCGGGCGCGCGGCCTCGCCCCCCTGCTGCGGCGTGATGATGCCCTGCACGCGCTCACCCGGCTGGGAGAGGATGCGCGAGACACCCGTGTTCAGATTGACCAGGGCTTCCCGCCCGGCGACGAGGTTCTCGCCGCGCGTGATGCGGACATTGCCCAGAACGCGAGCCATGCCGGTGACGGCGGAATAGACCGCGCGGTCACCGCGGATCACCTCGGTCTCGGTGCGCAGTTCGACATTGCCGAAGAGCTCCACGCGGTCCATGCGGCCCTGGCCGGGCGGCGGGCCGGCGGCGCCCTCGGTGCCCGGGCGCGGCGCGCTGGCCGGCCGCGCCCCGGCGGGCGGATCTTCGAGCATATAGGCGACGAGGGTATCGGCCGCGATGCGCCGGCCATCATCGGTGACGACGAGGGCCGAGCCGCGCGCCACCGCCATGCGGCGCTGCGTCCAGTATTCCAGGCTGTCCCGCGCGCTGATGTTGTGCTGCGGCGTGGCATAGCTGATGGCGCGGCCGGTCAGCACCAGCACCGCCTGGTCCATGTCATAGACGGCGCGGTCGCCGCGCGCGGTGTCGGTGGGGGTGAAGATGCGCACATCGCCCTCCGCCTCCATCCGCCAGATCTCGCTGCCGCCGCTGAGCGGGGATTCATTGCCCCCGGCGGGCCGGGCCACGCCGCCCTGCGGGCGGTAGCGGGCCAGAAGGCGGGCGGCCTCGATCGTCGTGCCGTCGCGCACGGCGCGGGCATCGCCGCGCGCCACCACCACCTGCTCGGCCTGGCGCCATTCGATGCCGTTGGTGGCGGTGATGTCCACCGGCCCGCCCTGGGACATGTCGATGCCCTGGGCCCCAAGGGGCGCCGTCGCGGCGCCGGCGGCAAGCCAACCGGCCAGGAGGAGGGCCGCGCGCCTCATTGCTGGCGCCCTTCCAGGATGGCGCGGGCGCGGCCGGTGAAGACCATCACCGCGCCGCGGTCCAGCAGCTCGAAACCCTCGGATTCGATGGTGCCGAAGCTGCCCTGCGCCTTGGTCGGGCGGTCGCCCTGGGCGCTGCCGGCCTCCACCTGCACGGCGGCCGCCTCGGTGCGGAACAGCGTGCCATTGTCGTGGTAGATCCGCACATCGCCCTCCAGGTCGAGCAGCTGGGCTGGCTTGTCGTAGCGGCCGCGATCGCTCTCGGCGTAGATCCAGGCGCCCTCGGAGAGGAGGATATCGGCGCGCGGCGATTCGAGCAGCACCACCTCCTCCTGTCCGCGTTGGCGGGCCAGGCGGGCGGTGACGGTGTAGGGGCGGTTCAGCTCATCCACGCCCTGGAAGCGCGGCTCGACGAGTTGCAGCGCCTCGGGCACCAGGGCCGGGCCGCGCCGGAAGGAGAGCCGGCTGTTGCTGCCCTCGATCTCCTGCCAGAACAGCATGAGGCCGAGCACGCCGGCCGCCAGCAGGGGCAGCAGCAGCTTCATGGCCTGCACCAGGCGTTGGCGGCGCTGGATCTGCGCGGCGCGCGGCACACGGCGCGCGCGCGATGGCGTCAACGCCCGGCGGCGTTCCCCGGGTGCCTCGCGAAAATCGGTCCGCCGGAAACCCTCGCTCATGCAGCCCCCTTCCCGGCCCGGTCACGGCGGGGCCGCAGAGCGTCCAGGCGGCGCGATGGGGGTGAGGTCTGCTCCACATCCCCTCTATGGGGGGCGCCCCCGGCAGGGTCAAGGGAATGCCGGGGCTCTTGTAGGCAAGGATTGTGCCAAACGGTGACGAGGGTGAAAAAAGCCTGAATCTCAAACCTTTTCCGAAACCCGGATCGCCACCTTGCAGCCCAGCTTGATGGCCGCCGAGAGCAGCCGGTAGCCCGGCGTCAGCTCCGCCTCATTGGCGAGTCCGATGTCGCGATGCTCCAGCTCCTCGGCGCGGAATCGGGCGATATCGGCCTTCAGCGCCGCCTCATCCTCGCCCAGGGCCGCTTCCTGCGCCTGGTAGTGCTCGTCAATCGCCTCCTCGACGGCGACGGTGCAGGCCATGGCGGCCCGCGGGCCCATCGCGGCGGTGGCGGCACCCAGCGCGAAGCCGGCCACATGCCAGAGCGGCAGCAGCGCCGTGGGGCGCACCCGGCGCTCGGCGATCAGGCGGGAGAAGGTGTCGAGATGCTCCTGCTCCTGCTCCTGCATGTGGCGGATGGTCTCCTCATGCTTGCTGCCGCGCAGGATGGCGAGCTGGCCCTGGTAGATGCGCTTGGCGCCATATTCGCCGGCGTGATCCACGCGGATCACCTCTTCCAGATAACGGCGTGGCGTGCTCATCGGCGGGGCTCCTTCAGGGCGAAGCGCCAGGCCAAAGTGGCGAGGCTCAGCCCATAGATCAGGTTCATCCCCGCCATGGAAAGGGGGAGGCCCGGAATCAAATAGGCGGGCTGGTCGCAGGGCTTGTTGGGGGTGGGGGCCAGGCTGCGCATCAGCTCCTCCACGCTCGCCATCCCGCCGGAGGTGGCCGCCTGGCAGCCGGGCAAGGGCGAGGGCCACCAGCCGAATTCCACGCCGAGATGGAAGGCGCCGATGGCGGCCGAGCTGGCGGCGGCCAAACCCGCCAGCAGCAGGGCGGGGCGGCGCCAGAGGAAGGCGCCCAGCAAGGCCAAGGCACCCGCGGCCCAATAGGGCCAGCGCTGCCAGAGACACAGCTCACAAGGGGCAAGTCCGAACCAGCCCTCGGAACCCCGCGCGAAAAGCGGGGCGCCGAAGGCGAGCAGGGCGATCAGAAGGGCGGAAGACATGGCCCATCTGAAGCCGGGGGGAGGATCGGGGCAAGGCCAGAAGAAGTAACAAAAGGCCTCCGGCGGCTGGGGCCGAGAGGCCCCAGACCCCAGTTTTCAGTTCGTGCGGCGTGAGAGGGAAACCGCGTAAGGGGCTGCCCTGGCGTGCAAAGTCGGGTCGTCGCTGAAGCTGATGCCGGGCTCCTGGTCCAGCGTCATGAAGCTGATCGGGTCGCAGGGGCCGCCCGGGCCGGCGGCGACGGAGGTCACGGTCAGGCGGCCGACCACCGCGCGCGGGCGGTCCTCGGGCCAGGCCACGGTCGGGTTCACCAGGTCATCGCCCGGCCCCGGGAATTGCAGCACCATGTCGAACTCGACCGGGCCCTGGGCGATCCGCTGGCGGATCTCATCGGCCAGGAAGTCACGCGGCAGGGATTGCATCTGCTCGGCCGTGAGGCGGGAGACGCCGGCGCGCGGCTCGAAGACCCAGCGGGCGTGGCGCACCTCGCCATCCTGGCCGCGGAAGCGGAAGGCGTTCACGCCGAAATAGGGCGTGGTCGCCCAGCTGGCCGGCGGCAGGGTGGCGGCGAGCCAGGCGCCCTGGAGCGTGACCGAGGGATTGGCCGCGACGAAAGCCGCGATCCGCTCGGCATTGGGCCGACCGGTCGCGGGGTCGGGCGCGCGCACGCGCAGATTGGCGAGGAAGACCGTGGGATTGGGCGCGCCGAAGATGGGGGCGGAGATGCTGGCCGTGTCCCAGACATCGCCCGCCGCCGTCTCGAAGCGGATGCCGAGGCCGCGCGTGGTCCGCGCCCGGTCATCGGCCTGCGGATTGGCGCCGGCCACGCCGAAGCGGATGATGGTGTTCGCCCGCTGGCCATTGAAGACGGGGGCGACGGAAAGCCGCGTGCCCTCGGGCGTGGCGGTGAAATGCCCGGCGGCGCAAAGCCCCTTGGGGTGGCTCGGGCGATGCGTGCGGACCGGGCCGAGCACGCCCTCGAAGCCATCGATGATCTCTTCCGGCGTGGGCTCGGCGCGGGATGGGGGGCTGCCCAGCAGGGCGGCCAGGGCGCAGGCGGCGAGGCTGAGGCTCAGGGAACGGCGTTGCATGCGTGTTTTCCTTGGACGGGAGACCCGGTTTCGCGGGGCCTGGAGGAAAGGTTACGCAAGGCGAAGCGGCCCCGCCAATGACAATTCATGCCCTTCCCGCCCGAGCCCCGCCGGGCCTAGGCTCCCGCCAGGTTCAGGGAGACACGCCATGCTGAAGATCTGGGGACGCGCCACATCCTCCAACGTCATGAAACTGCTCTGGCTCTGCGAGGAGCTGGGGATCCCCTACCAGAGGCTGGATGCCGGCGGCAGCTTCGGCCGCACGCGGGAGCCCGCCTATCTGGAGATGAACCCCAATGCCCGGGTCCCCACCATCGAGGAACCGGACGGCTATTCCCTGTGGGAAAGCAACACGATCTGCCGCTACCTGGTGGCGACCCGCGCCCCGGGCCACAGCCTGCACCCGGCCGAGCCGCGCGCCCGCGCCCGCACCGAGCGCTGGATGGACTGGCAGCTGGGCCATCTGAACGCGCCCATGACCACCATCTTCTTCACCTATGTCCGCACGCCCGAGGAGAAGCGCGACTGGCCCGCCACCCATGCCGCGCGGGACGAGGCGCAGGCGCTGTGGGACATGGTGGAGAAGGCCCTGGGCATCGCGCCCTATCTGGGGGGCGACCATCTGAGCCTCGCGGATATCGCGCTCGGCCCCTACCTGCATCGCTGGCTTTCCCTGCCCATCACCCGCGCGCCGCAGCCGCGAATCCAGGCCTGGCATGGGCGGCTGATGGCCCGGCCCGGCTATGCCCGCCACATCGCGGTGCCGATGACATGAAGCAGGGAGCCATGAAGGAGGGGGACATGAGCAGGACCATCGTCCGGCACGCCGCGGACCGGGATTTCACCCGCGGCCTGCGCGCCTTCTTCGAATATGGCGATCTCGGCATTGCCGAGGCGACCAAGGGCGGCTTCGGCGCCCATGTGATCCGCGCCATCCCCGGTGTTCATGCCGAGCCGCAATGGCATCTGCATGAATTGGACTTCCAGATGGTCTGGATCGTGAAGGGCTGGGTTCGTTTCGAATACGAGGATGTCGGCGAGGTGACGCTGACGGCGGGCACCAGCGTGCTGCAACCCCCGCGCATCCGCCACCGGGAGCTCTCCCATTCGGATGATCTGGAGCTGGTGGAGATCACATCGCCCGCCCAGTTCGAAACCAGGCTGGTAGACGCGCCTTAAGGTCTGGACAAAAAAAGTGGCGACGCCTTGCGGCGCCGCCAAGTTTAGGGAGGAAACGTCCAAGAAAGCAGGCAAGAACCGAAGTTCCTGCCGCCTCCAGAAACATAGGGGAGAGGTCGCTCGTGTGCAAGCGATTTTTTGCGGTGCAGCATGACAAAATCGCCTGGGGGCTGGCATGCGGTTTGCGCAGGGCTTGCCCATGCTCCCCCTCCCTCTCCTTCTGCTCGCCTGGATCACGCTGAGCGCAAGCGCGGGCCTCGCCCAGCCTTCGCCGGATCCCACCCTGCAATGCCGCGCGGCCATCGCCCGGGCCGAGCTGGATGCGCAGATTCCGGCCGGGCTGCTGCAGGCCATCGGCCGTGTGGAATCCGGCCGCCGCAATCCGGAGACCGGCACCGCCGGCCCCTGGCCCTGGACCATCAATGCCGAGGGGCGCGGCCATTTTTTCCCGGACAAGGCGGCAGCAATTGCCGCCGTGCGGGAATTGCAGGGGCGCGGCGTGCGGGTGATTGATGTCGGCTGCATGCAGGTGAACCTGCACCATCACCCCCGCGCCTTCGCCAGCCTGGAGGAGGCCTTCGACCCCGTCAGCAATGCCCGCTACGCCGCGCAATTCCTGACGCAGCTGCACGCCGCGCGGAATGACTGGATGACGGCGGCCGGGCACTACCATTCCCACACGCCGGAGCTGGCCCAGGCCTATCGCGCCCGAATCCAGGCCGCCTGGCCCGCGGCCCAGGCGCGCAACGCCGAGGACCGGGCGCTGGTGGGGATGAACTTCCCGCGCCAGCAGGCCCTCGCCCCGCCGACCAGCCTTTCGCTCTCAAATCGGGAGGAGCGGGCGCAGCTTCTGCCGAGTGCCGGCGGCGGCGGGCGGGGGCTCGACGCCTAGCGCGCCAACCCCAGCCTGGTCACCGGCCGGCAGGTCGCGATGGTGCCGAGCACGCTGCTGCGGCGGTGAGGATCACCCCCGGCAGAAGGCGATGATCTTCCCGGCCATCAGCTCGGGCTGCTCCTCCATGAGCCAGTGTCCGGCCTCGGGGATGATCTCGGCCGTGACCTGCCCGGCCAGTTGCTGCATGGCCATTCCGGGGAAGCCCGAGGCGGCCGCGGCGCCACCCAGGGCCAGCACCGGCATGGCCAGCTTGCCGGCGGCCCCCCAGGCCTTGAACCGG
>JAIYDS010000251.1 GCA_027487385.1 Acetobacteraceae bacterium | reverse complement strand
GGAGATGATCTTGCGGCAATCGATGTAGACGGGCGACTTCCAGCCGGAGGTGAGGGTATAGGGTTCCTCGGGGCGGAAATTCACCGCCTTGATCTCCAGCAGGATGCGCGCCGTGGTCAAGGCCGCGTCCCTGTCCCAATCCGAGGCGTGATGACCGCTCATATCCTGGCTCCAATCCTGATGCCGTCTCGTAACGCCGGGCGCGCCGCACGTCCATGTTGAGGAAGGGGGCATGATCTGGGTCCTGGAGGACCCGCGCGCGGGAACGGCCGCCCAGGCGCTGGGCATCGCCGAACGCCTGGGCGCGTCCTTCCGGCGCGTGCCGCTCCGCTTCGGGCCTCTGGCCCAGCTGCCCTGGCCGGTCCCCACCCTGGCGGGGATGGCGGATCGTTCCGCCTTCACGCCCCCCTGGCCCAGCCTGGTGATCTCAGCCGGGCGGCGCTCCGCCCCCATTTCCCGCTGGCTGCGGGCGCGCGGCGCCAGAACGGTCCATGCCATGCGCCCAGGCTTCGGGGCCCGGGATTTCGACCTGCTGGTGATCGGCGCGCATGACCGCCCGGCCCCCGCGCCGAATGTCATGGTGATCCAGGGCGCCGCCCATCGCCTGACGCCCGGGGCATTGGCCGAAGCCGCGGCCGGCTTCCCGGATTTCGCCACCCTGCCCCGCCCCATCGTCACCCTGCTGCTGGGCGGCCCCGTCCGCGCCGAGGGCATGGCGCCGGAGATCGCCGCGCGCATCGCGCAGCAGGCGGCGGGGCTGGGCGCCTCCGTGCTCGCCACCACCTCCCGCCGCAGCGGCGCCGCGGCGGGCCAGGCTGTTGCGGATGTGCTGAAGAATATTCCGCATCGGCTGTATCCCTGGGGGGGGGATGGCGCGAACCCCTACGGTGCCATGCTGGCCATGGCCGATACCCTCCTCGTTACCGGTGACTCCATCTCCATGCTCTCCGAAGCGCTCATGACCACGGCGCCCCTGCTGATCGCCGATCCGGGCGGCCTCGGCCCGCGCCACCAGGCGGTGGCGGAGAGCCTGATCGCGGCGGGCCTCGCCGCCCGGCTGGGCGAGCCGCTGCCGCCGCCCCGGGCCGCGCGTGACGAAACCGGGCGCATCGCCGCCGAAATCCGGAGCCGCGGATGGGCCTGATGACCCCCGTCTATGCCCCCTGGCGGGATCGCGCTGGTCGGGTCTCGGGCCTGCGCATCCTCACCCTGGCGGTGATGATCCTGCCGGCGCTGCGGCTTTTCCAGCTCTGGGCCATGGACCTGCTCGGCCCCGAGCCGCTGGAGGCCGCGACGCATGAAACGGGCCGCTGGGCCATCCGCCTGCTGATCGCCACCCTGGCAATCACGCCGCTCGGCCGTATCCTCAACTGGCCCAAGCTCTTCCAGCTGCGGCGGATGATCGGCCTGGGCGCGCTCGCCTGGGTGCTGCTGCATTTCGTGCTCTATATCGGCGACCAGAATTGGCGGCTGCTGCGTGTGGCGATCGAAATCGCGAGCCGCGTCTATCTCATCATCGGCTTCACCGCGCTGGTCGGGCTGGTGGTGCTGGGCTGGACCTCGACCGATGGATGGATGAAGAAGCTCGGGCGCGGCTGGAAGAAGCTGCATCGCATCGTCTTCCCCGTGGCGCTGCTGGGCTTGCTGCACGCCTTCATCCAGTCCAAGGCCGATACCTCCCAGGCGGTGCTGCTGGCGGGGCTTCTGGTCTGGCTTCTGGCCTGGCGGGCCCTGCCCGGCCGTTGGCAGACCAGCCTGCCGGCGCTGGCGCTGCTGAGCCTGGCGGCGGGGCTCAGCGCCGCGCTGATCGAATTCCTCTGGTATGCGCTGGCCACCAACCTGCCCGCCGCGCGCATCGCCGCCGCCAATCTGGACCTCACCTTCGGCCCGCGCCCGGCCGTGCTGGCCGGGCTGGTCGCCGCCGGCTTCGTGGTGCTGGCGGCCCTCCGCCGTCTTGTCGGGAAGCGTGCCACGGCGTAACCCCGAAGCATCGAGGGAGAGCGCCACATGGCCCGCACACATCGCATCGCCGTCATTCCCGGCGATGGCATCGGCAAGGAAACCACGCCCGAGGGGCTGCGCGTGCTGGATGCCGCCGCCACCCGCTTCGGCTTCGACCTCAAGCTGACCCATTATGACTGGTCCTGCGAGACCTATGTGAAGACCGGCCGCATGATGCCGGAAGACGGGCTGGACCAGCTGAAGGACAGCGACAGCGTCTTCCTCGGCGCCGTCGGCTGGCCCGGCGTGCCGGACCATGTCTCGCTCTGGGGCCTGCTGATCCCCATCCGCCGCGGCTTCGACCAATATGTCTCGCTGCGCCCCTGCAAGCTGCTGCCGGGTGTGGCCACGCCGCTCGCCAACCGCACGCCCGCCGAGATTGATTTCTACGTGGTGCGCGAGAACACCGAGGGCGAGTATTCCTCCGTCGGTGGCCGCATGTTCCCCGGCACGGATCGCGAATTCGTCAGCCAGCAGAGCATCCTGACCCGCACCGGCACGGACCGCATCATCAAATACGCCTTCGAGCTGGCGATGAAGCGGCCGCGCAAGAAGGTGACCAGCGCCACCAAGTCCAACGGCATCACCTTCACCATGCCCTATTGGGATGAGCGCTTCGACGCCATGGCGAAGAACTACCCCGAGGTGAAGACGGACCAGTTCCACATCGACATCCTCTGCGCGCATTTCGTGCAGCACCCGGATTGGTTCGACGTGGTAGTGGGCTCCAACCTGTTTGGCGACATCCTCTCCGACCTCGGCCCCGCCGTCGCCGGCTCCATCGGCGTGGCGGCCAGCGCCAATATCAACCCGGAAAAGGTGTTCCCCTCGATGTTCGAGCCGGTGCATGGCTCGGCGCCGGACATCGCCGGGCGCTTCATCGCGAACCCGATCGGGCAGATCTGGTCCGGCGCGATGATGCTCGACCACCTGGGCGAGCATGAGGCCGCCGCCGCCATCACCACCGCCATCGAAAAGCTGCTGGCCGAGGGCGGCCCCCGCACGCGCGACCTGGGTGGGCAGGCGGGGACGCTGGAAGTGGGGAAGGCCATCGCGGAGGCGGTGGCCAAGAGTTAGAAGACAAGGGCCTCCGGCGGCTGGGGCCGCCCCATCTTGAGGGTGGTGCCCCAGACCCCAGGACTTAGACGCGCAGCCAGGTTTCTGAGAAGGCCAGCATCGCCGTGGAGATGTGCTGGCCGACGATCTCGCGCGGGATCGGCGCGCCAGGGCGCGCCACGCCATTCACCGTGACCGTCGCACGCTCGCAGCCCACGAAGAGGCTCGGCATGTGGTGCTTGCCGGTGGCCGATTGCGCGGGGGCCAGCGCGAAGCAGAAGGGCTTGCCGAGACCGGTCCATTCCAGCGCCACGGTCATGCCGGCACCCGTCACCGTCTCGCTGTAATGGGTGATGGTATCGCCGCCGGCCGTGACGCTTTCGAGCGGGCGGTATTCCAGGTTCTTCAAGCCCGCCAGGCCGCGCCAGGCGCCGAAATGCGAGACGTAGTCGGCCACCAGCCAGCGGGCCAGCGGCTCATTGTCGGTCAGGCAGAGATTGCCCGCCCCTTCGACCTGCGGGTTTTGCAGCAGCACCAGCGCATGGCCGCGCCCATGCGGCGAAAGCACGACGCGGAAGAAGGAGGCGAGCGTGGTGAAGGGGCCGGCCGGATCCTCCTTCAGCGATATGCCGGGATTCTCGCCCGACCATTCGACCTGACCGGGGAAGAGGATGGATTCCGCCATGGGACGCTCCTGTTGGGTTGTTGGGTCGAGCTTGCGCCGCGCGGCGCGCCCCATCAAGGCGGCAGCAGGTCCCGCGGGGTGCGGCCTTCCAGCGCATCCAGGATATTCTGCGCGGCACGCAGCGCGATCTCCCGCCGCACCCGCGCCACGGCCGAGCCCAAATGCGGCGTGAAGAGCGTGCGCGGATGGCGCCGCAGCGCGGGAGCGATCTCACGCGGGCGGCCGGGCAGCAGCCAATCCTCGAATTCGAAGACATCGGCCGCGTAGCCGCCCAGATGGCCGGATTCGAGCGCCGCCAGCACCGCCGCCTCCTCCACCACCGAACCGCGGCCGATATTCACCAGCAGCGCGCCGGGCCGCAGCGCGGCCAGCGCCGGCGCGCCCAGCATGTGGCGCGTGGTGGGCGTCAGCGGTGCGGCGCCGATCAGCAGGTCGGATTGCGGCAGCAACTCGTCGAAGGGCAGCAGCGTCACATCGGCGCGCGGCGCGGCGCCCGGATCATGCGCGATGATCCGGCAGCCGAAGCCGGCCAGGCGGTCGGCAATCGCGCGCCCCACGGCGCCCAGGCCCAGCAGTCCCACCGTCGCGCCATCCAGCCCGAAGCCGTAGAAGATGGGCCGCCAGCCGGCGAATTCCCCCGCGCGGACCAGCGCATCGCCGTCGCGGATGTTGCGTCCGAGGCCGATGGCGAGGCCGATCGCCAATTCGGCCGTCGGCGCCGTCAGCAGATCCGGCACGATGGAAAGCTGCACGCCGGCCGCCGCACAGGCCGCGCGGTCGAAATTGTCGAAGCCCTTCAGCGCGCAGGCGATGAGGCGCAGATCCGGGCAGGCGGCCAGGAAATCCGCATCCACGCGATCCGGCATGAAGGCCATGATCGCGTGCTTGTCGGCCGCCCGTGCCCGCACCTCGGAGGGCGCCCAGCTCTCGCGCGTGCGGTTCGCCTCGACCTCGCCCACGGTGGCGAGGAGGTCCAGCACCTCCTCCTCCACCCAATGCGTCACCAGGATGCGCGGGCGCGTCACTTCAAGGCGGCCCGCAGCCGCGCGCCAATCCCATCCACCACCAGCACGCAGGCCAGGATGGCAAGAAGGATGGCGGAGACCTGGTCATAGGACATCAGCCGCAGCGCCGCGATCAGCTCGAAGCCGATGCCGCCGGCGCCCACGATGCCCAGCACCGCCGAGGCGCGGAAATGGTATTCCCAGCGATAGATGGTGATGTCGGAGAGCTGCGGCATCACCTGCGGCAGCACGGCATGGGTGATGACCTGGAAGCGCGTGGCCCCCGCGGCGCGGGCGGCCTCCAACGGCTTCGGGTCCACATGCTCGATGGCCTCGGCGTAGAATTTGCCGACCATGCCGACCGAATGCAGCGCCAGGGCCAGCACGCCCGGCAGCGCGCCGAAGCCCACGGCGGCGACGAAAAGGATGCCCATGATGATCTCGGGCACCGAGCGCAGGAAGGCGAGCAGGGTGCGCGCCGCATGCTGCACCACCGGATGCGGCGCGATGTTGGAGGCGGCCAGCAACGCCAGTGGCAGCGAGATCAGAACGGCCAGCGCCGTGCCCGCGATGGACATGGCGAGCGTGTCCAGGAGCGGCTTCAGCCAAGCGCGCCAGCGGGAGAAATCGGGCGGCACCATCTCGGAGAAGAGCTGCGCCATGGCGGGGATGCCATCGGCGAAGCGCTCCGCGTCGAAGAAGCCGGTGATGCCCAGTGCCGCGAGGCAGACCGCGATGATGGCCCCGGCCAGCGCCCCGCCGCGCAGCCCCGCCGCGCGGTCGGCGGCAAGGATGGCCGCCTGGCTGGAAGCGGCGCTCATCCGCGCATCCGCGTCAGGTCCATCTCCAGCACCCGCGCCGTCTCGCGCAGGATGTTGTAGGCGGCGTCATCCGTGGGGGCGAAGCCTTCCACGCGGAAGGCGCGCAGCACCTCGGGGTCCCGCACCTCGAGGAAGGCGGCGCGGATCGCGGCCTTCAGCGGCTCGGCCAGGTTGCCCTGCATCACCATCGGGTAGTTCGGGATGGGGTCGCTCACCGCCACTTCGCGGATGCGGTTGGCATCCACCACGTTGCGCGTCACCAGCGTGCGCAGGATGCTCTGCGAGAGCGCGCCCGCCGCCACCTGGCCCGCCTGCACCGCGCGCGCCACGCCATCATGCGTGCCCAGATGCACCACGCGATAGTCGCGCTCGCCATTCAGCTGCGCACGGGTCAGCAGCATGGCGCGCGGCACCAGATGCGCCGAGGTGGAGGCCTGGTCGCCAAAGCCCATCGGCCGGCCGCGAATGTCTTCCAGCGCGCGCACCGGGCTGTCCTGGCCCGCGATGACGATGGAGTTGTAGGTGGGCGAGCCGCGCTCGATCCCCACCGCGAAGGGCTCGATGGCCGGCGCGCGGGACTTGGCCAGCACATAGGAGAAGGGGCCGAAATAGGCGATCTCGATGCGGCCGAAGCGCATCGCCTCGATCATCGAGGAATAATCCGTCGTCACCACCAGCTCGATCTCGCGGGAGAGGGTGCGCTCCAGATGCGCGCGCAGCGGCTGGGCGTTCTGGATGATGGTGCTGGCATTCTCATCGGGCAGCAGCGCCACGCGCAGCCGGCGCGGATCGCGCGTCTGGGCCTGCGCCAGGGCGGGGAGGAGCGCGAGCGAGGGCGCGGCGAGGATCAGATGGCGGCGAAGCATCAGGCAATCTCCAGGGCGGGTTCGGGTTGCGGCGTGGTGCCGTAGATGCGGGCGGTCTCGGCCTCGCCCAGCGCATGGGGCGAGCCATCGAAGACGACGGCGCCGCCGGCGATGCCGATGATCCGGTCGGCGAAACGGCGCGCGAGGTCGAGCTGGTGGAGCGAGACGATGGCCGTCAGCCCATCCTGCCGGCAGATGCCGTGCAGCTGGGCCAGCACGCGCTCGGCCGTCGCGGGGTCGAGCGACGCGACGGGCTCATCGGCGAGGATGGTGCTGGGCTGCTGCACCAGGGCGCGGGCGATGCCGACGCGCTGCTGCTGCCCGCCCGAGAGCTGGTCGGCGCGGCGCAGCGCGTAATCCAGCAGGCCCACGCGCTCAATGGCGGTGAGCGCCATGCGCTTCTCGGCCAGGCTCCAGGGCAGCAGGGTGCGCAGCGCGGAATGGTGGCCGAGCCGCCCCATCAGGACATTGCCCAGCACCGTCCGCCGGCCGATCAGCTGATGCTGCTGGAAGATCATCCCGGTGCGCGCGCGATGCCAGCGCAGCGCCCTGGTGATGTCCTGCCCCTCGGCGGTGATGCGCCCTTCGCTCAGCGGCACCAGGCCGTTCAGGCTGCGCAACAGGGTGGATTTTCCGGCGCCCGAGGCACCCAGCAGCACGGTGAAGGCCCCGGGGGCGAAGCGCAACGAACAGGGCTTCAGCGCCTCCGTCCCGTTCGGGTAGATCACCCGCGCGCTTTCCACAATGATCATGCACACCCCTTGACCAGCGACGCCGCTGCCTAGGCGCGTGAGGGGTCCGCGACGTGACGTTTTTGCTGCCATTTCGTGAAAGCGCGCGGTGGTGGCAGCATGCGACCAACCGCACTGGAAGAACCGCATGACCAACCGCACCCGAATCCTGCTCTGGACCGACACGCCCGCCCCCTACATCGCGGCCATCACCGCCGCCGGGCTGGATTCGCAGGTCCAGGTCGAGTCGCTCGGCCGCGCCGCCCAGCCCAACGAGGCGCAGATGGCCGAGACCGAGGTGATCCTGGGCTGGGGCGCGCCGGCCGGGCTGCTGCCACGCATGCCCCGGCTGCGCTGGGCCCAATCGCTCACCGCCGGCGTGGAAGGCTGGCTCGCCCTGCCCGATCTGCCCGAGGGGCTGGCGCTGACCTGCGCGCGCGGCACGCATGGGGATTCCATGCCGGAGAACATCCTCGGCGCGCTGTTCCACATCGCCAAGCCCTATGCGGCCATCGCGGAAACCCAGAAGGAAAGCCAGTGGAAGCGCCGCGTGGCGCAGCCGCTGAATGGCAAGACCCTCGGCATCCTGGGCCTGGGCGCCATCGGCGCCGAGGTCGCGCGCCTGGCCGCCGCCCTGCGGATGGAGGTGATCGGCACGCGCCGCAACCCGGCCCCCCTGCCGCATGTGGCCGAGATCTTCCCGCCCGAGCGCACCGATGCCGTGCTGGCGCGCGCCGATTTCGTCCTGCTGCTGCTGCCCGCCACGGCCGAGACGGAGAATTTCATCAACGCCGAGCGCCTGGGCCAGATGAAGCCCGGCGCCTGGCTGCTGAATTTCGGCCGCGGCAGCGCCATCGTGGATGCCGATCTCATCGCCGCCGTGACCGCGGGGCGCATCGGCGGCGCCATCCTGGACGTGTTCCGCGTGGAACCTCTGCCCACCAGCCACCCCTTCTGGACCACCCCCGGCATCATGGTGCTGCCGCATATCGGCGGGCTGCATCCCGAGCGGGACCGCGTGGTGGCCGGCCTCTTCACCGAGAATCTGCGCCGCTACCTGGCGGGCGAGGCGCTGCGCGAATTGGTGGATCGCCGCATCGGCTACTGAGCTTGTGCGCGGGCGGGCATCTCAGGCAGGCTTGCGCATCGAGCCGGGCATAACCGGCCGGGAGGAGACCCAGATGCAACGTCGCGCCGTCACGCTCGGCCTGTTGGCCGCCCCATCGCTTGCCTTGGCTCAGGAGAACTGGCCCAACCGGCCGCTCCGGCTGATCGTCGGCTGGCCGCCAGGCGGTTCGGTGGACATCGTGGCCCGGCTGCTCCAACCGCGGCTCCAGGCACTGCTCGGCCAGCCGGTGGTGGTGGAGAACCGCCCCGGCGCCACCGGCACCCTGGGCGCGGCCGAGACCGCCCGCGCCGCCCCGGATGGGCTGACCTGGCTGATCGCACAGGACAGCCAGGTCATCACGCCCTCCATCATGACCCTGCCCTATGATGTGCGTCGGGATTTCGCGCCCATCATGCTGATCGGGCGCGGGCCGCTGCTGGTCACCTCCCACCCCTCCAACCCTTGGGGCAGCTTCCAGGAATTGATGGCCGCCGCCCGCGCCCGGCCGCCGGGCAGCATCACCTACGCCACCGCCGGGGTGGGCACGATGATGCATGTGGCGATGGTCCAGCTCTGCAACCTTGCCGGCGTGGACCTCACCCATGTGCCCTATCGCGGCGGGGCGCCGGCCCTGGCCGATGCGCTGGCCGGCCAGGTGCCGCTTTTCGTCACCAATGCGCCGGTCGGTGGGCCGCATGTGCGCAATGGCGCGCTGAAGGGGCTGGGCGTCACCACCGCCACCGCCTGGCGGGACCTGCCGGGCGTGCCGAGCTTCCAGGAGCAGGGGATCGCAGGCTTCGAGGCGCCGACCTGGTGGGGCGTCTTCTCCCCCGCCGGCGTGCCGGGCGGGATCCGTGAGCGCATGGCGGAGACCCTGGCCCGCATCCTGGCCGAGCCCGAGACGCGCGGCCGCGTCGAGGCGCAGGGGATGGATGTGCTGGCCGTCGCGGGCGAGGGCTTCGCCACCTTCGCCGCCGCCGAGACCGAGCGCTGGGCCCGGGTGGTCCGCGCCAACAATATCCGCCTGGCCGGGTGACCCCGGCCGAGCTGCTCCGGCTCTTTCCCCTGGCGCTGGGCACGCTGGTCGTGCCCTTCGACACCGCGCTGAACGTGGCCTTCCCGGCCGTGACCGCGGCCTTCGGCCTGCCCTTGCCGGCCATCCAGTGGCTGATCATCGCCTATGTGCTGACCTATGGCAGCCTGATGCTGGCCGTCGGGCGCATCGGCGACATCTGGGGCCATGCGCGGGTGTTTCGCTTCGGCCTCGCCTGGAGTGCGGTGGCGCTGCTGCTGTGCTCGCTGGCGCCCAGCTATGGGGCGCTGCTGTTCTGCCGTTTCCTGCAGGGCATCGGGGCCGCCTTCGTCATCGGCTGCGGTGCCGCGCTCGCCACCAGCCTCTATCCCGAGGCGATGCGCGCCCGGGCGCTGGGCGCCTATGCCGCCGCCTTCGCCGCCAGCGGGGCGCTCGGGCCCTTGCTGGGCGGGATGCTCGTGGAGGCCTGGGGCTGGCAGGCGGTGTTCTGGATCCGCGTGCCCATCGCGCTGGTGGCGCTCTGGCTGCTGCGCGGCCTGCCCGCCCCGCCCCCGCGCGAGGCCCCGCGCGAAGCCTTTGACGGCTGGGGCGCGCTGCTGCTGGCGGCCGGCCTCGCCAGCCTCCTGCTGGCGATCAACCAACGCGCGCTGCCGCTCTTCGCGCTGGCCGGGCTCAGCCTGGCAGGCTTCATCTGGCGCAGCCTGCGGGTGGCGCGCCCCATCCTCGATCTCGGCCTGTTCCGCCGGCCCGGCTTCGCGCGGCTGAACCTGGCGAGCCTGCTGGTCAACCTGGCCGGCTTCGCGGTGATGCTGCTGGTGCCCTTTTACCTGGCGCAGATCGCGGGGCTCGGGCCGGTCCTCGCAGGGCTGCTGCTGGCCAGCGGGCATGGCGGGGCCATGCTGGGCTCGGCGCTGGGCGGGCGGCTGGGCGGCGGGCGCCGCGTCGCGCTGGCCGGCGCGGCGCTGGGCGGCTGCGGCCTGCTGCTGGTGGCGCTCTGGGGGGAAGACACGCCGCTCCTCGCCATGCTGGCGAGCCTCACCCTGCAGGGCTTCGGCATCGGGCTTTTCACCCTGGCCTATACCGACCTCGTGACCGGCACCATGCCGCGCGAGAATCGCGGCGTGGCAGGCAGCCTGACCTTGCTGGTGCGCACCCTGGGCGTGGTGCTGGCCGCCTCCCTCCTCACCCTGCTTTTTGCAGCTTTCGCCGAGTTCCTGGCCGGCTTCCGCGCCGCCTTCCTGGTGGCCGGGATGCTGCCGCTTCTGGCCCTGGCCCTGCTGCCCCGGCGGGATGAGGACCCGCACAAGCTCACTTGAACGCCTGTTCAGATGTCGCTATCTTTCCGCGCGTTGCGATTGATTCGCAACTGGAGAGCATCATGGGTCGCGATTTCAGCCATATTGCCCGGCGCTGCGAACGTGCGGTGGTCACCGCCTATCGCGAATTGCGCGACATCGGCACCACGGACCTCGCCGCCTTCCAGGCCTGCACCACGCTGTACCGCGTGCACCACCCCGAGGCCTCGATCGCCGAGGCGCGGCGGCTGGTGGCCGAATGGGTGGACCATCACGTGAATCGCCAGAGCCTGGCCCCCGCCCCCGGCTGCGAGTGCGACTGAGCGCTACTCGATGAAGGGCGGCCGCCGGGCCCAGTCGAAACCGCGGCGCGCGCGATCAAAGCCGTAATCGAACAAGGGCCGCATGTAGTCCGGGTTGAAGGGCGTGGTGTAGGGCACGGTGAAGGCCGGGGTGATGAAGGCCAGCCGGTATTCCACGCCATCGCGCTCGGCATTCAGCCAGATGCGGTTCACATCGTTGAAGCCGCTGGAGGCGATCATCGTCTCCACCGCGCGGGCGGCGATGCTCATGGTGCGGCGGCTCGTCGCGGCCCAATTGGAATCCAGCCTGGCATTGCGGATCACCCAGGCGCGGATCGGCTGCACCGGCAGGCGCCGTGCGATCCGCGCGCGGCGCGCGGCGGTCACCGCGGTCGGGTAGAGGAAGGCCTGCGCCACCGCGCCGCCATCCACATGCAGTTCCTGATGCGGCACGCCATCCAGCATCACGTCGAAGAGCACGGGCGGGAAGGCGCCGGGGATGGAGGCCGAGGCCAGCAGGATCTTCCGGATCAGTTCCAGCGCGCCGGGATGGCCGCTCGCCGCGATGGCGCCGATATTCCAGATCACCGGCAATTGCGCATCGAGATCCGTGGTCCCGATCAGCAGCAGCCGGCCCTGCCGATAGCCCTCGGCGATGCGGTCCAGCATCGTCTGGTCCAGCTCGCGCGAGATGGTGCGGAACAGCGGCGTGGTGTCGGCCAGGCCGTCATTGAAGACGGCGTTGAGCAGGCTGCGCTGGATGGCGATGTCGGCCAGCGTCACCTGCGTGTAGACCCGCCGCAGGGCGGCGTCGTAGTCGGGGCCGAGAAAGGCGAAGGGCGCGGTGAGCCCGCCCGTGCTGACCCCGGTCACGAGGTCGAATTCCGGCCTGGTGCCCTCGGCGGTCCAGCCATTGAGCAGGCCCGCGCCGAAGGCCCCGTCATCCCCGCCGCCCGAGACGGCCAGCAGGTCGAGCGTGGGCAGCATCGCATCCGCGGGGAGGTTTCGGACGCGGTGCTGCCGCTCCACCGCCGCGTTGAACTCCGCCGTGATCGGCCCGGTGCCCAGCCCCGGGAAGAAGCGCGCATTGGGGATTCCCAGCACGCTGGCGCGGGCCGTCTGGTCCCGCGGCACGGCCGGGCCGCGCGTGGGCGTGGCGCAGGCGGAAAGGCTGCCCAGTCCCAGGAGGAGCGTGGCGCGACGATGCAGCGGGGAGGTCATGGCCCGATCAGCCCGTGCCGAAGCCCGAGCCCGCCACGCGATAGGCCTCGCGCGGGGGGGAGAAGATGTCGAGCACCTGGCAGCCCTCGGGGCCGGCGCGCATGGTGTGCGGGATGCCGCCCGGCGTGCGCCAGAAATCGCCCTTCTTCACCTGGATTTCCTCGCCGCCCTGGATGCGGACCGCGCTGCCTTCGAGCAGCACGCCCCATTGCTCCTCCGGGTGGGAATGCAGCGTCCCCTCGCCATTCGGCGCGATGGTGACGACCGAGAGCATGGCCTGCTCGCCCGGAAAGATGCGGGTGGTCACACCCGGCGCCAATTCCCGGGCGATGCCCTGGGTGACGTCGGCAAGGTTGTGGAAATGCTCGGCCTGGCTCATGCGGCGTTCCTCTGCTTCGTTGCGCAGGGTTAAACAGCGCTTGCGCGCTCCGCAAGCGCCCAGGCGATGGCGGAGCGCGCCAGCGCCGCCACCGTATCCACCACTGGGAAGGGCAGCGCGGGGCCGGCGGCGATGCCGAGCGGGATTTCGGTGCAGCCCAGCACCACGGCCGCGGCACCTTGCGCGTGCAGGTTGCGCGCCACCTCGGCCAGCGGCGCATAGGCCTCGGCCACGCGGTTCGCCTTCACCAGGCCGACGGCGGGCATGACGTGGCTTTGCATCATCGCGTCACTCGGGGTGATGCACTCGATGCCCAGCCGCTCCTGGTAGAGCCGCATCGCCAGCGTCGCCGTGGTCCCCATCAGGCCGATGTGGCTCCCCGGGGTCACGCCCTGCGCGCGGAGATCCTCCGCCGCCGCATCCACGATGTGCAGGATGGGCAAAGTTGTCGCCGCCTGCATCGCTTCGAACCAGCCATGGGCGGTGTTGCAGGGGATGGCGATGGCGCCGCAGCCCGCCGCCTCCAGCCCGCGAATGCCGCGCAGCAGGAAGGGCAGCGGATCAGGGCCGCCATGGTTGCGCGCCGCCGTGCGGTCCGGCACGCGGGGGTCGGACCAGAGCACGGTCGGGATATGGTCCTGGTCGCGCTCGGCCGGGGTTTCCAGCGTCAGCGCGCGCATGAACTCCGCCGAAGCCAGCGGCCCCATTCCCCCCAGGACACCCAGCATGCGCATCATCCGACTCCCCGTCCGTGCCGGATTTGTCGGCCGGTGCGGCCCGGCTGTCGAGTGCGCTTGCCGCGCGGCGGCGGGGGCGCGAAGCTCGCCCAAAGCCGAGGAGACGCCGCATGCCCGCAACCGCCCCCAACCCCTATGACCGCCATGCGGAATCGCTCGGCCATGTGGTCGAGTTGCAGCATGTGAACATCCGCGTGCCGGACCAGATCGCCGCCACGAATTTCTACATCAGCGGCCTGGGCCTGACGCGCGACCCCTATTTGATGACCGGCACCGACAACATGTGGGCCAATGTCGGCATCAGCCAGTTCCATTTGCCCTCGGGCGCGCCGCAGGTGCTGCGCGGCACCACGGCCCTCGTGCTGCCCGACCGCGCCGCGCTGCTGAACCGCCTGGCCGCGCAACGCAAGAACCTGGCCGGCACGCGCTTCGATTTCCGCGAGACCGAAGACGCGGTCGAGACCATCTGCCCCTGGGGCAACCGCATCCGCGTGCATGCGCCGGATGCCGGGCGCTTCGGGCCGATCACTCTCGGCATGCCCTATGTGGAGTTCGACGTGCCGCCCGGCTCGACGCCCGGCATCGCCCGCTTCTACCGCGAATACCTCCAGGCGCCGGCGACGGCCGAAGGCGGCGTGGCCCGTGCGCTGGTGGCCAATGGGCAGCACCTGGTCTTTCGCGAGACCGATGCGCCGCAGCCCGCATATGACGGGCACCATATCCAGATCACGCTGGCGGATTTCGGCGGGCCGCAT
Organism: Acetobacteraceae bacterium; assembly: GCA_027487385.1. Taxonomy (GTDB): domain Bacteria; phylum Pseudomonadota; class Alphaproteobacteria; order Acetobacterales; family Acetobacteraceae; genus Roseococcus. Next base: position 5,529 of record JAIYDS010000251.1, on the reverse strand, counting down.
GCGCGCCTCGACGCGGCAGGCCTGATCAGCGAGGAAAGCAACCCCTGGCAGTATCGCTTCCTCGACCTTGTGGACCCCGAGGGCGGCGCCGTCCTGTTCCGCGTGGAGCATGAGGTGCGCAGCATGACGCACCCGCTCTATGCGCGGCCGCTGGTGAACCGGAATGCCTCGATCAACAATCGGAACTATCGGCCGGGGCATGAGGCTTGGGCTTTTGCGAAGGCGCCGGAATAGAAAGAACAAAGGGCCTCCGGCGGCTGGGGCCGAGAGGCCCCAGACCCCTTGAACTCAACGACTTGGGGACGCTTGCTTCATGATCGCAACCGGGACTGCCCAGGCTGGCATTCGCAGGCGCGTCACCATTCTGGGCGCGGGGGCGATCGGCGGGTGGATTGCGGCGGGGTTTTGCCGCGCCGGTCAGGACGTCTCTGTCCTGGCCCGCGGCGGCAGCCTGGCGGCGCTGCGGCAGCAAGGACTGGTTCTGCTCGATGGCGAGCGCCGTGAAGCCTTTGCCGTCCGGGCGAGCGACGATCCGCGGGACCTGCCCCCGGCCGAGCTTCTGGTGCTGGGGCTGAAGGCGCATGACCTGCCCGCCCATGCGGACCTGATCGCCGCGCTGATCGGGCCGGACACCACGATCCTGCCCGCGATCAACGGCATCCCCTGGTGGTTCTTCGATGGCTTCGGCGGGCCGGCGAAGGGGCTGTGCCTGGAGTCGATTGATCCGGGCGGCGCGCTACAGGCCCTGATGCCGGCGCTTCGCGTCATCGGCGCCGTCGTGCACGCGGCCAGCCGCGTGGAAAGCCCCGGCTGCATCCGGATTCTCAAGGCGGACCGGCTGCTCCTGGGCGATCCGGCGGGCGATGGGAAAAGCGCCGCCCTCGCCCAGCTCCTGGCCGATGCTGGCCTGCCCGCGCAGCATGTCGCGGAGATCCGCGGCGAGGTCTGGGGCAAGCTCTGGGGCAATTCCAACATGAATCCGCTCAGCGCCCTGGCCCGGGCGGATGCGGCACAGCTGATCGATGACCCGGGCACGCGGGGGCTGATCCGCGGCATGATGGCCGAAATGGCCGGCATGGGCGGCCTGATCGGCCTTCCGGAACTGGGCGATACGGAGGCGCGCATCGCGGTGACGCGTCGGCTCGGCGCCTTCCGGACATCCATGCTCCAGGATCTGGAAGCCGGGCGCAGCCTGGAGATCGGCCCCATCATCGGCGGCCTGGTCGAGCTTGCGGCACATCTCGGCCATCCCGCGCCGCTGCTCTCCGGCGTGCATGCCCTGCTGCGCCTGCTGGACGCCAATCGGCGCTGAAGCCGCGCCCGATCTTCCGGAATTTTGCCGAGGGGAAGCGCGCTCAGAGCAAGAGAAGAAAAAGGCCTCCGGCGGCTGGGGCCGGGGCCCCAGACCCCATTCGATTTATCATTTTTTACAAGAACTTGATGCGACTGGCTCGTCGCCAACGAAGGGGGTCTGGAGCCCCCGGCCCCAGCCGCCGGAGGCTTTCTCTTGAAAGAGTCGTCGCTCCCAGGATTTGGCCTCACCGGCCCCCGCTGCGTTGCGAGACATGCCAGGGCAGGGCCAAGCGCTCGGCCGCCTCCACGGCGTAGAACAGCAAGGTGCCGATCACGCCCAGCACGACCAGCGCGGCGAAGACGCGCACCGTGTCGAATTGCCCTTGCGCGATCAGGATGACATGGCCGAGCCCGGCCGAGCCGCCGACGAATTCGCCCACGATGGCGCCCACCAGCGCGAAGCTGATCGCCACCTTCATGCCGACGAACAGCGCCGGCAGCGCATTGGGAAAACGCACCTTCCACAGGATGCGCCAGGCACTCGCCCGATGCACGCGGGCCAAAGCAATCGCATCCGGGTCCACCGAGCGCAGGCCCAGGGCCACATCGGCGACGATGGAAAAGATCGCCAGCATCACGGCGATGGCGATCTTGGGCTCGGCGCCCGTGCCCATCCAGATCACGAAGAGCGGTGCCAGCGCCACCTTGGGCAATGAGTTCAGCACGACCAGGATGGTGGTGATGATCCGGTCCAGCCAGCGCGAGGCGGTGATGAGCACCGCCAGCGTCACCCCCAGCACCACGGAAAGCCCGAACCCCGCCAGCGTGGTCCAAAGCGTGAAGCCCGCATGGCGCGTGAAATAGCGCGGCGAGGACCAGAGCTCGACCAGGATGGCGCTGGGCGGCGGCAGGATGATGGGCGGAGGCGCGAAGAACCACACCGCCGCCTCCCAGAGCAGCAGGATGGAAGCCAGCACGGCCAGCGTCCCGCCAATCCCTTGCGCGTGAGAGGAGCCCGCCACGCCCTACTCCTTCACGATGCCAAGGCGGGAGAAAAGCCCGCGAATCTCCGCCACATGCCGCGCGAATTCCGGCGTCTCGCGGACGGAAAGCGGGCGCGGGCGCGGGAGGGCGATGTCGAAGACCTCCACCACGCGGCCGGGCCCGGTGGACATCACCGCCACGCGGTCACTCAGATACACGGCTTCCGCGATGGAATGCGTCACGAAGACGACCGTCCGCTCCCCATCCTGCTGGATGCGCGAGAGTTCGAGGTTGAGGTCATCGCGCGTCATCGCATCCAGCGCGCCGAAGGGCTCATCCATCAGCAGGATTTCCGGCTCGCAGAGCAGGGCGCGGCAGATGGCGGCGCGCTGGCGCATGCCGCCGGAGAGCTCCCAAGGGTGGCGATCCGCGAATTTGCCGAGGCCGAAGCGCTCCAACAGCGCGCTCGCCCGGGCCTCATGCGCGCGGCGCGGCAAGCCCTGGAATTCGGCGGCCAGCAACACATTGTCCTGGATGGTCCGCCAGTCCAGCAGCACATCGCGCTGGAAGACCATGCCGATCCGCTCCGGCGGCTCGCGCACCTCGGCACCGCGGCAGGTGATGCGGCCCTGGGTGAGGGGATCGAGCCCCGCAATCGCCCGCAGCAGCGTGGATTTGCCGCAGCCCGAGGGGCCGAGCAGCGAGAGGAATTCGCCCTGCCGGACCTCCAGCGAGACGCCCTGCAGCGCCGTCACCGGGCCGCGCGCGGAGGCGTAGGTCTTGCCCCCGCCCGTGACCTCGATGCAGAGGCCCATCAGGCAATCAGGTCATTGGTGAAGTAATTGCCCGCCTGCCAGCCGGCGCGGATGGCGCCCGCCGCTTCCAGCGAGCGCAGGGCGGCGATCCAATCTGCCTCGGCCTGCCAGCCGATCGGGCGGCCGGCCGTCGCGGGCGTGTCGAAGAATTCGATGGTCAGGCGGATCTGCTCGCGCGTCACCACCGGATCAAGCCTGGCATCGGGGCGCTGGCGGGTCATCGCCTGCACGCCGTCATCGAGATTCGTCTTCAGATGCGCCCAGGCGCGCTGCTGCGTTTCCACGAGGCGCTTCAGGGCCGGGCCGCGCGCGCGGATGGTCGCCTCGGTGGCAACCAGACCGTAGCTGGGGAAGCTGATGCCGGCGCTCTCCGCCAGGATGGAGCGGCTCGGGCGCGGCCGCTCGGCCACGGGAATGGCGGAGGGCGTGGTGGACATCAGCCCATCCGCGCGCCGCGCCGTATAGGTGCCCCAAAGCGCCGAGGGGTCCACGAACATCACGTTCACGCTGGTGCGGTCCAGCCCGCCGGCGCGCAGGAAGGCGTCAATGAAGGGCGCCCAGGGGCTGGCGGCGAAGACCACCAGGCTGCGCCCGCGGAAATCCTGCACGCGCTGGATCGGGCTGTCGCGCTCCACCAGCACGGCGAGGTCGGTCCTGCGCCCGAAGCCCGCGAAGGACCGGACCGTGGCGCCCTGCTCGCGCGCCTGGGCGATGAGGCCGACCTGGATCTGCCCCACATCCGCCTGGCCGGCATTGACCAGTTGCAGCGTGTTCCCGCTGCCACGCCCATCCTGCACATCCACCGTCAGGCCGGCTTCGCGGAACCAGCCGCGCGTCTCGGCGAGGTGCATGGCGGCATGCACGCCCCAGGGCGAAAAATCGAGCCGTACCGTCAGGCGCTCGGCCTGGGCCCGGGCGATGGAGGGTGTGGCAAGGGCCGCGAGCAATCCGGCGCGGCGTGAGAGACGGAGCATGTCGGTCATCCTTTCAAGCTGCGCAATTGCGCGGTTTCCTCGGGGTTCCAGTCGTTATTTTCGATGGCCACGCCGTAGCGCGCGCGCGCCATGGCCGGCGTCACCTTGCCGTTCCAGACATCCTGCATCACTGCGGCCGGATCGCGCGAGAGCGGATCGCCATGCCCGCCGCCGCCGGCCTGGTGGTGCGTCAGCAATTGGCCGCGCCGCATGCGCATGGTGACCTTGCCGGGAATGGCCTCGCGCGCATTGCCCTCGCCCAGCCAATTGCCGGCCACACCTCCGGGCTCGCCGCCATTCAGCCCATAGGGTGCGAAGCGCAGACGGTCGGCGCGGAGTTGCAGGACCGCCTCCTCGGCCAGCAGGCGATAGCTGCGGGCGAGGCCCATGCCGCCGCGGAAACGGCCCGCGCCGCCGCTATCGGGCACCAGCGCATATTCCTCGATGCGGACCGGGTGCTGGCGCTCCAGGACCTCGACCGGCGTGTTGGAGAGGTTCTGCGAGGGGTTGGTGATGGCCTCGATGCCGTCCTGGTCGGGCCGCCCGCCCCAGCAGCCGCTGATCATGTCCACGATGATGAAGGGCCGGTTGTCCGGATGGCGGCCGCCCAGGCAGACCACCGTGTTCCCGCCCTCGCCGGCGGCGGGGATGATGTCGGGCACGATCTGCGCCAGCGCGCCGAACATCGTGTCCATCACGCGGTAACCGGTCAGCGCGCGGGCGGCGACCGGCGCGGGCGAGATGGGGTTCAGCACGCTGCCCTCGGGCGCCGTCACCTCGATGCAGCGAAACACGCCGGCATTGTTCGGGATATCGCCCCGCAGCGCGCAGCGCACCGAGAGAAAGCTGTTGGACTTGGTGAAGGAGAGCGTGGAGTTGATGGCCGCCCGCACCTGCGGCGAGGAGCCCGCCCAATCCACCTTGAGCGTGCCATCGCCCACCACGGTGATGGCGACGGACAGCGGCACAGGGTCATCCGAAAGACCATCGCTGTCGATGTGATCCGTGAAGCGGTAGGTGCCGACCGGCCAGGTGGCGATCTCGGCCCGGGCCATGCGCTCGGCATAGTCCAGCAGGCTCGCCAGATGGCCGCGCAAGCCGGCCGCACCATAGCGCTTCACCAGCCCGTTCAGCTCGCGCGCGCCCACCTGACAGGCGGCATATTGGGCGCGGAGGTCGCCCAGCACGATCTCGGGCACGCGCACATTCAGCGCGATGAGCGCGGAGAGCGTGTCATCCATCTCGCCCGCGCGATACAGCTTCAGCGGCGGGATGCGGATGCCTTCCTGATAGATCTCCGTGCTGTCGGCGGCGTTGGAGCCGGGCACGCGCCCGCCCATATCGGTGTGGTGGCAGATCACCACCGTCCAGGCGAGGATCTCGCCCTCCACGAAGACCGGGTAGAACATGAAGATGTCGGGCAGGTGCATGCCGCCCGAATAGGGGTCGTTCATCACCACCGC
>JAIYDS010000052.1 GCA_027487385.1 Acetobacteraceae bacterium | reverse complement strand
GCCTCAGATCAACCCATATAGAATTGCAGGTCACCGCCCATGGCGAAGATGCAGGCCAACCAGATGCGTGCCGGCATGGTCATCGAATTCGAAGGCCAGCGCTACACCATCCTCAAGCAGAACATCATGATCCCGGGCAAGGGCAACGCGATCATTCAGGTGGACATGCGCAACATCAAGACGGGGTCCAAGAAGGACCAGCGTTGGCGCACCGCCGACGTCGTCGAGCGCCTGACCACCGAGGACAAGGAGTTCACCTACTCCTACGCCGATGGCGAGAACCTGGTCCTCATGGACCCCGAGACCTATGAGCAGACCCAGGTCCCTTCCGCCATCCTCGGCGACCGCCTGGCCTTCCTGCAGGAAAACATGACGGTCAACGTCCGCCTGATCGAGGGCGACCCCGTCTCGATGGACCTGCCCGAGACCGTGACGCTCGAAATCGCCGAGGCCGATCCGGTGGTGAAGGGGCAGACCGCCTCCTCCTCCTACAAGCCGGCGCTGCTGGTGAATGGCGTGAAGACCATGGTGCCGCCCTTCATCACCGCGGGCGAGAAGATCGTGGTGCGGACGGAAGACGCGAGCTACGTCGAGCGCGCGAAGAACTAAGGGGCTTCGCCCCTTAACCCCACCAGGGACCCAGGTCCCTGGACCCAAATTTATCGGAGATGCAAGAACCTGAGGTTCTTGCCGGGGTCCAGGGGCAGAGCCCCTGGCCTTCAAAGGAAATCCAATGTCGGGCTCGTCCCCTCGCCTCTCCCCCGCCCTCAACGTCGTCGTCTCCGCCGTCCGCAAGGCCGGCCGGCGCCTGCTGCGTGATTTCGGAGAGGTGGAGCAGCTTCAGGTCTCAATGAAGGGCCCGGGCGATTTCGTCAGCCAGGCCGATCTCCGCGCCGAGCAGACCCTGCGCGAGGATCTCTCCAAGGCTCGCCCCGGCTTCGCCTTCCTCATGGAAGAGAGCGGCGCGCATGGCGATGCCGATTGGGAATGGCGCTGGGTGGTGGACCCCCTGGATGGCACCACCAACTTCCTGCATGGCATCCCCCATTGGGCGATCAGCGTCGGCATCGAGAAGCGCATCGCCGACGACAAGACGGAGATCGTCGCCGGCGTCATCTACAACCCGGCGGTGGACGAGCTGTTCTGGGCCGAGAAGGGCATGGGCGCCTTCCTGAACGACAAGCGCCTGCGCGTCTCCGGCCGGCGCGAGATGCGCGAGGCGCTGTTTGCCACCGGCATCCCCTTTGCCGCCACGCCGCGCAAGGCGGAATTCGCGCATGCGCTCGTGCGGCTGATGCCGCAGGTCTCGGGCATCCGCCGCTTCGGCTCGGCCGCGCTGGACCTCGCCTGGACGGCGGCCGGGCGCTATGATGGTTATTGGGAACTCGGCCTGAACAAGTGGGACATCGCGGCGGGCCTCGTCATGCTGCGCGAGGCCGGCGGCATCGTCACCGCGCCCGATGGCGGGGATCCGTATCGCGAGGGGCATGTGGTGGCGGGCAACCAGCATTTGCACGGCAAGCTGCGCGAGGCGGTGGCCGACAGCATGGCCGCCGCCGCCAAAGGCCGTGCCGAGCCGGGATGATGCCCCAGGGGTGGAGATCACGCCGCCACCTTCTGCTGGCGCTCCCCTGGACCGCGCCCGCCCTGGCGCAACTTCCGGCGCCGCCCCCGGTCGAACTGCCCCCCCTGCCGCCGATTCGCCTGGCGCCCGGCATCACCGCGCTGGCGGGCGGCGCCTGGCGCGTCACCTTCACCCCGACGCAGGAAACCCCCGACGCCCCCCAGCGCGAAGCGCTGGAACGGCTGGGCGCCGCATTGCAGGGCGGCAGCCTCGGCCGCATCACCCTGAACAGCGAAGCCAGCGCGGGCGAGGATGTCTCGACGCATCGCCGCCTCTCCCTGGCCCGTGCCCGCGCCGTGAAAGACGCGCTCGTCGCGGGTGGGCTGGACGAGACGCGGGTGGATATCCGGGCGCTCGGCCGCACCGCCAACCCGCGCGACCTGGTGGATGTGCTGAGCCCGACCGCGCCGCGCGCGCCCGGCTGATTGAAAGCGCCGCGCCACGGGGCTAATCCCCCCCGATGAGCACCACCCGCGCCAATTTCCACGTCCCCCGCCACGCCCTGCTGCGCGCCAAGCTGACGCGAATCCGCCGTCGAGACACGGACAGCGCCACCTTCCGCCGCGTTCTGGCGGAGATCGGCGCCATCCTCGCCAGCGAATCCCTGCGCGACCTGCCCGAGAGCATGGTCACCATCGAGACGCCCGTCAGCCGCATGGAAGCCCCCAGCCTGACCCAGCCCGAGCCCTGCCTGGTCGCGATCCTGCGCGCGGGTCTCGGCCTGCTGGATGGCGCACGGATGGTGCTGCCCGATGCGCCGGTCGGCCATCTCGGCCTGGTGCGGGATGAGAACACGCTGCTCGCCAGCGAATATGTGGTGCGCCTACCCAAGGACCTGGCCCGGCGCGGCGCCCTGGTGCTGGACCCGATGCTGGCCACCGGCGGCTCGGCCGTGCAGGCCATCCATCGGGTGAAGCAGGCCGGCGCGAAGGTGGTGCGGTTTGCCTGCGTGGTGGCGGCGCCCGAGGGCGTGGCCGCACTTCAGGCGGCGCATCCGGATGTTGCGATCCTCGCGGGCGCGCTGGATGAGCGGCTGAACGAGCATGGCTACATTGTCCCGGGGCTGGGCGATGCCGGGGATCGGTGCTTCGGGACGGAGTAGGCAAGAAGGGACTCCGGCGGCTGGGGCCGAAAGGCCGCAGACCCCGTCAGTAAGGCACCTTGTCCGGCTTCGCCTCCCACAAGCGGAATGCCTCCAGCGCCTCGGCCGCCAGCAGGCGACGGATCGGCAGGGCCCGCGCCTCCAAGGGGCGCGCCACCTCCTCGTAGATCGCCGCATCGTCAAACCCGATCGCCGCCGCATCCACACGGTCATTGCCATAGACGATCTCGCCGATCCGCGCCCACCAGGTGGCGGAAAGGCACATCGGGCAGGGCTCGCAACTCGTGTAGAGCACGGCCCCGCTCAGGTCATGCGTGCCCAGCGCGGCACAGGCGGCGCGGATCGCCACCACTTCCGCATGCTGGGTCGGATCCCGCCCGGGGACGACATTGTTGCGCCCCTCGCCAATGATGACGCCATCCTTCGCCACCACTGCGCCGAAAGGCCCGCCCCCCTCGGCCACACCCTGGCAGGCGAGCGCGAAGGCCCGCCGCAGGAACATCTCTTCCATGGCATCCCCTGCTGCCGGTAAGCTCCGCCCATGACATTGCCAGCGCTCTCCATCCTCGATCAATCCACCATCGTCTCCGGCCGCGGCCCGGCCGAGGCGATCCAGGAGAGCCTGGCCATCGCGCAACTGGCCGACCGCCTCGGCTATGCCCGCTACTGGCTCGCCGAGCACCACAACAGCCAGAGCCATGCGGGCTCTGCGCCCGAGATCCTGATCAGCGCGATCGCCGCCACCACCCAGCGGATTCGGGTGGGCAGCGCCGGCGTCATGCTGCCGCACTACTCGGCCCTCAAGGTGGCCGAACAATTCCGCGCGCTGGAGGCCATCGCGCCCGGCCGCATTGACCTGGGCCTCGGTCGCGCGCCGGGCAGCGATGGCCGCACCGCCTATGCGCTGAACCCCAATGCCGCCAGCGCCGCCGATCACTTCCCCGCGCAATTGCGGGACCTGCTGGGCTGGCTCGGCGACGGCCTGCCCGAGAACCACCCCTTCCGCGAGGTCCGCGCCAGCCCCGAGGTCAGCACCGCGCCCGAGGTCTGGGTGCTCGGCTCCAGCGATTACGGCGCCCAGGTCGCGGCCTTTTTCGGCCTGCCCTATTGCTACGCCCACTTCATCACCGATGGCCGCGGCGCCGCCGAGGCGCTGCATTTCTACCGCGAGGGCTATCGCGACATGCGCGGCCAGGCGGCGCATGCCGCCATCGCCGTCTATGCCCTCGCCGCCGATACGGTGGAGGAGGCCGAGCGCCTCTTCGCCCCCCGCGCCCTTTGGCGCCTGCACCGCGACCGCGGCAACTTCCCCCCCTTCCCCACCGCCGAGGAAGCCGCCAGCCACCCCTACACCGAGGCGGAACGCGCCCGCATCGAGCGCATGCGGCAGAACGCCATCATCGGCACGGGCGCCCAGGTGCGGGACCGCCTGGCCGCGCTGACGGCGGAGCTTGGCGTGCAGGAGGTGGCGATCCTCACCCCCTGCCATGACACGGCGGCCCGCGCCCGCAGCGTGACCCTGCTGGCCGAGGCCTTCGGAATCACCCAGCGCCTACCCCTCGCCGCGGAATAGCCGGCCGGGTTGACGCTGCCGCCCTGTGGGTGGACCGTCGCGACGTAACGATCAGGTTCCTTGCGACTCCCCATGGCTGCCCCGACCAGCGCGCCCAGCGCCGCCCAATCCTTCCCCGACCGCATGCGCAGCCTGGCCCCAGGGCTTGGCGTCTGCCTCGCCATCGCGGCGGTGGCGATCATCATCCGCAACATGACGGGCATTGCCGCCCTGAACCCGGTGGTGGTGGCGCTGGTGCTGGGGGTGGGACTCGGCGCCGTGATCGGCCGGCCGGCACAGCTCAAGCCCGGCATCAGCTACGCGGTGCGGCCGGTGCTGCGCGCGGCCATCGTGCTGCTGGGCTTCCAGGTGACGCTGGGCATGCTGGCCTCATTGGGCCTTGGCGCCCTGGTGCTGGCCTTCCTGGTGGTGGGGCTCACCCTGCCCTTCACCATCTGGCTCGGCCGGGTGATGGGCGTGGATCCGAAGCTCTCCCTGCTGATCGGCACGGGCACGGCGATTTGCGGGGCTTCCGCCATCGTCGCCGCCAATCAGGTGGCGCGCGGCAAGGATGAGGATGTGACCTACGCGCTGGCCGTGATCACGCTCTGCGGGACGGTGGCGCTGATCCTCTTTCCCTATCTGGGCGAGTTGATGGGCATGTCCGCGAACACCTATGGCCTCTGGGCGGGGGCGGCGATCCATGAGGTGGTGCAGGCGGTGGGTGCGGCGGCGGCCGGCGGGCCGGAGGCCGCGCAAACCGGCACGGTGATGAAGCTGGCCCGCGTCTTCCTCCTGGCCCCCGCCGTGGTCGCGCTCGGCTGGTGGGTGGCGCGCAGCCAGATCGGCGAGGCCGGGCAGGCCAAGGCGCCCGTGCCCTGGTTCGCCTTCGGCTTCCTGGCGCTGGTGGTGATCGGCAGCACGGGCTTCGTGCCGCAATTCGTGGTGGATGCCTCGCGCTTCATCGTGCCCATCATGCTGGCCGCCTCCGTCGCGGCGCTCGGCCTGCAGACCGACCTTCGCGCCCTGCATGCGCGCGGTGCCGCACCACTGCTGCTGGGGGTGGCGAGCACGCTCTTCATCACGCTGCTGGCGCTGGTCGGCGTCGCGATCATCTGAGTCACTTCAGGGGGGCTGGCGTCCCCGGCTCCAGATAGCCCTGCACATAGAGAAGCCGCGTCAGCGTGATGGCGACGGCGACCAGCGGCGTGGCGAGTGCAAGCCCCAACAGGCCCGAGACGCCGGCCATCATCAGCTGCGCCGCCAGGATCAGCGCCGGCGGGAGGGCGAGGCTCCGGCGCTGGATCAGGGGGGTGGTGACATTGCCCTCGATGATCTGCACGAGGATGTAGAGCGCCACGACATAGGCGGCGAGAACCGGGCTCTCCGCCAGCGCCAGCAGCACGGCCGGCGCCGCCGCCAGGATCGGGCCCAGATTGGGAATGAAGGTCAGCAGCGCCACGATCACGCCCAGCACCACCGCAAGCTGCACGCCGAGCAGCCACAACCCGATCGTGGTCAGCGCGCCGATCACCGCCATCGCCAGAAGCTGCGCCAGCAGCCAGCCCTGGAGGGTATGCGCCACCTCATCGAGCACGCGCGACGCGCGTTCCCGATCCTCCGGCGCGAAAAGGGTGACGAAGCCGGCGCGATAGCTGGCCGGATCCGCCGCGAGAAACACGGCGACGACGCAGATGATGGCGAAATCCGTCAAGGCGCCTAAGCCGGAGGCGAGGACGGAGGTCGCGCTCCCGGCCAGCGCGCCGCCGGAACCGGTGTTCAGCACGGATTCGGCGGAGATCTGCGCCAGCAACCCGGGCCCCCAGCTTTGCGTCACGATCCGCGCGCGCACCGCCTCCAGCGCCAGGGGAAGCTGCTCCCACAGCTGCGCCGCCTGCGCGGCCAGCACAGGGGCCGCCACCAGCACCAGCATCAGGAATCCCGAAACCAGCGCGATCACGAAAAGCGCCAGCGCATAGCCGCGCCCCATGCCGGTCCAGCGGGCCAGCGGCGCGCTCCCGCCATGGAGCAGCAGGGCCAGCAGGATGGACGCAAAGACGATCAGCGCGACGTCAATGGCGAAGACAATGATCAGAAGGAACGCCGCGGCCAGGACGAGGCCGGCGACAATCCTGCGGGTGGTGGTGCTGGTCGTGCTCATCCCCCAGCAACGCCGGGGCCGGTGCAAGGCTGCACCGGACACGCGAATCAGCAGCGTTGCGCGTCGAAACGCCGCGAGGGAGCCACGAATTCCTCCTGCGCCGCCACCGTCAGCAACTCGCGCGAGCCTGCTTCCGCCGTGCGCCGCAACACGCCGAACACCGAGGAAGCGGCGGCGGCCAGCGCCTGCCCGGCATCGCCGCTGCGCAGCCGGTGGAACAGGAACAGCGCAGCGATCGCATCGCCCGCGCCATTCACGCTGACCGGCAGCATCGGCGTCGTCACCCGCCAGAAGCGGCCAGCCTCGGCGGCCAGCATGCCGATGGAATCAGGAGGCATGTCGGGCAGGTCGAGGCTGGTCAGCAGCACGCAGCGCGGGCCCATCGCCTGCAGCCGCGTCACCGCCGCTTCCGCCGAGGCGAGGTCGGTCACCTTCATTCCGGTCAGCCATTCCAGCTCGAAGCGATTGGGCGTCGCGATATCCGCCATGGGGATGGCGCGGTCGCGGAAGAATTCGGGAATGCCGGGGCGCACATAAATGCCGCGCCCGTCATCGCCCAGCACCGGGTCGCAGCACCAGAGCGCCGCCGGATTGGCCGCCTTCACCTGGGCCACGGCATCAAGGATCGCCTCGCCGATCGCGGCATCGCCCATATAGCCGGTCAGCACGGCGTCGCAGGCCGGCAGCACGCCGCGCTCGGCGATGCCCTGCACGCAATCGCGGATCAACTCCGCGCCGAAGACCTGGCCGCGCCAGGCGCCATAGCCGGTGTGGTTGCTGAACTGCACCGTGTTGATGGCCCAGACCTCGGCGCCCAGCCGCTGCAAGGGAAAAACCGCGGAAGCATTGCCGACATGGCCATAGGCCACCCAGGACTGGATCGAGAGGATGTTCATCGCCCGCGAGGCATAAGCCTGCCCTCGCTCATCGTCCATCTACGCCCTTGCCTGCCCAGGGCCGCAATGCAAGGCTGCCATGCCCATGACAGAGGTCACGCCATGATCCGCCTGCTTCTCGCCGCACTCCTGCTGCCCTCGCTTGCCCTGGCACAGGCCTGGCCCGAAAGGCCGGTGCGCGTCATCGTCCCCTTCCCGCCCGGCGGCGGCACCGAGGCCGTGGCCCGGCTGGTGGCGGGGCATTACCAGGAGGTCTTCGGCCAGCCCTTCGTGGTGGAGAGCCGCTCCGGCGCCTCGGGCATGCTGGGCACGGAACTCGCCGCACGCGCCGCCCCCGATGGCTACACCATCTCGATGACGGCGAGCGGCCCGCTCTCGATCCTGCCGCAGATGCTCCAGGCCGGGTATGACCCGATCCGCAGCTTCGAGCATGTGCTGCTGCCCTCCGTCACGCCGCTGATGATGGTGGTGCCGACCAACCGCCCGCCCAACACCAT
>JAIYDS010000191.1 GCA_027487385.1 Acetobacteraceae bacterium | reverse complement strand
CTTGGCGGCGGCGGCGGCCTTCTTCGGTGCGGCCTTCTTCGCGGGGGCGGCCTTCTTGGCAGCCGGCTTCTTGGCGGCGGCGGCCTTCTTCGGTGCGGCCTTCTTCGCGGGGGCGGCCTTCTTGGCAGCCGGCTTCTTGGCGGCGGCGGCCTTCTTCGGCGCGGCCTTCTTCGCGGGGGCCGCCTTCTTCGCAGGCGCGGCCTTCTTCGCGGCCGGCTTCTTCGCAGCGACGCGGCCGCGCGCGGTGGCGGGCTTCTTCGCGGTGCGGCGGGCGCCGGCGGCCACGGCCATGGCTTGTGCGCGTGGTGTGATGTCGGTGGTGTCGGTCATCAGGTTTCTCCTTGCGCCAGGGCGCGATGGGTTGACGAAGTCTTACTGAACCGGGCCGCGGCGGCATCGCGCCGCGACGGTTGGCAGAGAGTGCGAACAGCCGCGGATCATCATGGGGAGGTGGCCGCCTGTGCCCTCGCACATCTGCCGTTCGCCAGGCGCTGGCCTGGTGCCCGGCGAGGGCTGATGCCTTCCTCCCGCAGAGACCGGAATACACATCCGGCAAACCTCATCGAGGTTCATCCCTTCCGTTCGCCGCTCGCCCTGCTCTGCGATTCCTCGGCCATGCTCTCCATCTCTCGCGTGCTGCGCGGTGCTCGGAGCCGTGGGTCGAATCGCGCGTCAATGCGTGCGTGCGGAACGCTATCGGAATGCGCGAGTTGTGTGTCAAACACAATCTTCGAAAGCGCGCGGATTTTTTGCGAAGTGAGTCACGCCCGCATCATCTTCACACAAGGGAAAGGCCGCCCGGTGCAGCCGGGCGGCCCGTCAAAAAACCCTTCTGCGCCGCGGTTTTCAGCGCGTCGGGACGGGGCGCTGCTCAACCCCGTTGTAGAGCGAGAGCGGGCGGATCAGCCGGTTGTCCGCCGCCTGCTCGAAGACATGCGCGGCCCAGCCGGTGATGCGGCTGCACACGAAGATCGGCGTGAACATCGGGATGTCGAAGCCCATCAGGTAGTAGGCGGGCCCCGCCGGGAAATCGAGATTCGGATGGATGTTCTTCTCGGCCAGCATGACGCGCGCGAGCACGGCCGAGGTGTTCATCCAGCGCTTGTCGCCCACCACCTCCGCCATGATCTCGGCGTATTTCTTCATCGTCGGCACGCGGCTGTCGCCGTTCTTGTAGACGCGGTGGCCGAAGCCCATCACCAGCGCCTTGTGGTCGAAGCGGTCGCGCAGCCAGGCTTCGGCCGCCTCGGGCGAGGGGATCTCCTTCAGCATGTGCATCACCGCCTCATTGGCGCCGCCATGCAGCGGGCCCTTGAGGGCTGCGATGCCGCCCACGATCGCGCCATGCAGGTCCGCCATCGTCGAAGTCACGACGCGCGCGGCAAAGGTCGAGGCGTTGAAGGTGTGCTCGGCGTAAAGGATCATCGAGACGTCGAAGGCCTTGATGACTTCGGGCTGCGGCACCTTGCCGAAGACCATGTGGAAGAAGTTCTCGCAGAAGGGCAGGGAGGGGTCGGGCGCGATGGGTTCGAGGCCCTTGCTCAGCCGGTTCGTGGCCGCGACGGCGGTCGGGATCTTGGCGAGCAGGCGGATCGCCTTGCGGCGCTGCGCGGCGTCGCTGATGTCGGCGGCTTCGGGGTCTTCCATGCCCATGAAGGAGACGGCGGTGCGGATCGCGTCCATCGGGTGCGCGTCCTTCGGGAAGTCCCGCAGCACGCGCATCAGCGCGGGCGAGAGGGCGCGTTGCGAACGCCCCTCGGCCTGGAAGGCGGCGAGTTGCTCGGCGGTCGGCAGCTCGCCGTTCCAGAGCAGGTAGGCGACCTCGATGAAGCTGGAATTCTCGCAGAGATCCTGCACGGCATAGCCGCGATAGGTCAGGCTGTTGGTCTCCGGCATCACCTTGGAGACGCTCGACTCATCGGCATAGACGCCGACGAGCCCTTTGCGGACTTCGATCTGTTCGGCCATGGCATTCCTCATCTTGTTCAATGGGGCAGGTTATTGTGCGTTGCAGCTTAAGCGCGTCCGCGTGGCTGTCCATGGGCCGCGCCGATCACGCGCATCGGCGCAAGCCGCTTTCGGGGAATGCCCGGCTTGGGCATGCTGCCTGCATCGAATGACAGGAGATGCAGATGTTCCGCCCCCTCGCTGCCCTTGGCCTTGCCCCCCTCGGCTTGGCCTTGGGCCTTCTCACCATCCAGCCCGCGCTGGCGCAAAGCCCGCCGCCCCGTGGCGACTGCATCTCCAACGGCATGGTCGCCCTCGGTGCCTTCACCGCGCAGCCGGTGGTGGCCGAGCGCGGGGCTGATCCGAATCTCACCCAATATGCGGTGATGCTGCGGGCGCTGCAGCCGCTGCGTGTCGTCAGCGTCTCGCTGCGGGCCGGTGGGCTGTTCACCGCCGGCATCGAGGTCGAACTCCCCGTCGGACAGGAGGTGCGGGTGGTGCTGGGGCAGCGGCAGGGCCCGCGGCTCTCGGATTCGGAACTGCGCAGCGGCCTGCGCGTGACCTGCATGCCGGCCTGAGCACCGCTTTCGCCGGGGGCGCGCTTTCCCGCCCCGATGCCGCTTGGCGAGCCGGGCGCAGCCGCCTAGCCTTGCCGCGTGTGACGGCGCCGCCCCCTCCGGGTCGCGGCGCGCGGCATCGAGCGGGGAAAGAACGCGGATGGCCTTCGATCTGGTGGTGCGTGGCAGCCTGGTGCTGGCCGATGAGGTGCTGGAGAACGGCTATGTCGCCGTGGCAGGCGGCGTGATCGCGGCCATCGGCCATGGCATTCCGCCAGCGGCGCATGAGGTGGTGGACCATCGTGGGAAGCTTGTCTTCCCCGGCCTGGTGGATGGCCACATGCACACCAGCAGCAGCACGGGCTGGCCGGGAATCGAGGGCGCCTCCATGTCGGCCGCCGCCGGTGGCGTCACCACCTGCGTGGACATGCCCTATGACGTGCCGCGCCCGGTGACCGACCCCGGCATCCTCGCCGAGAAGATTGCCGTGGTGAACGCGACCAGCCATGTGGACATGGCGCTCTACGGCACCATCCGCAAGGATGGCGGGGTGGACCAGATCGCGGGGCTCGCGGCGGGCGGCGTCTGCTCCTTCAAGCTCTCCACCTATGAATATGACGCGGTCCGCTTCCCGCGCATCAACAACACCATGATGGTCGAGGCCTTCGCGGAGATCGCCAAGACCGGCCTCATGGTCGGCATCCACAATGAGGATCAGGAGATCGTGGAAGGCGCCAGCGGCGCCGCGAAGGCCACCGGGCGCACCGACCCGATCATGCATGCCCGCACCCGCCCGCCGCTCTGCGAGACCATGGCCGACCTCGCCATCTTCGAGATGGCGCTGGAGACGGGGGCGCATGTGCATATCGCGCATTCCAGCCTGGCGCGCGGCTTTGATCTCGCCGAGATCTTCCGCAAGCAGGGTGGCAAGACCTCGGGCGAGGCCTGCATCCAGTATCTCTGCATGACCGAGGAGGATCTGGTCCGCCTGCAGGGCTTCGGCAAATGCAACCCGCCCTTCCGCACGGCGGATGAGGTGGAGCGCATCTGGGGCAGCATCGCCGAGGGGAAGGTCGCCTATGTCTCGACCGACCACGCGCCCTGGCCCAAGCACCGCAAGGAATATACGGGCGACATCTTCGCCTGTGGCGCGGGGCTGACCGGGTTGCAGAGCTTCGCGCCGCTGATGTTCACCCTGCTGGCCAAACGCGGCCTCTCGCCCACGCTGATGGCCAGCCTTTGCGCCGAGCGGCCGGCGAAGTTCCACGGCCTCTATCCGAAGAAGGGCGCCATCCGCATCGGCTGCGATGCCGACCTCCTGGTGATGGAGGAAGGGGAATTCACCTTCGATGCCCGCGACATCCAGGACCGCGAGGACGCCAAGTGGTCGCCCTATGACGGGATGGCGATGAAGGCGCGCGTGGCGGGCACCTATCTGCGCGGCCATTGCATCTGGGATGGGACGAAGGTTCTGGCCCGGCCGGGCACGGGGCGCTTCGTGCCGCGCCAGCACGGGGAAACCTTCATCGGCTGAGCCCAAGGCTCAGCGTCGTGCGGCGAGCCCGCGGGCGGCCGCCATGCCGGCAAACATGGCGGCCAGGAAAATCCAGGCGGGCGCGCCGCCCGTGGTGAGCGCCGTCAGCGCGGGCCCCGGGCAAAAGCCGGCCAGACCCCAGCCGATGCCGAAGATGGCGGGGCCCTGCCACAGCCGGGGCTCCAGCCGCCGGGCCTCGGGCAGGTGGAAGCGCGTGTCGAAAAGCGGAGCCTCGCGGCGCAGCACCCAGCGATAGCCGGTGAAGGTGACGGCGATGGCGCCTGCCATGACGAAGGCCAGGCTCGGATCCCAACCGCCATCCGGAATGGCGGCGAGGTCGAGGAAGTTCAGCACCTTGGCCGGGTCCGACATGCCGGCCAGGATGAGGCCCAGCCCGAAGACCAGGCCAATGGCGAATTGCGCGAGGATGGACATGCGCCCTCAGACCAGATGGCGGGTGAGAAAGACCGTCGCCATGGCGGTCGCCATGAAGACGCAGGTCGCGAGCAGTGAGCGCGCGGAGAACCGCGACAGGCCGCAGACGCCATGCCCGGAGGTGCAGCCATGGCCCCAGACCGCACCAAAGCCGACCAGTAGCCCCGCCAGCACCAGCAGTGCGGGGCCGGTCTCGATCCGGGGGGTTGGCATCCGCCCCGTCACCAGCCCCACCAGCAGGGGGGCAGCCACGAGGCCGAGGATGAAGGCCAAGCGCCCGGCGAAGCCTTTCTCGGCATAGGGCGGCAGCAGGCGCATGGCGATGCCGCTGATGCCGGCAATCCGCCCGGTGGCGCCCATCAGGGCCACCGCGGCGAGCCCGATCAGCCCACCTCCCAGCAGGGAGGCGAGCGGTGTGAAATCGGTCTGGATCATCTTATGTGCGGTTGACCGCGCAGGTCCGGATACCGAACAGGAGATAAGCGGGACAGACGCGGAAGAGGGCGGTGCCCAGCAGCACCGCACCCACTGCGACCACGGCGAAACGCCAGGTGCCGAGGCCCGCGAAGCTCTCCGCGAAAAGGAAGGGCGCGGCGGCGAGGATGGCGCCGAGGAGGAAGCGGAGGGTGCGATCGAGAGTGCCGATATTGGTCATGCTGGCCATTCCTTTGGGTTGTCTGTATATATGTAAATACGAAGATACGCAGGAGTCAAGATGAAAGATCACGACGGCCTGGCGCTGCCGCTCGCCGGCATGGCGCAGAAGGCGGAGGAGGCGGCCCGGCTGCTCGCCGCCATGGCCCATGGCAAGCGGCTGATGGCGCTCTGCCACATGCTCCAAGGCGAGAAATCGGTGGGGTCCCTGGCTGCTCTGGCCGGTCTTTCGCCCACCGCCCTGTCCCAGCACCTGGCCCGGATGCGGGATCTCGGCCTCGTCGAGACGCGGCGCGAGGGGCAGACCATCTTCTATCGCCTGGCCAGCCCCGAGGTGCAGGCGATCCTGGAGACGCTCTACCGGCTTTATTGCGCGCCCGAAGTGTCCGCGGATTCCACGCCGCGGTGATTCCACCGCTGGTCGTCATGCTCTAGCCTCTCCGCCCAAGACCAGATCGAGGGAGGGGCCGGCATGAGCGGCGAGGCTTTCAAACAGGCGCGGGACCTGCTCTTCGCGCATCGCGGCGACTATGCCGCGGCGCATCGCGATTTCCGCTGGCCGGCGATGGAGCGCTTCAACTACGCGCTGGACTGGTTCGACGCCGAGCTGGCGCGCGGGCCGCTGGGCAATAGCGAGGCGCTGCGGATCCTCGGCGAGGGCGCCACCACCCGCAGCTTCGCCCAGCTCTCCGCCGATTCAAGCCGCCTCGCGAACGGCCTGCGCGCCATGGGCGTGAAGCGCTGCGACCGCATCCTGATGATGCTGGGCAATGTGGCGCCGCTCTGGGAGACCATGCTGGCGGCGCAGAAGCTCGGCGCCGTGGTGATCCCTGCCACCACCCTGCTGACGCCCGCCGATCTGAAGGACCGCTTCGAGCGCGGCCGCGTGCAGCATGTGGTGGCCAGCGGCGCCGATGCGCGGAAATTCGACGGGCTGGATCCCAAGGTCTCGCGCATCGCCGTCGGCGGCGCCACCGGCTGGGTGGATTATGATTCCCTGCTGGAGAACAGCGCCGATTTCACGCCGGAGGGTGTGACCCAGGCGCGCGATCCGCTGCTGCTCTATTTCACCTCCGGCACCACGGCCAAGCCCAAGCTCGTGCTGCATGACCAGATGTCCTACCCGGTCGGCCATCTGATCACGATGTATTGGCTGGGGCTGCAGCCGGGCGACCTGCATTTCAACATCTCCTCGCCCGGCTGGGCCAAGCATGCCTGGAGCAATGTCTTCGCCCCCTGGAATGCGGGGGCCACCATCCTGATCAACAACCAGCCGCGCTTCGATGCCCGCGCCACGCTGGAGACCATGGCCGCGCAGGGCGTGAACACCTTCTGCGCGCCGCCCACCGTCTGGCGCATGATGGTGCAGCAGGACATGGCGCCGCATCGCGGGAGCTTGCGCGAGCTCTGCTCGGCCGGCGAGCCGCTGAACCCGGAGGTGATCGAGCATGTCCAGAAGGTGTGGGGCATGACCATCCGCGAGGGCTATGGCCAGACCGAGACCACGCTGCAGATCGCAAGCTTCCCCGGCCAGGTGGTGAAGCCCGGCAGCATGGGCCAGGAATCGCCCGGCTATCGCATCCGGCTGCTCAACCCGGATGACGAGGAGGTCGAGGAGGGCGAGGTCTCCATCCTGCTCGACCCGCCGCCCGTGGCGCTGATGCAGGGCTACCAGAATGATGATGGCAGCTTCGCGCCGCTGGGTTCCATCGCCTATCGCACCGGCGATGTCGCGACGCGGGATGCGGAGGGCTACTACACCTATGTCGGCCGCGCGGATGACGTGTTCAAGGCCTCCGACTACCGCATTTCGCCCTTCGAGCTGGAGAGCGCGCTGATCGAGCATGAGGCGGTGGTGGAAGCCGCGGTTGTGCCAGCGCCCGATGCCGTGCGCATGGCCGTGCCCAAGGGCTATATCGTGCTGGCGGCAGGCGTGGAGGCCGACCGCGCCACCATGCTCGGCATCTTCCAGCACCTGCGCGAGCGCCTCGCGCCCTACAAGCGCCTGCGCCGCCTCGAAGTGTATGATTTGCCCAAGACGATTTCGGGAAAAATCCGCCGCGTGGAGCTGCGCCAGGAGGAGGAGCGCCGCTTCAAGGCCGGGCTGCGCGGCGAGGGGGAATTCCGTGAGGAGGATTTCCCGGAGCTGCGCTGATGCTGACGGACCCCTACGGCCTGACGCTCACCACCCGCTCCGCTGCGGCGCGCGATGCCTATGCGCTGGGGCTGGACCGCGTGCTCACGCAATACCCGGGCATCGGCGCGGCCTTTGACGCGGCACTCGCCGCCGATCCGGGTTTCGCCCTGGCCCAGATCGGCCGCGCCCAGGCCTTTCTCTTCCTGGGCGATGCCGCCGGCGCGCGCGATGCCGTGGCGGCGGCCGAGGCGCTCACCGAAGGCGTCACGGCGCGGGAGGCCAGTCAGATCCAATTCTTCCGCATCCTGCTGGGTGGGCGGGTGGATCAGGCCATCGCGGCGATGGAGGCGCATATCGCGCAATGGCCGCGCGATGCGCTGGTGCTGAACACCACGGCCAATCCCAATGGCCTGCTCGGCGCCTCGGGCGAGGTGGGGCAGAAGGCGCGGCTGGTCGCGCTGATGGACAGCCTCGCGCCGCATTATGGTGAGGATTGGTGGTTCGCCTCCGCCCATGCCATGGCGCTGAACGAGGCCGGGCAGAATGCGGCGGCGCGCCCGCTGGTCGAGCATTCCTTCGCCCGGCGCCCGGACAGCGCCTGGGTCGCGCATTCCATGGCGCATCTCTGCTACGAGGATGGAGAGCCCGTCGCGGCGCGGGATTTCCTGCGCGGTTGGCTGCGAGATTATCCGCGTGCCGGCGTGCTGCATGGCCATCTGCACTGGCACCTGGCGCTGGGCGAGATGGAGGCGGGCGAGCCCGAGGCGGCGCTGGCGCTGTTCCGCGAGGCGGTCTCGCTGCAAGGCCATAGCGGCGTCGCCCGGCAAAGGCTGCAGGATGCGATCTCCTTCCTCTGGCGCTGGGAATTGGCCGGCTATCCCCGCGATGAACAGGCCTGGCAGGAGATGCACCGCTTCGCGCTGGAGCGCTTCCCCGGCGCGGGCATCGCCTTTGCCGACATGCATGTGGTGCTGGCCCAGGCGGTGGCGGGCGATGGCGCGGCGCTCGAAGCACGCCTTGGGCAGATGGCGGCGTTGGAGCGGGACGGGCGCTACCCCTCGGGGCCTGTCATCCCCGCCTTGTCCCGAGCGTTCCTGGCCTATGAGCGGCGCGATTTCGATGCGGTGATCGCGGGGCTGGAGCCGCTGCTGCCGCAAAGCGAACGCATCGGCGGCAGCCGCGCGCAGACCGACCTGGTGGAATTCACCCTGCTGCGCGCCTGCGTCGAGGCCGGGCGGCTCGGGGATCTGCGGCGCATCCTGGCCGTGCGGCGCCCGGGGCCCGGCGGCGTTCCGGTGGCGGGGGTGGCGCGGCATTGAGGCGATGCAAGCCAGCCCGGCACATGCTATATCGGGTTTATGGGCGACAACCTGGTCCTGGAGCATCTGCGACCCATCCGCGCCGAGATCGGCGGATTGCGCGAGGATATGCGCGAGATGAAAGCGCGCCTCACGAGTGTCGAACTGGGGCTTGCCGCGGTGCGCCGTGAATTGGCACATCTGGCGGAGGCTGATGCGCATCTCTCGGCCCGCGTGGATCGCCTGAGTGACCGCGTGGAGCGCGTCGAGCGCCGACTGGACCTCGCCGAACCCGTCTGAGCGCGCCTGGCCCAGGTGACGCGCCCGGCGGGCCGGCGCATTCTAGGGCCATGACACAGACCGACCCCGCTTTGATGGAAGCCGAAGAGCTTCTGACCCTCTATGCCCGCCGCGCCCTCTCGCCGGTCGAGGCGCTGAAGGCCGTCACCGAGCGCATCGCGCGGATGAACCCCTGGGTGAATGCCTTCGCCGCCCTCAACCCCCGCGCCCTGCAACAGGCGGGCGAAAGCGAAGCGCGCTGGGCGGCCGGGCGCCCCATGGGGGGGCTGGATGGCGTGCCGGTGACGGTGAAGGATCTGCTGAACGTCGCGGGCTTCCCCACGCGGCGCGGCAGCCGCACCACCGAGGCCACGCCGGCCACCGAGGATGCGCCCTCGGTGCTGGGCCTCAAGCAGGCGGGCGCAGTCATCATCGGCAAGACCACCACCACGGAATTCGGCTGGAAATCGCCCGGGGATTGCCCGCTGCACGGCATCACCCGCAACCCCTGGAATCGCGAGCGCACGCCGGGCGGTTCCTCCAGCGGGGCCGGGGCCGCGGCCGCCGCCTGCTTCGGGCCCTTGCATATCGGCACCGATGCCGGCGGCTCCATCCGCATCCCGGCCGCCTTTTGCGGTGTGGTGGGGGTGAAGCCCAGCTTCGGCCGTATTCCGCAATGGCCGCTCGGTGCCTTCGCCAATGTGGCGGTCGCGGGCCCCATGGCGCGCGGCGTGCGCGATGCGGCGCTGATGATGAACGCCATGGCGCGCCACGACCTGCGCGACCCCTTTTGCCTGCCCGACGAAAAGCGGGACTGGCGCGACGGCATCGAGGAAGGTGTGACCGGCCTGCGCGTGGCCCTCGTCCGCCGCATGGGCTTCGATGCGCCGCTCGATGCCGAGGGCGAGACGGCGCTGATGCAGGCCGCCCGCGCGCTGGAAGCCGCCGGTGCCGTCATCGAGGAAGCCGACCCGCAATTGCCCGACACGCGGGCGATTTTCGGCCGGGTCTGGGGCGTGGCGCTCTCCCGCCTGGTGGCCTCCGTGCCGGAGGAGAAGCGCCATCTGCTGGATGACGGCATCGCCGAGGTCGCCGCCGCCGAAGGCCAGATGAGTGCGGTGGATTTCCTGGCCGCCGATGCGCTGCGGATCGAGGCCGCGCACGCCATGGCGCGCTTCCACCAGCGTTTTGACCTGATGCTGACGCCCTGCACCCCCACCGCGGCTTTTGGCGCCGACCAGCCGACGCTGCACCCCCGCATGGCGCTCTGGCGCGACTGGGCGCCCTGGACCTTCACCCACAACCTGACCCGGCAGCCGGCGATTTCCGTGCCGGTGGGCCTGGATTCCGAGGGGATGCCGCGCGCCGTGCAGGTCGCCGCCGCGCTGTATCGCGATGACCTCTGTTTCCAGGCGGCGCGGGCGATCGAACTGGCCCTGCAAACACAACCTGCCCCCATCTTGTAACGCAAGCGAAAAGATGCTTCACCCCGCCCCCTGTGATCAGGGCGGGAGTTTCGCGTGCGGCTTGTCACCTTCACCGATGGCATGGGGGCCCGTGTGGGCGCCCTGGATTCCGCGGGCGCCGTGCGCGACATCACCGCTCGCGATGCCTCCCTGCCGCGGGACATGCTGGGGCTCATCGCCTCCGGCCGCATGCCCAGCATCGGGGATGCGCCGGTGGTCACCGAGGCCCGGCTGCTGGCCCCCATTCCGCGCACCCCGAAGAATGTGTTTTGCGTGGGCAAGAACTACCACGAGCATGCCAAGGAATTCGCGGGTTCCGGCTTCGACGGCGGCGCCAAGGATGTGGTCCCGCCCTATCCCGTGGTGTTCAGCAAGCCGCACACCAGCATCATCGCGTCGGGCGAGCCGATCCTGGGCCATCTCGATCCCACCGGCGGCCTGGATTACGAGGGCGAACTCGGCGTCGTCATAGGGAAGGGTGGGCGCGGCATCGCCAAGGCCGATGCGCTGAAGCACGTCTTCGGCTACACCATCATCAACGACGTCACGGCGCGGCATCTGCAGAAGCGCCACAGCCAGTGGATCCTGGGCAAGGGGCTGGACAGCTTCTGCCCCATGGGCCCGGCGATCCTGACCGCGGATGAGGTGCCGGACCCGACGGCGCTGACGCTGACCACTTGGGTGAATGGCGAGAAGCGCCAGCACGCGCCTGTCAGCGACCTGATTTTCGACATTCCGACGCTGATCGAAGCCATCAGCGCCGCCATCACGCTGGAGCCGGGCGACGTCATCGCCACTGGCACGCCGGCGGGGGTGGGGATCGGCTTCAACCCGCCGCGCTTCCTCGCTTCGGGCGATGTGGTGCGCATCGAGGTTCCGGGAATCGGAATTCTCGAGAATCGGGTGGCCTGACTCCAGAATTGCGACTAAAGCGTGACACCGCCGGTGGGAGGAACAGAATTTTGCGTGGACCCAGCCCCTTGCCCATGCTGCGCCGTCGTCCCCTGACGGCGACGCAGATCTGCACCCTGCCGGAGCGCGCCGCCAATGCGGCCGCCTTCTACGAGCCGCCCCGCGGTGACGAACCCCAGGAGGTTCGTCCCGCCGACGAACGCGACGCCGCCGCGGCATGAAGCTCGCGCGGCGCGGCCTGCTCGCTCTCGTCCCGGGCGCCGCTGCGGCGCAGGGCACGGATTTTCCCTCTCGGCCCGTGACCATGGTGGTGGGCTTCCCGCCCGGCGGCCAGGCGGACCTGGCCGCGCGTCCTGTCGCCGCCGCCATGGAGCGCAACCTGCGTCAGGCGGTGGTGGTGCAGAACCGGCCCGGCGGGGCTGGGGCCATCGGCTCCGGCTTTGTCGCCCGCGCCCCTGCCGATGGGCAGACGCTGCTCATGGCGCTTTCCTCGCTCGCCGTGATCCCGGAGGCGGAGAAGCTCTTCGGCCGCCCGCCGCCCTATACGGTGGATCAATTCGCGCCGATCGGGCTGGTCAATGCGGACCCGACCATGCTGGCCGTCCCGGCCAATGCGCCCTGGCGCAACCTGGCGGAATTCGTGGCGGCCGCGCGCGCCCGGCCGGGCGATATCCCCTACGGCTCCTCCGGGGCCTATGGCACGCTGCATGTGGCGATGGAGATGTTCGCCGCCTCCGCGCAGATCCGCCTGCTGCATGTCCCCTTCCAGGGGGCGGGGCCGGCCATCACCGCGCTGCTCTCGGGCAATATCCAGGCGCTGGCCAGCGCGCCGGGCACGCTGACGCAGCATGTCCAGTCGGGCCGGCTGCGCGTGCTGGGCTGCTGGGGGCGCGAGCGCGCGCCCGCCTTCCCCGATGTGCCGACCTTCATGGAAGCCGGCTTCCGCGAGGTGGAGTTCTACATCTGGGCGGGGCTTTTCGCGCCCGTGGCCACGCCTACGCCGGTGCAGATGCGCCTGCGCGAAAGCCTGCGCACCGCCATGCAGGATGCCGAATTGCTGCGTGCCTTCGAGGCGGCGGGCTCGCCCCCGCGCTATCTGGACGCGCCGGAATTCGCGCGCTTCTTCGCCGAGGATTCGGCGCGCCTGGTGGCGGCCGTGCAGCGGATCGGCCGCGTCGAATAGACGCGGTCGCCGCGCGATAGGCGCGGCATGACCTGTTACGGCCAACAAAACATCAGCTCTGTGGGGAAACGCTGGCGGACCGGCCGCCATGCCCGGCGCTTGCAGTCCACACTGGTAGCGGCGAGCGGACTTGAACCGCTGACCCCGGCATTATGAGTGCCGTGCTCTAACCAGCTGAGCTACGCCGCCATCCAGTGCGCCGCCGAGGTAATCGCGGGCTTCGTTTCTGTCAACCGAATGGCGGCGCGAAGCGGCTTGGTCCAAGCTCCCTCCGGAATGATCGGGAGCCCTGCGATGCGAATTCTCCTTGCCCTGCTGGTCGCGCTGCTGCCGCTGCGCCCGGCGCTGGCTTTTCCGGAGCGGCCGCTCACCCTGGTCGTGCCCTTTGCGCCGGGCGGCACGATTGACGTGCTGGCCCGCGTCCTCGCGCCGGAACTGGCAGCTGGCCTGGGCCAGCCGGTTGCGATCGACACGCGGCCAGGCGCGGGCGGGAATGTCGGCGCGGCCTATGTGGCCCAGCAATCCCGGCCGGATGGGCACACCATCCTCTTCACCGGGGCAGGGCTCGCCAGCTCCGTCTCGCTCGCCCAACTCGGCTTTGATCCGGTGCGGGATCTCACGCCCGTGCTCGGCATGGGTGCCATTCCGTCTTTGCTGGTCGTCTCGCCGCAATCGCCGCATCGCGATGTGGCGGGGCTGCTGGCGGCGGCGCGCGCGGCGCCGGGGCGGGTGAGCTTCGGTTCCTCCGGCCCCGGCACGGGGAGCCACCTGGCCGGCGTGCTGCTGGGTGCCGCGGCGGGCGTCGAGCTTCTGCACGTGCCCTATCGCGGCTCGGGCGCCGTCTATCCGGACCTCATCGCCCAGCGCATCGACATGCTGCTGGATGTGATGGCCTCCTCCATCGGCCAGGTGCAGCAGGGGGCGGTGCGGGCGCTCGGCATCACGTCGCGCACGCGCTCGGACGTGCTGCCCCAGGTGCCTGCCATCGCCGAGACCGTGCCGGGCTATGCCTTCGAGACCTGGGTGGGCCTCTTCATCCGATCCGGCGCGCCGGAGGCCACGCAGCGCCGGCTGGAGGCCGCGGCGCTCGCCGCCCTCCAGGCGCCCGCGGTGCGTGAGCGGCTGCGCCTTTCCGCCGCCCAGCCCATCCCGGCCGAGAGCGCCGCCTTCGCCGCCTATTTCCGCGAGGATGTGGCCCGCTGGGCCGAGATGGTCCGCCAGGGCCGCCTGCAGCGCGCGGAGTAGGACACATGGAGCCGGCCGACATCATCCTGAGCCACGGCAAGATCATCACCGCCGATGCGCGCTTCTCCATCGCGGAATCGGTCGCGATCCGCGCCGGCCGCTTCATCGCGGTGGGCGAGGACGCGATGGTGCAGCGCCATGCGGCACCCCACACGCGGCACATCGCATTGCAGGGCCGCGCCGTGCTGCCCGGGCTGATCGATGGCCACGCCCATATGGACCGCGAGGGGCTGAAGGACGTTTTCCCGAGCCTCGCCGGCTGCCGCTCCATCGCCGCCATCCAGGCGCGCATCGCCGAACTGGCGAAGGACAAGGCGCCCGGCGAATGGATCGTCACCATGCCGGTGGGCGAGCCGCCCTTCTATTGGGACCTCCCGGAATCCCTTGCCGAAGGCCGCTGGCCCACGCGCGCCGAGCTGGATGACGCGGCGCCTCGCAACCCGGTCTATATCCGACCCATCTGGGGCTTCTGGCGGCATTCGCTGCCGCTGGTCTCCATCGCCAATTCCATGGCGCTGAAACGCGCCGGCATCACGCGCGAGACGGCACCGCCGCACCCTTCCGTCACCATCCGCAAGGATGCGGCGGGCGAGCCGGATGGCGTCATCATCGAGCAGGGCTATGTGCCGCTGATGGAACTCGCCGCCTTCCACATGGCGCCCGGCTTCACCCATGCGCATCGCGTGGCCGGCCTGCCGAAATCGGCGGCGATGTATCACGCCTTCGGCACGACCAGCATCTATGAGGAGCACGGCGTGGCGGCCGAGTTGCTGGCCGCCTATCGCGAGGTGCATGCGGCGGGGCGCCTCACCATGCGCTCGCATTTGGCGCTCAGCCCGGACTGGCGCGGGATGGAGGGCGTCTCCATGGAACGGCTGATCGGCGGCTGGGCGCATCAGCTGGCCGGCGCCGGGCTGGGCGATGACAGGCTGCGCCTCGCCGGCCTCATCACCGAGATCGGCCGCACGCCGGACAATGCGCTGCGCGCCCAGGCCGCGCCCTATACCGGCTGGGCGGGCTTCAACTACGACATGGGCCTCGATCGCGAACGCGCGAAGGAGATGCTGATCGCCTGCGCGCGGCACGGCATCCGCGCCATCGGCATCTGGCCCAACATGCTGGACCTCTTCGCCGAGGTGAATGAGGTGGTGCCGATCCGGGACCTGCGCTGGGTGCTCGGCCACATCGCCGTGCTGAGCCAAGAGCAGGTGCACCGCATCCGCGACCTCGGCCTGGTGCTCACCACCCACACCAACCGCTACATCTACAAGGAAGGCCACCTGCTGGTGGACCGCCACAAGCTGCCGAACGAGGACAGCATCTCGCCCCTGCGCTGGCTGGAGGAGGCTGGCGTGACCTATGCGCTGGCGACGGACAACGTCCCCGTCTCGATGTTCTACCCGATGTGGCAGGCGGTCTCGCGGCAGAACATGCACACGCAGCGCGCGGTGGGGGAGGGGCAGGCGATCAGCCGCGAGCGCGCCATCCGCGCCGCGACGAATGCGGGCGCCTTCCTCACCATGTCAGAGCGCGACAAGGGCGCGATCGAGGTGGGGAAGCTCGCCGATCTCGCGGTGCTGACGGCGGATCCGCTCACCGTGGAACTCTCGGCGCTGAAGGATATCGCGGCGGAGATGACGATGGTGGGGGGAGAGGTGGTGCATGGGGGGCCGTAGAAGAGCCTCGGATCCCTCTCTTTCAGCTGGGGTCTGGGGCCTCTCGGCCCCAGCCGCCGGAGGCCCCTTTTCTTCCCAGTTCTCTTTCAGTCCAGCCGCAGCCCCAGCCTCTGGATGATGGGCTGCCAGGTGGCCGTCTCCTCGCGGATCAGCCGGGCCATGGTGGCGCGGTCCTGGAAGCGGGGGATGATCCCCTGGCCGTTGAAGATGTTCTGCACGCCCGGGTCATTCACCGCGGTGCGGATGGCGTTCTGCAGCGCCTCCAGGATGGGCTCGGGCGTGCCGGTCCGGCCGACGAAGCCCTGCCAGCCGCGCACCACCAGGTGGGGCATGCCCTGCTCGGCCGCCGTGGGCACATCGGGCAGCAGCGGGTGGCGCTCGGTGCCGCCCAGGAAGGCGATGGCGCGCACCCGGCCCGCATCCACCTGCGGCTTGGCCAGGTTGATGCCGTCGATCATGAACTGCACCCGCCCGCCCAGCATGTCCTGCAGCGCCGGCGCGCTGCCGCGGTAATGCACCACCTCGATCTGCGTGCCGGATTGGGCGGCGAACAGCTCGAAGGCCAGCTGCGTGATCGAACCCTGCCCGGCCGAGCCGAAATTCAGCTGCCCAGGGCGCGCGCGGGCGAGGGCGACGAATTCCGGCAGGGTGCGAACGCCCAGCTCGGCCGGCACCATGAAGAAGAGCCCGCCCACCGTGGCGAGCGCGATGGGCGCGAAATCCCGCGCGGAATCGAAGGGCAGGTTGCGATAGAGCAGCGGGTTCACCGCGATCACCGCATTGTTCACATGGCCGAAGGTGTAGCCATCCGGCGCACTCTTCGCGACGGCGTCGAGGCCCAGATTGCCATTGGCGCCGCCACGGTTTTCCACCAGCACGGGTTGGCCCAGGCTCTCGCTCATCCGCTGCGCGATGGGGCGCGCGACGAGGTCTGAGCCGCCGCCGGGCGGGAAGCCGACGATGAGGCGGATGGGCCGCGTCGGAAAGGCCTGGGCGAAGGCCGGCGCCGCGAGGATGGGTGTGGCGAGCAGGGCGCGGCGTTGAATGGTCATGGGATCCTCCGGGTGTTTTCCCGGAGGCTGGCATGAAACCACGCAAACGGGAATCAGCTTTTCCGCAGCACGCAGCGCACCACTTCGGCCAGGCCTTGGTGGCGCGGCCCCTCATCCAGCCGCACCGCGCCCTCGGTGAGTTCCAACACTTCGAGCCCCGCGAATTCGCGCTCCACGATGGCGCGGTCCCAGAGCAGGGCCGGGATTTTCGGCCCGCCCGAACGGCGGCCCTCCTGCGCGGGCGAGAAGCATTCCAGCACGAGCAGCCCGCCTGGCTTCAGCGCGCGCAGGCAGCCCGCCGTCGCGATGGCGCGGTCCTCGGGCGGGAGGTGCAGGTAGATCCAGGCGATCAGGTCATATTGCGCCTCGGGCCAGTCCCAGCGCGTCACATCCGCCTGGCGCGCATCCAGCGGCACGCCGCGCGCATTGGCGAAGGCCTGCGCCTTGCCGACCGCGACGGCGGACCAGTCGAGGCTGGTGACGGCGAGCCCCAGCTTGGCGAGCCAGACCCCGTTGCGCCCCTCGCCATCGCCCACGGCCAGCGTGGCCATCCCCGGCCGGAAGCGCCAGGCCTGCGCCCGCAGATACTCATTGGGCGCCGTTCCGAACTGGAATTCGCCCCCCGTGTAACGCTCATCCCAGGCGAGTGACGTGCTCATATCGGTGATTCCCAAGAAATAGGGGTCTGGGGCCTCTCGGCCCCAGCCGCCGGAGGCCTTCCTTTTTACTTCGGCTCCCACCCCGGCGGCGCCATCTCGAACCCTTCGAAGGAGAAGGCCGGCGCCACGGTGCAGCCGCAGAGCACCCATCCCTGCACCGGTGCCGCCGCCTGCCAGACGCCGCGCGGCACCATGGCGAAGGGAAGCTGCCCGGTGCCGATGTCGGGGCCGAGATGGACGGTCTGCACGCCTTCGCCATTCCACATCCGCAGGGCCAGCGCGCCGCCGCCATACCAGTGCCAGCCCTCGTCGGCATCCACGCGATGCCAATGGCTGCGCTCGCCCGGGGCCAGCAGGTAGTAGATGGCCGTGCTCTCGCCGCGCGAGCCATCGGCTGGCGCGTGGCGAAAGATCTCGCGGTAATGCCCGCCCTCGGGATGCGGTTGCAGCCCGAGTTCGGCGATCAGCGCCTTGGGGTCCAGCTCGGGATCCGTCAGCTTCATCCGACCGGCACCGTGTCGGCGAAGATCGGGTTCGCCATCTGCGCGTTGTAGAAGGCGGTGAGCTTCGGCCGGCCCGGGCGCCAATCCTCATCCCCGAAGCGGAAATCGAGATAGCCCAGGGCGCAGACCAGCGTGAGCGTGCCGATGTCGAGCGTGGCGGGCAGGCCCTCGGCCTCCAGCAGGTCCAGCGCGCGGAAGACGGCCGCCTTCTGCCGGGCGATGGTGCCGGCCCGGGCGTCTTCGGCCGGCATCAGGGATTGGCCGCGGCGCAGCACGGCGGCGGTGAGGATGCCATCGGCCAGGGCCGCGAGGCGCAGCGCCGGCCAGCGCGCATCGCCCGTGGGGTAGAGCTTGGCGGCGGAGCCGATGCTGTCCAGGTATTCGCAGATCAGCGGGCTGTCCGGCAGGGTCATCCCCGCATCCGTCACCAGGGCGGGCACCTTGGAGAGCGGGTTGTCGGCCAGCAGATCGGCCGGGCTCGCATGCGGGTTGGTCGCCACGCGCTCCAGTGCGATTCCGTGATGCATCGCGACCGCGACCACCTTGCGGACGAAGGGGCTGGCGGCGGAGTAATGGAGTTTCATCGGAAGCTGTCCTTTCCGGCGCGGCGCGCCGCAAGCTCGGCCACATCCTTGGCGCGGACGAAGGGGTTCACCGCGCGCTCCAGGCCGAGCGTGGTGGGGATGGTGGGCTGCCCCGCCTCGCGCTGGGCCTTGGCCTGCACGGAATAGGCCGTCAGCGCCAGGTTGTCGGGCTCGACCGTCAGGGCGAAGCGGATGTTGGAGAGGGTGTATTCATGCCCGCAATAGACGCGCGTCGCATCCGGCAGATGCGCGAAGGCGGCGAGCGAGGCGAACATCTCGTCGGGCGTGCCCTCCAGCAGACGGCCGCAGCCCACGGCGAAAAGCGTATCCCCGCTGAACAGCGCGTGATCGGCCGCGAAGCTCCAGGCGATGTGGCCGCGCGTGTGGCCCGGGCTGTCCAGGATGGTGGCGACGGATTCGCCCAGGGCGAAGCTGTCACCCGGCTTCACCGCGACATCGAGCGGCGGCAGGCGCGCGGCATCCCCGGCGTTGCCCGCGATCTTCGCGCCGAAGCGCTTCGCCAGTTCTGGAATGCCGGCGATGTGGTCGCCATGGTGGTGGGTGATCAGCAGCCAATCCAGCCGTCCGCCCTCCGTCGCGATGAAATCGGCGATGGGTTCCACCACGGCGGCGTCCATCACCGCCGTCATTCCCGTCGCCTCGTCGCGCAGGAACCAGGCGTAGTTGTCGTCCAGGATCGGAATGGGCTTCACGGTGAGGGTCATGGTTTCTCCATTGGGGCTTCTCCATCGGGGGCACTCCCTTGGGGCAATCTGTCGTCCTATATCCCTCGCATGAGCGGTGAGGTCCACGGGCTGCCCGAATTCTATCGCGCCCCGCTGGGCCAGGTGGCGGCGCGGCTGGTGCGCGCGCGCGTCGGCGCGCTCTGGCCGGAGATGACAGGGCTGGAGTTGCTGGGGGTGGGCTGGGCCGCACCCTACATGTCCCTTTGGCCCGGCCAGCCTGGCCGCCGCATCGCGCTGACGCCCGAGGGGCTGGGCCCCATGCCCGGCTGCGCCCAGGTGCAGGATCGCCATCTGCCGCTGCCCGACCGCTGCATGGACCGCATCCTGCTGGTGCATGCGCTGGAGGCGAGCGAGGCCGCCCATGCCCTGCTGCGCGAATGCTGGCGCGTGCTGCGCGATGATGGGCGCCTGCTGGTGGTGGTGCCCAACCGCCTGGGCAGCTGGGCGCTGTTCGACCACACCCCCTTCGGCCAGGGCCGGCCCTATTCCCGTGGCCAGGTCGAGGGGCAGCTCCGCCGCCAGATGTTCCATGTGACGCGGCGCGATTCGGCGCTCTTCGTGCCGCCTTTGCCCTGGCGCTTCGCCCTGCAGGGGGCGGCGCTGTGGGACCGGATCGGGCGGAACAGCCTGCGCCGGCTGGGCGGGGTCACGCTGATCGAAGCGCAGAAGGACCTCTTCGCCGCCATGCCGGCCGGCGCCCCGGCGCTCGGCCGGCGCGTGGTCGCGGAATTGCCGGCCGGATATTCTTGACATCCAGGCGGGAAACTTCCCATTCATTGGAATGTCCCAGACACGCGCCCTGCTGGTCCAACCCCGCTTTACGGCGCCCTCCTTCTGGAACTACAGCAGCACCTGCGAGATTGTCGGCGCGAAATACCCCGCGCCGCCTTTGGGCCTCATCACCGTCGCCGCCATGCTGCCCGCCGGCTGGGAATTGCGGCTGGTGGACCGCAACACGACCGCGCTGAGCGAGGCCGATCTCGCCTGGGCGGATCTCGTGATGGTCGGCGGCATGCTGGCGCAGCAGCCCGACCTGCTGGCCGTGATCGCCCTGGGCCAGGCGGCGGGCAAGCCGGTCGTGGTCGGCGGGCCCGAGGTCACCTCCAGCCCGCATCTCTACGCCCATGCCGATTTCCGGGTGCTGGGCGAGGCGGAGGGCGTGATCCAGGACTTCATCGCCGCCTTCGAGGCGGGCGAAAGCTCCGGCACCTTCGAGGCCGAGAAATTCCAGGCCGATGTCACCGCCTCGCCCGTGCCGCGCTACGATCTGCTGCGGGTGAAGGACTACACCAATCTCAGCCTGCAATTCTCGCGCGGGTGCCCCTTCACCTGCGAATTCTGCGACATCATCGAGCTTTACGGCCGCAAGCCGCGCATCAAGACCACCGCGCAGATGCTGGGCGAGCTCGATGCCATCCTGGCGCTCGGCTATCGCGGCCATGTGGATTTCGTGGATGACAATCTGGTCGGCAACAAGAAGGCGCTGAAGCTCTTCCTGCCGGAATTGATCGCCTGGCAGAAGGCGCGCGGTTACCCCTTCGAATTCACCACCGAGGCCTCGATCAACCTGGCCGATGATGCCGAGCTGGTGGCGATGCTGCGGCAGGCGGGCTTCTTCGGCGTCTTCATCGGGATCGAGAGCCCGGACCCCGAGACGCTGCGCCAGATGCAGAAGAAGCAGAACACGCGGCGCAGCATCCCCGAGAGCATTGGCCGTCTGCATGCCGCGGGGATCTCGGTCAGCGGCGGCTTCATCATCGGCTTCGACAATGAGCGCGAGGCGGTGGCCGAGGGAATGATCGGCGTCATCGAGGAATCCGCCATTCCCATCGCGATGGTGGGCCTGCTCTATGCCCTGCCCAACACCCAGCTGACCCGCCGGCTGGAGCGCGAGGGGCGGCTGCATGTCGGCCATGACGTGATTGATCCCGACGCCCAGACGGTGGGTGACCAATGCACCGGTGGCCTCAACTTCGACACGCTGCGCCCGCGCATCGACGTGCTGCAGGATTTCCATCGGGTGATCGCGCAGATCTACAGCCCCGAGGCCTATTTCGGCCGGGTGCAGGCGCTGGGGCTGGCGCTTCGCCTCCGCGCCGCCACGCGCCGGACCGCCTGGCGCGATGCGGCCCAGGGGCTGGGCTTCACGCTGCTGCTGGGCTGGCATTTCCGCCGCGCGGGCTGGGCGGTCAACCGGGAATTCTGGCGGATGGTGGCGCAGGTGCTGCGGCGAAACCCGCGGGCGCTGAAGCAGGTCGTTCTCGCATCCTCGCTCTACACGCATCTCGGGCCCTTCTCGGGCCGGGTGCTGCGGGGCATCGAGGCGGAGATGGAAGCGGTCCGCGCCGGCGAGTGGCAGGCCGGCAATGCCCTGGTGCTTACAGAAAGCGCCCCGGATCGGTGATCCATTCCTCACGCTCCCAGGCGAGGAAGCCGCGCGTGACGCGCGCGGCCATGTAGAGCCAGGTCAGCGCCAGCAGCGGCTCCATCAGGCCGATTTGGGCGCCGGCAATGGCGCCGGCGAGGCCGACCAGCCCCATCCAGAAGGTTCGCACGGCATAGGCGTGCTGCGAGGACCAGAGCGTGCCGCGCGCCCGGCCCCAGAGATGCGCGAGCAGGCCCGCGGCCAGCCAGGGCAGGACCAGGGCGAGACCGGCGCCGAAGAGGATGTTGACCCAAAGGATGCGGCGGCTGGGGGTGTGGGTGCTCTCGGCCCCGGCCGCCGGAGGCCCTTTTCTCGTCATCCCTGCAACTCCAGCGCCCGCGCATAGACCCGCTTGCGCGGCAGTCCCGTCGCCTCCGCCACATGTGCCGCCGCATCCCGCAGCGTCATCCGGCTCATCGCCGCCCGCAGCGCCGCATCCAGCGCATCGCCCGTGGGCTCCGCCGGCGGCGGCGCGGGCCCGACGCAGAGCACCACCTCGCCCCGCGCCTCATGCGCCGCGTAATGCGCCGCGAGTTCGGCCAGCGTCCCGCGACGCACCTCCTCGAAGCGCTTGGTGAGTTCGCGCGCCACGCAGGCGGGGCGTTCCGCGCCCAGCCCTTCGGCCAGCGCGGCCAGCGCCTCCGGCACGCGCTGCGGCGCCTCGTAGAAGATCAGCGTGGCGGAGAGCCCGGCCGCCTCCAGCCCCGAAAGCCGCGCGATCTCGGCCGCGCGGGCGGCGGATTTGGGCGGCAGGAAGCCCTGGAACAGGAAGGGATGCGGCGGCAGGCCCGAGAGGGTGAGCGCCATCACCGCTGCATTGGGGCCGGGAATCGCGGTCACATCCACCCCGGCCGCGAGCGCGGCGCGCACCAGCCTGAAGCCAGGGTCGGAGACCAAGGGCGTGCCCGCATCGCTCACCAGGGCGAGGTTTTCCCCGGCCAGCATGCGGGCGATGAGGCGGGGGGCCTCGCTTTCCTCATTGTGGTCGTGCAAAGCGAGCATTGTCGCGGAAATGCTATGCCGCGCGAGGAGCTTCGCGGTTACTCTCGTATCTTCGCACAGGATGGCGCGGGCTTCGGCCAGGGCCTTCTGCGCACGGGGCGAGAAATCCGCCAGATTGCCGATGGGCGTGGCCACCAGCGTCAGGCCGGGGGCCAGGGCGGGAGAAGGGGATGGGGATGCGTCGTCGAATTCCATGGGGGGTCGCTCTCGCCGGCCAATGCCTTGCCCTGATCGGTTGTCTTGTGCTGATCGGCTGCGCCCCGCAACCCCCGGCGCGGGATTTCCGCCGCCCGGCCCCGCAGGCGGGAATCCAGCCCTGGACGGCGCAGGCCGTCCCGGCCGCGGGCGCCAGCCTGCCGGTGGGGCTGCTGCTGCCGCTGACCGGCGGCAATGCGCCGCTCGGCCAGGCCATGCTGAACGCGGCGCAGCTGGCGCTCTTCGACCAGGGGGACCGGCGCATCGAAATCCTCCCGCGTGACACGCGCGGCACGCCGGCCGGCGCGGCCCAGGCCGCCCAGGCGGCGCTGGCCGAGGGTGCCGTGGCGCTGGCCGGGCCGCTGACCCTGGCCGAGACCGCCCAGGCGGTGGGCAGCGCGCGCGGCCGCGTGCCGGTCTTCGCCTTCACCTCGGACGAGACCCAGGCCGGCACGGGCGTCTGGGTGCTGGGCATCACGCCCTCGCAACAGGTGCGGCGCATCATCTCCGCCGCCGCCGAGACGGGGGCGCGGCGCTTCGCGCTGATGGCGCCCGATGACGCCTTCGGCCAGCGCCTGGCCGTGGCGCTGCGCGGCGCCGCGCAGCAGCTCGGCGCGCCGCCGCCGCAAATCCTGCTCTCCTCCAACCGCAGCGACATGGCGGCGCTCGCCCAGCAGCTGGTGGCGAACCCGCCCGAGGCCGTGCTGATCGGCTATGGCGGCCCCGGGGCGCGGGCGGCGGCCCAGGCCATCGCGGCGGCCTTCCCCGGCGGGGCGCCGCGGCTTCTGGGCACCAGCCTTTGGGCCACCGATACGGGCCTGGGGCAGGAGCCGGCGCTGGTCGGCGCCTGGTTCCCCGGCCCCGATCCGGTGGGCCGGGCCCGCTTCGACGCGCAATATGACGCGGCCTTCAACGAGCGCGCGCCGCGCCTGGCCGGCGCCGCCTATGACGCGGTCGCGCTGGCCGCGCGTTCGGCCCGCGAGGGCGCACCCCCGGTGGGCGCCGCCTTCATGGGCGCGGATGGCCCGGTGCGGCTGCTGGAGGCCGGGGGTCTGAGCCGCGGCCTCGCCGTCTTCGAAGTCCGCCCCGTGGGCGAGGCCAGCCAGGTGCAGCCCGCCCCGCTGCCGGGAGGCCCCGGCAGCTGAGCCCAAGCCGCCTCCTCGTCACCACCGCCCTGGTCTCGGGCGTGCCGGTGCTGGTGCTCGGCGGGCTGATCGCCCTGGGCGAGCTTGCGCCCGGCGCCGGTTTTCTTGCACTCGGCCTC
The DNA here is from genome assembly GCA_027487385.1 of Acetobacteraceae bacterium. Lineage (GTDB taxonomy): Bacteria > Pseudomonadota > Alphaproteobacteria > Acetobacterales > Acetobacteraceae > Roseococcus. Next base: position 12,120 of record JAIYDS010000191.1, on the reverse strand, counting down.
TGCCTTGCCGCCGGGCTCAGCCTCGCCTGGTATTGGCTGGCCGGGGTGATGCGGCTGAACGCCGCGCTGCGCCGCGCCGCCGAGGAGCAGGGCCCCTTCAGCGCACCGCTGCCCGCCCCCCGCCTGCCCGCCATTGGCGAAATCGAGGAAGGTCTGGCGCGCCTCACCCGCTCCTTGCAGAACCGCGCCGCCCTGGTCGTGCAGCTGCGCGCCGCCGACGAGGCCATCGTCGAGGCGCTGCCTGACCCGCTGATCGTGCTGGCGGCCGATCGCGCGCCGCTGCGCGCCAATCGCGCCGCGCGGCGCCTCTTCGGCCTGGTGGGGGAGGGGCTGGCGCGCGGAGACCTGGCCGCCCTGCTGCGCCACCCGGTGATGGCGGCGGCGCTGGACCGCTGCCTGGCGGAAAACACGCCCCAGCCGGTGGAGCTGGCGCTGCCCGGCGCCGTGACGCGCGATCTCTCCGGCCAGGTGCTGCTGATGCAGCCGCCGCTGGCCGATGGCGGGCGGCTGGTCATCATGCTGACCGACCGTTCGGCCGCGCGTGCGGTGGAGCGCATGCGCGTGGATTTCGTCACCAATGCCAGCCATGAGCTGCGCACGCCGCTGGCCAGCGTGATGGGCTTCATCGAGACGCTGCGCGGCCCGGCGCGGGATGACCCCGCCGCGCAGGAGCGTTTCCTCGGCATCATGGCGGAGCAATCGGAGCGCATGCGCCGGCTGATCGATGACCTGCTCGGCCTCTCCCGCGTCGAGATGAGCGAGCATCAGCCGCCGGACGGCGAGGCGGAGCTCACGGCCCTGCTGCGCGCCGAGGCGGCGGCGATGGAGCCGCTCTACGCCGCGCGCGGCATCCGCCTGGTGCTGGCCCTGCCCGAGGCGCCGCTCACCGCCCGCCCGGCCGATGCCGACCAGCTCGGCCAGGTGGCGCGCAACCTGCTGGACAATGCGCTGCGCCACGCCCAGGCCGAGGTGCGCCTGACCGCCGAGCCGGCCCGGCTGGGCGCGCGGGAGGGCGTGGCCTTCACCGTGCGCGATGACGGGCCGGGCATCGCCCAGGAGCATATTCCCCGCCTCACCGAGCGCTTTTACCGGGTGGACAAGGGCCGTGGCCGGGGCGCCGGGAATACCGGGCTCGGCCTCGCCATCGTGAAGCACATCCTGACGCGGCATCGCGGGCAATTGGTCATCGAGAGCGCGCTGGGCGCCGGCTCCGGCTTCCGCGTTTGGGTGCCCGGCGCGTGAGCCTCGTGGTCGCGGCGGAGACCCCGCGCCAGCCGGAGGTCGCGGCCCTGTTGCGCCTCTCGGACGAGATCGCGGCCACACTCTACCCGGGCGAGCCGCGCCGCGCCCTGAACCCGGAGACGCTGGACCAGCCGGGCATCCACCTGCTGGTCGCCCGGCGGGACGGCGTCGCGGCCGGCTGCTGCGCCCTGCTGGAGGCGCTGGAGGGCACGGCCGAGCTGAAGCGCATGGTGGTGGACCCGGCGCAGCAGCGCCAGGGCGTGGGGCGCGCCCTGCTGCATGGCGCCGAAGCCCTGGCCCGTGCGCGCGGGATCACGCTGCTGCGCCTGGAGGTGGGCATCCGGAACGCGGCGGGAGAGGCGCTGTACCGCGCCGAGGGCTTCCGGGATGGCGCGCCCTTCGGCACCTATCGGGCTTCACCCATCAGCCGCTTCCTGGAGAAGCCGCTGTGACCTGGACAGCGCCCGCCCGCCGCGGGAGAAGCCCCGGATGACACAGCGCCTTTGCAGCATGACCGGTTTCGCGCGGGAGGCGGGCCTCCTCGCCGATGGCACCGCCTTCGCCTGGGAGATGAAATCGGTGAATGGCCGGGGGCTGGAGCTGCGCTTCCGCCTGCCGCCCGGCCTGGATGCGCTGGAGGGCCCGGCGCGGGAGGCGGCGGGCAAGCGCCTGAAGCGCGGCAATGTGCAGATCGGCCTCGCGCTCAAGCAGGAAGGGCGCGCGCCGCTGACGCCCGATCTGGCTGCCCTGGACCGCATGGTGGAGCTGGCGCGGGGCCTCGCTGAGCGCCTTGGCGCCGAGACGCCGCGGGCCGAGGCGCTGCTGGCCCTGCCCGGAATCTTCCGCGCCGAGCAGGCCGAGCCGAGTGAGGCGGAGGAGGAAGCGCGGCGCGCCACGCTGCTCTCGGCCTTCCAGCGCGGCCTCGGGGCCCTGTGGGAATCGCGCATGGCGGAGGGCGCGCGGCTCGCCGCCATCCTGACCGCGCTGCTGGACGAGATCGAGGCGCTCTGCGCCGCCGCCGCCGCCGAGGCCGCGACCCAGCCCGAGGCGCAGCGCGCCAAGCTGATGGAAAGCCTGGCCGCCCTGCTGGGCGAGGCCGGGCGCGCCCGCTTCCCCGAGGAGCGGCTGGTGCAGGAAGTGGCCCTGCTCGCCGCCAAATCCGATGTGCGGGAGGAGCTGGACCGGCTCGGCGCCCATCTCGCCGCCGCGCGGGCGCTGCTGGCGGAAGGCGAGGGGGCGGGGCGCAAGCTCGACTTCCTGGTGCAGGAATTCGTGCGCGAGGTGAACACGCTGTGCAGCAAATCCGCCAGCGTGGCGCTGACCCGCATCGGGCTGGAGCTGAAGGCGGCGATCGAGCGGCTTCGGGAGCAGGCGGCCAATGTCGAGTGATGCGTCTCCGTCTGATCGCAGCGTGAATCAGCCGGGCAACACGTCTGATCGCGGAGCGGAGCGCAGCGTGAATCAGCCGAGCCACGCCTCAAGAAGGGGCGTCTGCCTCGTGCTCGCCTCGGCACCCGGCGGCGGCAAGACCAGCGTCTCGCGCGAATTGCTGAAGACCGAGCCGGAGCTGACGCTCTCCATCAGCGCCACCACGCGCGCCCCGCGCCCGGGCGAGCAGGAAGGCGTGCATTACTTCTTCCGCACGCCCGAGCAATTCGCGGCGATGGTCGCGGCCGATGAATTGCTGGAGCATGCGAGCTTCCTCGGCCGCTCCTACGGCACGCCGCGCGCGGCGGTGGAGGCGGCGCTGAGCGCGGGGCGGGATGTGCTCTTCGACATCGAATGGCAGGGCCACCGGCAATTGCGCGCGAAGCTGCCGGAGGATGTGGTGGGGATCTTCCTGCTGCCGCCTTCGCTGGACGAGCTGGAGCGCCGGCTGCGCGGTCGCAACCAGGACAGCGATGAGGAAATCGCCCGCCGCATGGTCGCCGCCCGCACCGAGCTCGCCCATTGGGACGAGTTCGACCATGTGCTGGTGAATGAGGATTTCGCGGCCACGGTGGCGACGGTGCGCAGCATCCTGCACGCGGCGCGCACCCATCGCAGCCGCCAGCCCTGGCTGCCGGGCTTCACCGCGACGCTGCTCGGGCCCGCGTGAGGGAGGCTTTCCTTGTCCTGCTGGAGGTGGTGGCGCCGATCTTCGCCATCATTGCGGCGGGCTACATCTCCGCGCAGCGCGGCTTCGTGGATGCGGCGGGGTTCCGGGGGCTGAACATCTTCGCCTTTTCGCTCGCGGCGCCGGCCTTGCTGTTTGCCAGCGGCACGGCGGGGCACCAGGGCGGCGGTGCCGCGGCGCTGGCCTTCTTTCTGGCGGCGGGACTGCTTTATGCGGCGGTGCTCTGGGGGGCGCGGCGCGCGGGGATGGGGCTCGCCGCGGGCGGCATGCTCGCGCTCGATGTCAGCTACGGCAATACGGTGATGATGGGCATTCCGCTCATGGTCGCGGCCTTCGGCCAGCCGGGGCTCGCCATCCTGCTCACCATCCTGGCGCTGCATTCCATGGTGCTGCTGGGGGCGGCAACGGTGGTGGCCGAGATCGGCCAGAACCAGCGCGCGGCACCCTGGCGGCTGCTGCGCACCACGCTGGCCGGCGTGGCGCGCAATCCGGTGGTGATGGCGGTGATCCTGGCCATGCTCTGGAGCCTGCTGGCCCTGCCGGTGCCGGGTGCGGCGCGGCGCACGCTGGAACTGCTGGGCGCGGCCTCGCCCCCCGTGGCGCTGTTCTGCCTGGGCGGCAGCCTGCACGGCTTTGATGCGCGCGCCGCCTGGCGGCAGACCTCGGTGACGGTGGTGCTGAAGCTGCTGGCGCTGCCGCTGCTGGTCTTCGCGATCAGCACGGCCATGGGGCTCTCCGAGCTGGAGGTGGCGGTGGCGACGGTCGCGGCCGGGCTGCCGACCGGCGCCAATGCCTTCCTGCTGGCCCGGCGCTATGCCGTGGGCACCGAGGCCTCGGGCGCCTCGGTGCTGGTCTCCACCCTGCTCTCCGTGCTGACGCTGACGGTGCTGCTGGCGATCTTCCGCCCCTAGATCAGGCCTGGCGCGGGAAGATCTCCGCCTCGATCATCTCGCAGATCGCATGGCCGATCACCTCATGCCCTTCCTGGATGCGCGGCGTGACGCTGCTGGGCACCTGGATCAGCACGTCGCTGACCTCGGCCAGATCGGCGGCGCCGGGGCCGTTCCCGGTGAAGCCCACCGTCGCCATCCCACGCGCGCGCGCGGCGCGCATCGCGGCCAGGATATTGGGCGAGCGGCCGGAGGTGGAGAGGCCGAAGAGCACATCCCCGGCCATGCCCAGCGCCTCCACCTGGCGCGAGAAGCTGCGCTCATAGCCATAGTCATTGCCGATGGCGGTGAGGATGGAGCTGTCCACCGTCAGCGCGATGGCCGGCAGGCCGGGGCGGTCATACATGAAGCGGCTGACCAACTCGCCCGCCCAATGCTGGGCATCGGCGGCGCTGCCGCCATTGCCGCAGAGCAGCAGCTTGCGCCCGCTGGTGAGGGCCGTGACGCAAAGCCGCACAGCCTCGCTGACCGCGGCCTGCAAGGCGGCGTCCTGCTCCATCGCCTCGAGCACGAGGCGGGTGCGGGAGAAGGCGGCGCGAATATCGGAGGGGGAAGCCATGGGGGCGGGATGATCCGGGTGGCGAGGGCTGTCAAGGATGCAGGCCGGCCCAGGCGACGGCTGATCTTCGAAGAGAGTTGAAGTTTCGAAAATCCTGTGAGAGGTTACCGAAGTGTTGATCATCGACCCAAGGCAGGGCGGTGGCACCGTCCCGGGCCCTCGGCCCGGCCACGGCTCAGGGAGGAATTGCCAGGATGACAAAGGCTATCATCGCCGGCCCGCCGGCGCCGGAGGTCTCGCGCCGGCTGATGCTGGGCGGCTTGGGCGCGCTGGCCGCCACGCCGGCACTCGCCGCCTATCCGGAGCGCCCGATCACCCTGCTGCATGGCTTTGCCCCCGGAGGCTCGGCCGATGCCCTGGCGCGGGTGCTGTCGGTGTCGCTGGGCAACCTGCTGGGCCAGACCATGCTGGTGGAGCCGCGGCCCGGGGCCGGTGGCATGGTGGCCTCGGCCGCGCTCAGCCGGGCTGCGGCCGATGGCTATACGCTTGGCCTCATCACCGGCGGGCATGCCGTGGCCGCCGCCTTTGGCCGCAACCTGACCTTTGAGCCGGTGGAGGGCTTCACCTGGATCTCCCGCGTGGTGGAATTCGGCTTTGTCATCGCGGTGCGGGCGGATCATCCGGCGCGGGATTTGCGCGCCCTGTTGCAGATGGCCAATCGGCCCGGTGGGCTCACCTTCGGCTCGGCCGGCGTGGGCTCCACGCACCACCTGGCCGGGGAATTGCTGGGGGCGATGTCCGGCGCGCAGCTGGTGCATGTGCCCTATCGCGGCGAGGCGGATGCCATCACCGGGCTGCTGACCGGCGATCTGGGCTGCGCCATCATCACCACGGTGACGGCCGGGCCGCAGATCCAGTCCGGGCGGCTGCGTGCCCTGGCGGTGACGGCGCCCGAGCCGCTGCCGGCCTTCCCCGGCGTGCCCCCCGCGGGCGAGACCGTGGCGAATTACGCGGTGACGACCTGGGCCGGCCTGGCGGGCCCCGCCAACCTGCCCGGCGCCGTGCAGCAGCGCCTGCACCAGGCCGTGCTGACGATGGCCGAGCAGCCGGAGCATCGCAGCCGCCTGGCGGCGCTGGTGGATGGCCGGGTCCGCACCAGCACCGGCGAAGAACTGAAGAGCCTGGTGGCCAGCGAAATCTCGCGCTGGCGCGAGCTGATCGGCGCCCGCCAATTGCAGGCAGGCTGACCCAAACTCCTGGGGTCTGGGGCCCCTCGGCCCCAGCCGCCGGAGGCCCTTTTCTTTTTTCTGCCCCTCAGCCTTCCGGCACCGCAACCCCGCGCGCCGTCGCCTCCTGCACCAGCCGCTTCCAGGTGCCATCCGGCAGGGTGATGCCTTCGCGCAGGCGCCGCGCCATCACCGCCGCCCCACGATCCCCTGGCAGAAGCACGGGCGTGGCGCCGCTGGCCGGCACGGCGGCCACGGCGGCGGCCAGGGCATCCACCTCGGCGGTGAAGGCGCCGGGTTCGCCGAAGGCCGCGATATCGAGCGCGATGGCCAGCCCGTTCATGCGCGGCCCCTCCTTTGCCCCCGCGCCGCGCAGCGCCAGGCTGATCAGCGGATTGCCGGCGGCGAGGCTCGCGAGGCATTCGATCATCAGCGAAAGCCCGGCGCCCTTCGGCCCGGCCATGGGCAGCAGGGTGGCGACGCGCGCCGGGTCCTTCGTCGGTTGGCCGGCCGCGTCCACGCCCCAGCCCTCGGGGATGGGTGTGCCGGCATCCTTGGCCGCCATGATCTTGCCGAGCGCGACGGCGGCGGTGGACATGTCCAGCAGCAGCGGCGCGCGGCCGGCGGCGGGAATGGCGATGGCGAGCGGGTTGGTCGAGACCACCGCCCCCGCGCTGCCCGGCCAGGCCATGAGCGGGCCGGAGGCGGTCATCACCAGGCCGGCCATCCCTTGCGCGGCGGCGCGCAGGGCAAAGTGCCCGACGGCGCCGGCATGGGTGATGTCCCGCGCCACCACCCAGCCCAGATGCAGCCGCCGCGCGATGGCGATGGCCTCATCCATCGCGCGGTTCATGGCGACGGGGCCGGGCGCCTGGTCGGCATCGAGCAGGCCGATGGCGCCGGCCTGCATGCGCATCGCCATGCTGGGTTTCGGGTTGATGGCGCCGGTGCCGATGAGCTCCAGATAGCGCGGGATGCGCAGCACGCCATGGCTGTCCACGCCGCGCAGATTGGCCCAGACCAGCGTCTCGGCCCAGGCGTGGGCATCGGCCTTGCTTGTGCCGCTGGCCTGCAGCAGGGCCGTCGCGAAATCGCGCAGCGCCTCGGCGGTGAGGCGGGTGCTCATGCCGGCGTGGCGGGGAAGTAGCGCTCCATCCAGCCCTTCAGGATGTCGCGCCCGCGATTGTCCTTGCCGAAGATGGGGAAATGGTCCGTGCCGGTGATGAGCACGAGGTCCTTGGGCTGGCCCGCCAGCTCCCACATGCGGATGGATTGCTCGACCGGCGTCACCGTGTCGTCCGCACCATGCATGAAGAGCACGGGGCGGGGGGCGAGCTGGTGGATCACCTCCTCGGCCTTGAAGTCGAACATGCTCTGCGCCGTGTCGGCGGCCACCACCGTCTGCGCCAGGTGGGAGAGGTTCTTGCGCAGATGCTCGGCCATCGGCACCACATCCCAGCGGCTGACCATCATGGTCTCGCCGGTGCGGGCCTTGTGGGCGCGGCCCTCGGCGAGAAGGTTGGTGAACTTCTCCCAGGCCTCGGGTGTCGCGTGCTGGCCGCGGAACTTGCGCTCGCCATGGCCCCAGCCGCAGGAGATGATGGCGGCGGCGAAGCGCGTGTCGGTGCTGGCGGTATAGGCGGCGATGGCGGCGCCGAAGGAATGGCCGAGGACCGCGATGCGCGCGGGGTCCACCTCGGGGCGCTGCGCCAGCCAGGTCATGGCGTTGCGCGTATCGGCCACCTGGTCATGGCAGAGGACGTAGCCGCGCTTGCCCTCGCTCTTGCCGCAGCCGCGGAAATCGATGCGCAGCACGACATAGCCCCAGCTCTCCATGAGCCGGCTGACCACCTCGGAATAGGAATTGTCCTTGGCGCCGATGAAGCCGTGCAGGACGATGACGGCGGGCAGGCGCTGATCCGCGGCGCGGCCGTCGGGCACATGCAGGCTGCCGGCGAGGGTAAGCCCGTCCGAGGTGAAGGTGATCTCGCTGTCCATGGAATGCCGTTCCTTTGCCTGAACGGCATCATCGCTGGATTTTCGAAACTTTCAAGATCTTCGATTGTTCTGTCGGGCCGTATGTTCATGCTCGGCGGCGAAGACTCACACAGAAAAGGGGCCTCCGGCGGCTGGGGCCGAAAGGCCCCAGACCCCAATCCTTGGGGGAAAATCCCTGAGCGCCTCGATTTTGTGATACGAATTCATGGGGTCTGGGGCCTCTCGGCCCCAGCCGCCGGAGGCCCTGTTTCTTCCGCCGTTCTGACCCGGACTGGGCTGATGACGGGGAAACCTGGCATCAGGCCCCCGGCGGCTGGATGAATTGCGGCGCGTAGAGCCGCACATTGTCCACCGTCCATTGCAATTGCTTCCGCAGCAGCTCCGCCGCCTCAGGGCCGCGGCGTTCGAGTGCGGCCTGCTTGATCGCCTCATGCTCCGCGAGGCGACCCGGCCCCTGCGGGCGATGGCGCTGCGAGAGCAGCCGGTAGCGCTCCATATGGTCATAGAGCAGGCCGCGCATGTGCAGCAGCCAGCGCGAGCCGCAGGCTGAGACCAGCGCGTGGTGGAAATCCCGGTGCAGCGCCACCCATTCCTTGAAGCGCTCGGCGCGTTCGGCGCGCGGGCGCGACTCGATGGCGGAGAGGCGGTGGAAGGTCAGCACCACCGCCTCCTCCCAGGCCTTGTCGCCATTTTCGATGGAGGAGAGGATGGCGCGCTGCTCGAATTCCAGCAGCAGGCTGGAGACATCCAGCAGATCCGCCTCGGAGACCGGGGCCACGCGGTAGCCGCGATTGGCGTCCACCTCCACCATGCCGACCGAGGCGAGGTGGGAGAGCGCCTCGCGCAGCGTGCCGATGCCGACCTCATAGGCCGCCTGCAGTTCGGCGAAGCGCAGCCGGGCGCCGGGGGCGTAGCGCCCGTCCAGGATATCGGCGAGCAGGCGGTTCAGCACCGTCTGGCTGATCAGGACCGCCGCGGGGGCGGCGCGCTTCGAGGCTGCCGTGGCGGACATGAGGTGGGGCACTCCTTGGAGGGGGTGAGAGTGACGCCGTCCCCACCATCGCTCAAGGGGCGGCGGGGGACTTCACCGAATGCCAGGCGAAGAGGCGCGGCGTCGGCGCCTCGCGATAGATGGCGGTATAGGTCATCCGCGTCGCGATGCCACCACCGGGGCGCGCGATCTCGGCATCGGCCTCCCCAAAGACGAAGCTGAAGCCGCCCTCCTGCCGGATTTCGCGGGTGATGGCCGCGTAGCGCAGGTAGCGCCGCTCGCCCTCGCGCAGCTTGCGGAGGAATTCGGCCTTGTCCTCCACCACGCCATTGGAGTGGACGAAGCGCAGATCATCCGCGATCAGCGCGTCGAGCGTGGCGAAATCCTGCGCGATCATCGCCTCGAAGCGCTGATCCTCCAGCGCCAGGATGGCGGTGGAATCCAGAGCCATGTCAGCCCTTTTCCTCCGGCAGCTGCAGCCGGTGCATCTCCAGGAAGGCCTGGGAGGGGGGCAGGCCCCAGACATCGCGCGGCAAGCCGACCCAGGTCTTGGGGCGCTGCGGGCGGTCGCGGTGCCAGGGGCGGGGGTCCCAGAAGCCCAGCGCCTCATCCGTCATGCAGTCCAGGCTATGGAACAGCTCGATCGCATTGCCCTCCGGGTCGCGGTGATACATCGCGACATTGTGGCCGGGGCCATGCCGCACCGGGCCCCAGAGGATGGGCACCTTCTGCCCGCCCAGGATATCCGCCGCGCGGTGCATATGGCCGGCGTCGCGCAGTTCGAAGGCCATGTGGTGCATGCGCGCATCGGGGCCGCGGGTGAAGTTCACCGTGTGGTGCTCATGGTTGCAGCGCAGGAAGACGAAGCGGTCCTCGATCCAGTCGGAGACGCGGAAGCCGAGCTGGCCGCTGAAGAAATCCGCCGTCGCCGCCGGATCGCGCGCGAAGCAGGCGACATGGCCGAGCTTCAGCGGCGCGATGCCGGGCAGGGGCAGGCGGTTCTCATAGCCGTGGAAGGCGAAATGCAGCTCGATCGCGCGGCCATCGCCATCGCGCGAGCGCAGTGCGACGGGGCAGCCGGGTGCGACATCCGAGCAGCGCTCGGCCGGCAGGCCGGCGGCGAGCAGGGCGCGCTCGACGGACGCGATGTCAGGCTCGGCCGGGACGTCAAAGGCGAGACGCGCGAGGCCGGGCACGCTGCCCTGCTCCAGCAGGATGGAAAGCTGGCCGGCCTCGCTCGCCAGGAAGGCGCGGCCCGGCTCGCGGCCGATTTCGGCGAGGCCGATGATGTCCCGGTAATAGGCGAGCTGCCGCTCCATGTCGGTGACGGTGAGGGCGAGGTGGCGCAGGCGCCGGACGTTGATCATGCGCGCGCGGCCTTTGGATGCTGGCGGTTCATTCTTCCCCCTCAAGGTCTCCGGAGGCCGACAGGCTCGCGCAGATGATCGAAAACGTCAAGATTTTCGAAAATCCATCGCCCGGCGGCGGGTGCCCCCAGGGTGGCGCGCCATCACCGGCTGTTGCTCTGCCGCCAGGTCTCGATCGCCGCGATCATCGCATCCGCCGTCGTGATGTCGGCATAGCGCCGGCCGACATCCTTCAAATTCTGCTCATGCGCCACGATGTCCTGGTCGCCCACGCAATCCTCCGGCACCTGGACGCGGAAGCCGAGCGAGAAGGCGTCAATGATGCTGGCGCGCACGCAGCCCGAGGTGATGCAGCCCGTCACGATCACGGTATCCACCCGCTCCCGCGTCAGGATGGCGCCGGCGGCGGTGCCGAAGAAGATGGAGGGCGCGGTCTTGGCCAGCACCACGTCGGGGTCCTCGGCGGCGATGCGCGGATCGAGCGCGGTGCCGGCGCTGCCGGCGAGCAGCTCATGCACCGGCGGGATTTTCCACCGCGGCGCCGCCTTGGGGCCATCGAAGGCGACGACGCAGGCGATGATGGGCGCGCCCGCCGCCTTGGCCGCGCGCATCAGCCGGGCCGTGTTCTCCACCGCGCGCTCCACCAGCGGCGCGCCGCCCATGGGGAAGCTCGGATCGGTGAAGCCGGTCTGGAAATCCACCACGACCAGGCCTGGCTTTTCGCCGAAACCCACAGGCGTCGCGCCATAGCCACGGGTGGAATAGGCGTCATCGGTCATGCTGGGGCTCCGCTCGGGTCAGGCGGGAATTGCACCATGGGCCAGGCCTCGAGGAAAGGGCGCAAACCCAGGTGACAGGGGCGTGAAGCGCTCCTAGGCTTCCCCTCCATGGCGTCCTATTCCGGCTTTCGCATCCTGACCGAGGGGCTCACCGGCAATCGCGGCTGGCGGCCCGCCTGGCGCAAGCCCGAGCCCAAGCCCGCCTATGACGCCATCGTGGTGGGCGGCGGCGGGCATGGCCTGGCGACGGCCTTCTACCTGGCCTCCATCCACGGCATCACCAAGGTGGCGGTGCTGGAGCGCGGGCCCATCGGCATGGGCAATACCGGGCGCAACACCACCATCGTCCGCTCCAACTACCTGCTGCCCGAGAACCACCATTTCTACGAGCATTCGCTGAAGCTCTGGGAAGGGCTGGAGCAGTCGCTCGGCTACAATGTGATGATGAGCCAGCGCGGCGTGCTGAACCTGTTCCACAGCGACGCGCAGCGCAACGCCTTCACCCGGCGCGGCAACGCCATGCGCCTGGCCGGCATTGATGCCGAGCTGATCGGGCCGGCGGAGGTGAAGGCCATGTGCCCGCTGATCGACCTCGACAATGCGCGCTATCCGGTGCTGGGCGGGCTGTTGCAGCGGCGCGGCGGCACGGCGCGGCATGATGCGGTGGCCTGGGGCTTCGCCCATGCCGCCGATGCGCGCGGCGTGGACATCATCGAGCATTGCGAAGTCACCTCGATGATCATCGAGGGCGGTGCGATCCAGGGCGTGCGCACCACGCGGGGCGACATCATGGCGCCCAAGGTGGGGCTGGCCGTCGCAGGCAACACCTCGGTGCTCTGCGCCATGGCGGGGCTGACCGTGCCGGTGGAAAGCCATCTGATGCAGGCCTTCGTCAGCGAGGGGCTGAAGCCGCTGATCGACCATGTCATCACCTTCGGCGCGCAGCATTTCT
>JAIYDS010000248.1 GCA_027487385.1 Acetobacteraceae bacterium | reverse complement strand
TCGGCCAGGCCGGCGGCGACGACGTTCTTCGCCACATAGCGCGCGGCATAGGCGGCCGAGCGGTCCACCTTCGTGGGATCCTTGCCGGAGAAGGCGCCGCCGCCATGCGGGGCCGCGCCACCATAGGTGTCCACGATGATCTTGCGCCCGGTCAGGCCGCAATCGCCATCGGGGCCGCCGATGATGAAGGTGCCGGTCGGGTTGATGTAGAGCTCGTTGTCCGGGCACATCCAGCCGGCGGGCAGGCTGCTGGCGATCAGCGGCTTCAGCATCGCCTTGATCTGCGCCTGGTCCAGGCCTTCCTCATGCTGGGTGGAGACCACGACCGAGGTGGCGCCGACGGGCTTGCCGTCGATGTAGCGCAGCGTGACCTGGCTCTTCGCGTCGGGCAGCAGGCCCTTCACGGCCACGTCGCCGTTGCGGCGCATCTCGCTGATGCGGCGCAGGATCAGGTGCGCGTAGTAGAGCGGCGCGGGCATGAGGTCGGGCGTCTCGGTGCAGGCATAACCGAACATGATGCCCTGGTCGCCGGCGCCTTCATCCTTGTTGCCGGCCGCGTCCACGCCCTGCGCGATATGCGCGGACTGGGCGTGCAGGTGGCATTCCACGCTGGCGTTCTGCCAGTGGAAGCCTTCCTGCTCATAGCCGATATCCTGGATCGCCAGCCGCGCCTTGTGCATCAGCAGCTCGGGCGTGATCGAGGCGGGGCCGCGAACCTCACCGGCGATGACCACGCGGTTGGTGGTGACCAGGGTCTCGCACGCCACGCGGGCGTAGGGGTCCTGCTCCAGGAAGGTGTCCAGCACGGTGTCGCTGATGCGATCCGCAACCTTGTCGGGGTGACCTTCGGAGACGCTCTCCGAAGTGAAAAGGTATTCGCCCTTGTCGCGCATGGCTTGGTTCGGCCTCTTGTCGCTGGTGGAGTGATTCGTCGAGGAATCAGCCCGGGGGCGACCGGACACCCCGGTCAGGCTGGCCCACCGCACGCGGGCGCCGGGTGTTTGGCAGGGGGGCGCCAAAGGGTCAATACGGCAGACACATCCGGGCAGCGGGCGCCCGGCAGGGCTTTTCCTGGCCGACCGTGGCAACCCGTTGGCGGCTGGCGCGTTGATGTCCCACGCCTGGCGCTCCGCCGGGCCGGGAGACGGACCGCATGAACAGAACCTCTACCATCGCCCTGGTCGGCATCCTGGGCGTGGCACTCGGCGTCGGCGGCTATTGGCTCTACCGCGACCAGAACCGCAGCGGCATTGACCTGAATGTCGGCGGGCGGGGGATCACCATCGAGACGCGCTAAAGCCGGAATCCCTCCAGCGGGATGGGCGGTGGCCGGCCGGCGATCTCGGCGGCGAGCACGGCGGCGCTGCCCATGGCCAGGGTGAAGCCGAGCGAACCCTGGCCCAGATTGAGAAACAGCCCCGGATTCTCCGGCGCCCGCCCCAGGATGGGCAGGCCCGTGGGGGTTGCCGGGCGCAAGCCCGCCCAAGGGTTCAGCTCCTGCCAGTCGCTGGCTTCCGGGAAGGCGGCGCGCGCCTGGCGGATCAGCGTGGAGAGGCGCTTTTCCTCCAACGCCGTGGAATAGCCCACCACATCGGCCATGCCGGCCACGCGCAGGCTCTGGCCGAGCCGCGCATAGACCACCTTGGCCGCGCTGTCCGTCACGCTCAGCCGTGGCGCGGCCTCGTCGCGCGCAATGGGCAGGGTGAGGGAATAGCCCTTGAGCGGATAGATCGGCAGGTCGAGCCCGAGCGGCCGGGCCAGGGCCCGCGCGCCGGTGCCGAGCGCCAGCACCACCGCATCCGCCTCGATCACGCCGGCCGTGGTGACGGCGCCGCGCACCCGCCCCTCGGCGCGGATCAGCTGGGTGACGCGCGTGCCCATCTGCAAGGTGATGGCGGCGTTGGAGCGTGTCAGGCTTTGCGCCAGCCCCTCGCAGAACATCCGGCAATCGCCCGCATCCTCGCCCGGCGTGTGGATGCCGCCGGCGATGCGGCGCGCGATATGGGCCAGCGCCGGCTCCAGCGCCAGGCATTCCTCGCGCGAGAGGGCCTGCTGCGCGCTGCCGAGTCCCGCCTGCAATTCCACCTGGCGCCGGGCCCCCGCCATGGCCGCCGCATCCGGTTGCAGCACCAGCTTGCCGGCGGGGGCGAAGGCGAAGTCGAAGGGGGCGCGCGCCGCGAATTCCGCCATGAGATCGCGTGACAGCATGCTGAGCAGCAGCAGGCGCCGCGTGGTGGTCTCGGCCGTGCTTGGGTTGCAGGCGGCGAGGAAGGCGATCAGCCATTTCCATTGGCCAGGGTCGGGCTGCGGGCGGAAGCGCAGCGGGCCGTCCGGGTCGAGCAGCCAGCCCGGCACCTTGCCGATGACGCCCGGGCCCGCGAAGGGCGCGACATAGCTGTAGGAGAGCTGCCCGCCATTGGCGAAGCTCGCGCCATGGCCCGCGCGGGGCTCGGCGTCCACCACCGTCACGGCATGGCCCTCGGCCGCCAGGGCCTGGGCGGTGGTGAGGCCGGTGACGCCGGCGCCGAGGATCAGGACGCGCATGCCACATTGGTGCGGTGCGGGGGGCGGGCGGTCAATGGCAGGGCCCGGCCGGGATGCGGGTTGTTGGCGCGACGCGCGGGCCTCTGTTATCTGGTCCCCATGTCATCATCCGCCCCGCGCCTTTCGGATGCCGAGCTGCTGGCCCGCATGCAGTCCTTCCACTGGTGGCACTCCATCGCGCTGCGCCCGGGTCTCACGACCTTCGGCGGCAAGACCGAGCTGATTCTGGCGCAGGAGGAGCAGGCCCTGCTGGCGCCCTTCAACCTCGTCGGCCGAAGCGTGATCGACGTGGGCGCCTGGAACGGCTTCTTCAGCTTTGCCGCCAAGCGGCGTGGCGCGGCCCGCGTGCTGGCGACCGACAGCTACATCTGGAACCACCCGGTCTGGCGCGGGCGCGAGGCCTTCGAGCTGGCCCGGGGCGAGCTCGGCCTCGACATCGAGGCGCTGATGGTGGACCCGCCCGACATCACCGAGGCGCTGGGCCAATTCGACGTCGTGATGTTCCTCGGCGTCTTCTACCACCTGTATGACCCGATCGACGTGATGACGCGGCTGCGCTCCATCACCCGCCAGATGCTGCTGGTGGAAACGCACAGCGACCTGACGGGCGATGCGCGGCCCGGCATGGTCTTCTACCCCGGCGCCATCCTGAACCAGGACGCGACCAATTGGTGGGGGCCGAATCCGGCCGCGATGCTGCATCTTTTCCTGCAGCTGGGCTTCACCCGCATCTTCTACCGCGACCACCCGACGCTCGGCCGCACGCGCGGCATCTACGCCGCCTTCACGCCCGAGGTGGAGGATGATCTGGTGCTGCGCTTCGACGAGCATTGGCAGGATCTGGACGTGCCCGGCGCCATCGAGGGGCTGCTGAGCCCATGACCGAGGCCGAGCTGCGCGCCGCGGTCACCGCTCATCGCTGGCTGCAGAGCCTGCGCCTGCGCGACACGCTGCTGACCGCCGGGCTGAAATCCGAAGGCCAGCTGCGCGAGGAAGAGGCCGCGCTCTTCGATCCGCTGAACCTCAACGGCGCGCATGTGCTGGAAGTGGGCGCCGCCAACGGCGCGTTCAGCTTCGCCGCCCTGCGGCGTGGCGCCGGGCGTGTCCTGGCCACCGACCACCTGCCCTGGACCCTGCCGGGCAGTGACGCCCTCTCGGCCACGCAATGGGCCGCCCATGCCATGGGTGTGGCGCTGGAGACCGAGGCGCTGGACCCGCGCCTGCTGACAGCGGGCTTCGGCAGCTTTCACGTGGTCCTCGCCACCGCCAGCTTCGAGCAATGGTTCAACCCGATCCAGGCGCTGCGCGGCCTGCGCAGCGTCACCAACCGCATCCTCCTGCTGGAGACGATGCAGGACGCGCTGGGCGACGCCCGGCCGATCATGATGGCGCAAAGCCGCCTCATGCCCATCGGCGGGCCGGAGGGCGCCTGGGTGTCGGGATGGGCGCCCAACCCGCCGCTCATGCTGCATTTGCTGACCGATCTGGGGTTTGACCGCGTGCTGTATCGCGACCACCCGAGCCTCGGACCGGTCCGAGGCCTCTACGCCGCCCTGCTGCCCGAGGCGCCGGAAGGGCTGCTGGCCGGCTTCAGCCCCCCCTGGGTCAGCCTGACCCATCCGCCGGGCTGAGAGACCGTTTGGGAATGCTGGCGGGTCGGCTGCGCGGATCTTATCCGCCCCTGATGCGCTCCTGGACTTGCCGATGCAACCAGCATCGGCGGCGTCCAGCGCCTTTCAGGGACGAAAAATCTCTCGCGCATCCTCAGCCGCCAGCATTCCCAAACGGTCTCTGAGCGCCCTCAGCCGTGGATGAAGACGGGGCAGGGTGAGGCGCGCAGGAGGCGCGCCGTGGCACTGCCGAAGATCAGGCGGCTGATCCCGCTTTCCTGATCCGCGCCCAGCACCATCAGGGCGGCCGGCAGGCTCTGCGCCTCGGCCAGCAGGATGTCGTGCACATCGCCGCTCACCGCGTAGCACTCGGCCTTCATGCCGTGGCGGATCAGGTAGCGGCCCAGCGCCTCGGGGCTGGTTTCGGGGACGAAATCGAGAAGCTTCACCACCTGGTCGCGCGCCAGGCCAAGCAGCGCGAAGACATGCAGCGTGCGCATCGTGGCGATGGAGCCGTCATGCGCCACCAGAACCGGACGCTTCAGCGCCTCGCCGGCGGCGAGATGGCCGGTCGCTTCGATGCCGGGCGGGACCACCAGCAGCGGGCGCGCACCGTCGCGCAGCAGCGCCTCGATGGTGGGGGAAAGCCCGTCATCGCAGGCCTCACGCCCGAGCGTGCTGTCGCGGCCGATGATGATGAGGTCATGCGCGGCACCCTCGGCCAGCAGCGCCTCCTCCGGGCCCTCTTCGCGGCGCACCACCTCGAAGGCGAGGTCGCCGGCCACGTTGCGCGCCTCGGCCAGCACCTGCGCGGCCTCGGCCTCCACCGCTTCGGCCAGCTTCTCGTTGCGGCGGCTCGCGAAGGCGCTGGCACCGAGCGGCACCGCCTCATGCACATCCCGCGTGTGCGGGCGGTCCAGCACGATCAGCGCGGTGACGGCCGCGCCGGTGCGCCGGGCCAGGGCAAAGGCGACATCGCGCGCGGCGCAGGCGCCCGGCGTGTCATCAAGGGCGAGCAGGATGGAGCGGATCATGGCCGCAAACTGGACTTGCCATGCGCGGCTTGCAAGTCAGCCCTGGTTTGACTTCGCCAATTCCGGGGGTCATCTTCCTTCCATGTCCCAACACCCTTTCCCTCCGCGCGGTGGTCTGGCCGCCTGGCGTGCCTGGGTGGTGCTGTTGGACCCCGATCCATGCGGCCCGAAACGCGGCTGACGCCGCTTTCGCCTGAACCGCCAACCGTGATCGAGGGGGCGCCGCCCGGCGCCCGGAATGCCATGTCCGTGACCCAACTCCCCGCGCCGCTCTTCGAGCGGGCGCAATTTCCTGTCTTTGTGGCGGCGGCCACCTTCGCCTTTGCCGGCGTCTGGATGTCCGTGCCGTTGGCCGCGGTGATCCTTACCGAACAAGGCGCCTCGCCCGCGCTGGTCGGGCTTTATGCCGCCGCGGTCTGGATGGCCGCGCTGATGACCGCGCCGGCCACCCCCTGGCTCGCCGGTTGGGCGGGGGGCGCACTGCGGCTGCACCAGGCGGCGGGGGTGACCTCCGCCCTGGCGCTGCTGGGGCTCGCCACCAACCCGCCCCTCGCGCTGTGGTTCGTCTTTGGCGCGCTGCTGGGCGTCGCCTCCTGCCTGACCTGGACCACCGCGGATGCCATTGCCGGCGCCATGGCGCCGCCGGGGCGCGAGGGCCGGTTCCTGGGCATCTACCAGACCTTCATTTCGGCCGCGATCGGCGGTGGGCCGGCGGTGCTCTGGCTGTCGGGCGTGTCGGCCGGTGCCTTCGCGGCCTCGGCCGGGCTGATGCTGGCGGGTTTCGGCCTCACCCTGCTGCTGCGCGAGGTGCCGGGCGCGGTGCCGAGCCGCATGCGCCTCTCGCTCGCGCGGCTGCGGCCGGTGGCGGCGATGATGCTGGCGCCGGCGGGGGCCGCCATGCTCTGCGGCGCGCTGGAGGGCACGGCGGGCGCCGTCTTCCCGGTGCAGGGCCTGGCGCTGGGGCTGGGGGCGGCGGCGGCGGCCTCCATCGTGGTGGCGACGGGCTTCGGCAATATGCTGGCGCAATACCCGGTGGGGATGCTGGCCGACCGATTCGGCACGCATCGCGCGCTGCTGGGCTGCGCCGTGGCGGTGGCGCTGGGCTCGCTGCTCTGGCCCCTCCTCGCGCCCGGCTGGGGCATCTGGCCGGTGCTGGCCATCTGGGGCGGCGCGGCGGGTGCCATCTACACGCTGGGCATGGTGCGCGCCGTGCAGCGCTTCGCGGGCCCCGCCCGGGCGCTGGGCATGGCCGGGCTGAACACCGCCTATCTGCTGGGCGGTGCGCTGGGCGCCCCGCTCGGCGGCCTGCTGCTGGAGGCGGTGCCCGGCTGGGGCCTGCCGCTGGCCGTGGCGGTGGTGGCGCTGGGCGGCGGCCTCGCGCTCAGCCTGGCGGCGTTGCGGCGCGGGGTGTGATAGGCTCACCCGCTCCTTCGAGGGTTCGCATGATGCGTTGGCTGCTGCTTCTGCTGTTCGTCTCCACCGGCGCCCTGGCCCAGCCGGCGGTGCCGGCGCCCGCCCCCCGCCCGGACCATGCCCGCCCGGCCCCGCCGCCAGCGGAGAGCATCGCCGAGGTCGGTAAGCCCGGCTGGACGGTGGATGAGCGCAATGGCTGCTGGGTCTGGAACCCCAACCCGCAGGTCGAGGAAATCGTGATCTGGAACGGCCCCTGCGAGGGCGGCCCCGCCCAGGGCGATGGCCTGCTGGAATGGCGCTACACCGAGGCGGGCGAACCGCGCGGCGAGCGCTATGTGGGCAGCATGGCGCGCGGCCGGATGCACGGCGTGGGCACCTTCCTGGACGCACAGGGCACCGTCTATCAGGGCGAGTGGCAGGAGGGGCGCGAGAATGGCCTCGGCCTGCGCGTCTGGGTGATCGGCCGCTATGAGGGCCAGTGGCGCGACGGCAAGCGCCACGGGCGCGGCATCATGTTCTGGATCAACGGCAATCTCTACCGCGGCGAGTTCCGCGCGGATCTGCCGGAGGGGCTGGGCGAGTATTTCAGCGTGGAGGGCGGCTGGTTCCGCGGCACCTGGCTGGCCGGCTGCTTCCGGGAGGGCGAGCGCCAGGCGGCGATCGGCCGGCCGCTGGAGGAATGCCCCTGACGCGGCTCAGCGCCGCGCCTTGAAGGCGGCGGCGAGCGTCCCGTCATCCAGCACATCCAGCGCGCCGCCCATCGGCACCCCCTGGGCCAGCCGCGTCACCGGCACGCCGAGCGGCCGCAGCCGGTCCGCCAGGTAATGCGCCGTGCTGGCGCCCTCCACCGTGGCGGGCAGGGCCAGGATCACCTCGCGCACACCGGGCTGGCTCGCGCGGTGCAGCAGCGGCGTGATGGAGAGTTCCTCCGGCCCCACGCCGGCCAGGGGCGAGAGCGTGCCGCCCAGCACGTGATACAGCCCGTGATGCGCGTGGGCGCGCTCCAGCGCCCATAATTCGCCGACCCCCTCCACGACGCAGATCAGCCCCTGGTCGCGCTGCTTGTCCGAGCAGATGTGGCAAGGGTCCTCGGCGTCGAGATTGCCGCAGACCGAGCAGGGCTTCACCGCCTCGGCCGCCGCGCGCAGCGCATCGGCCAGCGGCAGCATGCGTGTCTCCGGCGCCATGAGCATGCGCAGCGCCGCCCGCCGCGCGCTGCGCCGGCCAAGGCCGGGCAGCTTGGCGAGAAGCTGGATCAGATGCTCGACAGGATCATTCGGCCGCACAAAACCTCCATCCCGAGCAGCGCCCCACCTGCGGGCGAAGCCCGCCCTCCGCCCCCCGGTGCCACGAGGCGGCTCCGCCGCGAGGGCAGAGCCCACCCCCCAGGATCAGCGCCCATCCGGGGCCCCCGGAACATCGCGCGGCGATTTTTTGGGGAATATCAGAAGGGGAGCTTGAGCCCGGCGGGCAGGTTCATGCCGGCCGTCGCCTTCTGCATTTCCTCGGCCATCATCGCCTCCACCTTTTGCTTGGCATCGGCATGGGCCGCGACGATGAGATCCTCCAGCACCTCGCGATCCTCGGCCGTCATCAGCGAGGGATCAATGGCGATGCGGCGGAGTTCACCCTTGCCGGTCAGCTTCACCTTCACCATCCCGGCGCCGGCCTGGCCCTCGACCTCGGTGGATTCGAGCTTCGCCTGCATCTCCGCCATGCGGGTCTGCATCTGCTGGGCCTGCTTCAACATATTGCCGAGATTCTTCACTCAATCCTCCTCTGGGAATTCCAACCCCGCAGATTCGGCCTCGGGCGGCGCGAATTCGGGGAAATCGGGTTCGTCTTCGGTGACGATGGGCTTCAGCCCATAGGCATCCACGCTGTCATCCCGCACGGCATCGAGCTGCGCGCCGGGAAAGGCGAGCAGGATGGCCTGCACGATGGGGTGGCTTTGCGCGGCGGCGCGGCGATCCGTCTCCGCCATGCGCGATTGCTCGGCCAGCGTGGGCTCGCCCTCGGCATTGCTCAGCGCGACGGTCCAGCGATTGCCGGTCTTGTCCTCCAGCAGCGCCTTGAGCTGGGCGCCGAGGTCACGCGGCGCCTGGGGGCGGACGCGGATTTCGACCTGGCCCGGGGCGACGCGTACCGGATGGACGTCATGCAGCAGATGCGCGTGCAGCAGCGCCTGGTTGGCGGCGGAGGCCAGCGCCGCGATCTCCCGCCAGGCCTTGGGTTGCGGCAGGGGGGCCGGCGCGGCCATGGCCACAACCGGGCCATTGGCCTGCGCCCGCATGCCCCCACTTCCGCCGGATGGCGCCGCCGCGCCCCCGCCGGCCGAAGCCGAACCTCCGGATTCGAGGCGCTTCAGGATATCCCCGGGGGTGGGCTGCTCGGCCACATGGGCCAGGCGGATCAGCACCATCTCGGCCGCCGCACGGCGGTCGGGGGCGGCCATCACCTCCTCCAGCCCCTTCAGCAGCATCTGCCAGGCGCGGGTGAGCATGGGCACCGAGAGCCGCGCGGCCAGCGCCGCGCCGCGCACCCGCTCATTCTCGGGGATGCCGGCATCCTCGCGCAGCGCCGGG
Source organism: Acetobacteraceae bacterium (assembly GCA_027487385.1). Taxonomy (GTDB): domain Bacteria; phylum Pseudomonadota; class Alphaproteobacteria; order Acetobacterales; family Acetobacteraceae; genus Roseococcus. Next base: position 45,237 of record JAIYDS010000248.1, on the reverse strand, counting down.
ATGGCGGCGAAGCGCGTCAGCATGTGGGTCTGCTCCAGCAGATCCTGCATGATGGTGAGCGGCTCCGCGCCGCGCTCATGACCCTCGGCCATGCGCGCCATGGCGAGCGGCAGGTCGGCATTCATCACCGCTTCCAGGATGTCGAAGACCAGGGCGCGGTCGGCCAGGCCCAGCATGTCCCGCACGGATTCCGTGCTGACCGCGCCATTCTCGCCGGCGAGCGCGATGGCCTGATCCAGCAGCGAAAGCCCATCACGCACCGAGCCATCGGCGGCGCGGGCCAGCATGGCCAGCGCGCCCTCCTCGATGGAGGCGCTCTCCTTCGCGGCGATGCCCTGGAAATGCGCGCGCAGCCGCTCCTCCGGCACGCGCTTCAGCGAAAAGGTCTGGCAGCGGCTGCGGATGGTGATGGGCACCTTCCGCAACTCCGTGGTGGCCAGGATGAAGGTGATGTTGGGCGGCGGCTCTTCGAGCGATTTCAGCAGGGCGTTGAAGGCCTGCTCGGTCAGCATATGGACTTCGTCGAGGATGAAGACCTTCTGGCGGCCCTGGGCGGGGCGGAAGCGCAGCGCCTCGCGCAGTTCGCGCACATCGTCGATGCCGCGATTGCTGGCGGCATCCATCTCCACCACATCGGGGTGGCGGTCGGCCAGGATGGCCTGGCATTCCGGGCAGACGCCGCAAGGATCGGCCGTGGGGCCGCCCTTGCCGTCCACTCCGATGCAGTTCAGCGCGCGGGCGATGATGCGGGCGGTGGTCGTCTTGCCCACGCCGCGCACGCCGGTCAGCAGGAAGGCATGGTGCACCCGGCCGCGCGCGAAGGCGTTGCGCAGGGTGCGGATCAGCGCCTCCTGCCCGATCAGGTCATCCAGGATCTGCGGGCGATATTTCCGCGCCAGCACGCGGTAGGGCGTGGGCTTGGCGATGGCGGGGGCGAGGGCAGGGGCGGGCGGCGGCGCAACGGGGGCAGGGGCGGCCGGCGGATCATCAAAGCCGAAGAGACCCGGCCCTTCCGGGGGCGGCGGCTCGGGCAGGCCCTCCTCGGGGCTGGGGTCGCCATAGAGATCGCTGGGCATCATCCGAGCCAATGAGAGAAGGTGGAAGGCCGGCGGCGACCCGAGCAAGAACCCGTTACGGCTGCTTCCTTCCGGACCTGACCGGGTTGGCGAGGAGCCCGTCCGCACCGACCTTCCGCCGCTGGATATAGCACGCGCGGCGGCGGTTGCACCCCGGGGGGCGTAACCTTTGCGCGGGCCGGCACGTAGCCGAGGCAGAACCCCAGGAAAGACCGCGCCATGCCCTCCCGACGCTCCTTGCTTGGCCTGCTGCTGCTGGCCCCCGCCCCCGCCCTGGCCCGGACCTTCGCCGAGCGCGGCCTGGCGCTGCGCGGCACCGATGTGGTGGCCTATTTCACCGAAGGCCGCGTGGTCCGCGGCCGCGCCGAGCACGCGGCCGAATGGGACGGGGTGCGCTGGCTTTTCGCCAGCGCCGCGCATCGCGCCCGCTTCCTGGCCGATCCGGCGGCCCATGCCCCGGCCTATGGCGGCTTCTGCGCCTGGGCCGTCTCCCAGGGCTACACCGCCCCGACCGACCCTGCCGCCTGGCGAATCGTGGAGGGCCGGCTCTTCCTCAACTACGACCAGAACATCAAGCGCCGCTGGGAGCGCGACATCCCCGGCTTCATCGCGCTGGGCGATGCGAATTGGCCGCGGCTCAGCCAGGGCTGAGGCGGCAGCCTCAGTCCAGCACCAGGTTCAGGCTGCGGACCACCGCCTCATAGGCCGCGCGCTCCTGCCGCTGCAGCGCCAGGAGACCCTCGGGCGTGGTGGGCTCGGGCTTGGCGCCCTGGCTGCGCATCACGCTGACGAAGCCGGGCGCGCGCATCGCCTCATGCGTGGCCGAGACCAGCCGCGCCACCACGGCCTCGGGCGTGCGGGCCGGGGCATAGAGCGCCTGCCAGAGCCCCATGGGCATGTCATAGCCCTGCTCCTTCAGCGTCGGCACATTCGGCAGGATGTCCAGCCGCTCGGGCGAGACGGTGGCGAAGACGCGAATCCGCCCATCCCGCGCGAAGCCCTCGGCATTGCCGGCGCCCAGCATCATGATGTCCACATCGCCGGCCAGCATGGCGGCGATGGCGGCGGGTGGCCCGCCGAAGGGGACGTGCAGCATCTCGATCCCCTCGCGTTGCGCGAGGCGCAGGCAGGCCAGGTGCGGCGTGCTGCCCACCCCCCAGCTGGCATAGGTGATCCGCCCCGGCGCCGCCTTCGCCGCCGCGACCAAGCTGCGCATATCCGTCACCTGCGGGCGGGAGGGGCCCACGATCATGGCGAAGGGCACGGTGGTGACGAGGGTGATGGGCGCGAAATCCCGCTCGGGATCATAGGCCAGGCGCCGATAGGTCAGCGGGTTGATCGCATGCGTGTCCACGATGCCGAGGTAGAGCGTATGTCCATCCGGCGCCGCGCGGGCGGCGGCGGCGGCCCCCACGCCACCCCCGGCCCCCGGGCGATTCTCCACCACGACGGGCTGGCCCAGCACGGTGGAGAGCGGCGCGGCCAGCGCGCGGGCCACCACGTCATTCGTTCCGCCCGGCGGGAAGCCCGAGATGATCCGCAGCGAGCGGTCGGGGAAGGCGAGGGCGGCGGTGGGGGCGAGCAGGACAGGCGTCGCCAGCAGGGCGCGTCGGCTGAGATTCATCATTCGGTCCATCCCTTGAGGGTCCGACCAGCGTCTCCGTGCCAAAGCTTCGCGTGGCGGGGTGCCGAGGGTCAAGGGCCCGGGATTTCCGCTGCGACGCTTCCGCGTTAGGGTCACGCCATGCTCATGATCCCCGCCAGCCGCGCCAATGTGTACACCGGCTCTCCGCTCGACCGCTGCTCCGGCAAGCGGGAGGATGAGGCCTTCATCGCCGCCGCCCTGGCCGATGAGCAGGCGCTCTTCGTCCCGGTCTGGCGCAGCCGCAGCCTGATGCGCAATGTGGAGCAGGGCGCGCCCGAGGCCGTGCTGCTGAGCCGCGCCGGCGCCGAGGCGGTGCGGATGGCGGGCGGCCCCTGGGCCTTCCTGGGCCTGTGGGATCAGCGCCCGGTCTTCGCCGTGGATTGCTCCACCGCCGATGATCCCTTGCCGCTGCTGCCACCCGGGATGGGCAGCTTCTCCGACCTGCGCGGCGTCGCCGGCCTGCTGCCCGAGGGCGAGGCCAGTGTGCTCGCCCATGCCCGCGGCCTCATGCATTGGCGCGTGAAGCACCGCTTCTGCGGCGTCTGCGGCACGGCGACCGAGCCGCGCAGCGCCGGCAATGCCACCGCCTGCCCGGGCTGCGGCGCGCAGCATTTCCCGCGCACCGACCCGGCCGTGATCATGCTGGTGGTGCGCGGCGACAGCTGCCTGCTCGGCCATTCGCACCGCTTCCCGAACGTGACCATGTATTCGACGCTGGCGGGCTTCGTGGAGCCCGGCGAGAGCTTCGAGGAGGCCGTGCGGCGCGAGGTGATGGAGGAGGCCGGCGTCGCGGTCGGCCAGGTCTCCTACCACTCCTCCCAGCCCTGGCCCTTCCCCGCCTCCATCATGATCGGCTTCCATGCCGAGGGGCTGACCGAGGCCATCACCATCGACCCCGAGGAGTTGAAGGATGCGCGCTGGTTCACCAAGAGTGAACTGGTGCACCACAAGGAACTCGGCTTCTCCCTGCCGCGCGCCGATTCGATCGCGCGGCGCCTGATCGAGGATTGGCTGGCGGCATGAGATTCCTTCCTGTTCTGGCGATCCTGCTCGTCGCAGGTTGCGGGGAGTTGGAGCCCCTGGTGGCGGCCCCGGTGATGGACAATGCCGAATGCCGGGCGGAGGCCGTGCGCGCGCCGGAGCGCAACGCCGCGCGCCAATCGAATTTCGAGAACCAGAGCCAGGTCCGCCGCCTGCTCACCGAGGAGCGCGAGGCGGAGCGCCGGCTCTACGAGGCCTGCCTGCGCCGCCTGGGGCTGCCGGCGCCTGGCGGCGTGGAGCCCATCCGCCGCACCTGGTAGCCGAAACGCCCCGGGCCGTGGCATGATCTCCCGGCGCGGGCGTGCCGGAATGGTAGACGGAAGGGTCTTAAAAACCCTCGGCCGCATGGCCGTGCGGGTTCGAGTCCCGCCGCCCGCAGGCCCGCCGGAAGCGCGTATATGGCAAAGGGAAAAGTGAGGCCTCCGGCGGCTGGGGCCGAGGCACCAGACCCAATTTTTCAGTTTTTACAAGGGTTTGGGCGCGATATCCCGGCGTCAGGGAGGGGGGGGGCCTCGGTCCCAGCCGATCAGGCCCGGATCACCAGCGTGAGGTGATCGAAACCTCGATCTCGGTCGATGAGGCGAAGCCCCGGCTGTCCTCGCGCCGCAGCCCCACCACCGCCCGCTCCAGCGTCCAGCTCTGGAAGGCGCCGCGTTCATTGCTCGCGACCGCCGAGGCCTGGGCCTGCGGCAGGCAGCGGGTGATCTCGGCCTGCAGGCTGCGCATGTGGCTTTCGGCCAGGGTGAAGGCGCGCGCCGAATTGTCGCGCAGCATCACCGCGTAATAGACCGCGCGCGGCGGCCCGCCCTGCACCGGCGGGGCCACGGCCCGGCGCTCATTCACCGAGCCATGCAGGTAGTGCGAGCCCAGCGGCAATTCGGCGAATTCCGTCGCGGCAGCGTGAACGACCTGGCGCAGACCGGTGCAGAAGGCGTCCTGCGCCTCCGCGGTGATGGGCGCCAGCAACAGGGGGAGTAGGGCGAGGCGGCGCATTGGGCTCTCCAGGGGCTTTGCCCCTGGACCCTAGCAAAGGCCCCCCGGAAACCAAAACAGGTGGCCTTTGCAATCCCTCCCTCAGAAAAGAAGGCCCTTCTTCAACAGCCCGTGCACGCCCTTTTCGCCGTTCACCGTCTGCGTCACATGGAAATCCACGGCCAGCGAGCAGAATTGATAGGCATCGGCCGGGCTCAGATTGGTGCGGCTGGTGATGAAGCCGATCATCTCCCGCAGTGCCTTCTTCATCGCCTCGTCGAGGTCTTCGTGCATGCCCATGGTGATGTAGTGGGTCGCGGTCTCGGCGCGCGGATAGGCGAGGTTGGCGCCCTTCATCAGCGTCAGGCGGAAATGGCCGGTGAGGCACATCTCCAGCGCATTGATGCAGACCTCGCCATCGCCCTGCACGCCATGGCCATCGCCCGCCGAGAAATTGCCGCCCGGCACATGGACCGGGAGAAACAGCGTGGCGCCCTCGCCGATTTCCTTGTTGTCGAGATTGCCGCCATGGGCGCGCGGCTCCTTGGTGGAGATCGGGCCCCATTCCGGCGGGGGCGCCACGCCCATCACGCCGAAGAAGGGGCTGAGCGGCAGGGTGATGCCGCCGCCGATCGGCACCAGGCCCGTGCGCTTCTCGTGATCCACCGGGATGTGCAGCATGCGCCGATAGGGGAAATCCTCGGGCAGCGTGCCGCCCAGCGGGCGGAAGCCGCAGAAGCCCCATTCGGCGCCGAGCTCGATCTTCTCGATATCCACGCGCAGCACGTCACCCGGCATGGCGCCCTTCACGGCGACGGGGCCGGTCAGGATGTGCGGCCCGAGGCGCGGCGGGTTGCTGGCATGGATGGCCGCCAGCGCGGGCGGGATGGTGAGGCCCAGCGCCTCGGCTTCCGCGACCACATCGGGCGCGCCGGAAACGCATTGGAGGATGACGAGATCCCCGCTCTCCACCTCCATGATGGGCTTGAAGCTGCCATCGAAGGTGCCCCAGCGGATGGTCTCGGGCGTTGCGGGAATGCGGTGGGTGGCGGGCATGGCAGGCTCCTCAGGGTGCCGCCACTCACACCACCCCGGGCCGCTTGGTCAAGCCGCCCGGGCGGGCCTTTCGATCCCGGTTGGCGGCCCCGCGCCTAATCCAGCCGCACATTGTTCTCCCGGATGGCATTCCCCCACTTCACCCCCTCGCTGCGGATGAAGCTCGCGAATTGCTCCGGCGTGCTGGTCAGCACCTGGGCGCCCAATCCGCTGAGGCGCTCGCGCATCGCGGGCTCGGCCAGGATGCGATGGATCTCCTGGTTGATGCGCAGGATGATGGGGGCGGGCGTGCCGGCCGGTGCCACCAGGCCGAGCCAGGCGGCGGCGTCGAAGCCCGGCATGCCGCTCTGCGCCAGGGTGGGCAGGTCGGGCTGGCGGTCGGAGCGGGTGGCGGTGGTCAGCGCCAGCGCCCGCACCCGGCCGGACTGGATATGCGGCAGGGAGAAGACCTCGGTCTCGAACATGAAATCGAGCCGCCCGCCCAGCAGGTCGGTCAGCACCTGCGGCCCGCCGCGATAGGGCACATGGGTCAATTCCAGCCCGCCGGCGGCGCGGGAGAACATCATGGTGATGAGATGCGCCGTGGTGCCATTGCCCGGCGTGCCGAAGGTGACCTGGCCCGGCCGCGCGCGGGCCAGGGCGATGAGCTCGGCCGGGCTGCGGACGGGCAGGTTCGGGTTCACCAGCAGCACGAAGGGCAGGTTCGCCACCAGCGTGATGGGCGCGAAATCCCGCACCGGATCATAGCCGATATTGGCGTAGAGATTGGGATTGGTGGCCAGCGGCGCGGTGGCCGAGAGCAGCAGCGTATGGCCATCCGGCGCGCTCTGTGCCGCCGCCGCCGCACCCAGGCTGCCACCCTGGCCCGGGCGGTTCTCCACCACCATGGACCAGCCGGGGTTTTCGCTCAGCTTCTCGGCGAGGAGGCGGGCGATGGTGTCGGTCGCCTGGCCCGGCGGAAAGCCCACCAGGATGCGGATGGGCCGCGCCGGCCAGCTTTGCGCCCGAGCACCGGGCGCCAGGAGCAGCAGCGGCGAGGCCAGCAGGCCGCGCCGCATCGGCCCGCGCGGGATTTGTCCGTCTCTTTGCATGATTTCCCCCATATTCGGCCTTGCACTGGGCCATTTTCCGTCTCCAGAGTATGGGCAAGCCAGATTTGTCCTGGCAACTGCAAAGCTTGGGGCAACTGCAAAGCTTCGGGGAAACGCCATGATCTACGCCACCGCGGCCGAGGCCGCCGCCCGCACCCGCTTCTCGCGCGTCGCCCCGGAGGGGGGGCTGCTCTGGCGCAGCGATTATTTCGGCCCGCCGCCTTCGCCCAAGGGCTCGGCCTCGGTGGACCCGAAGGCGATGGGCGCGCTGGAATACGCGCCGCCCGCGCCGGGCGAGACGCGGGAGCCCCAGGCCTTCCTGGTCGAGCAGGAGGTGAATGCGGTGGTGCACCCGCATTTCCACTTCGTGGACCAGTTCCAGGTGGTGGTGGAGGGCGGCGGCGCCATCGGCCGGCATGCGGTGCAGCCGATCATGGCGCATTTCGCAGGCGCCAGCACCGCCTACGGCCCCATCACGCCGGGCGAGGGCGGGCTGAAATACTTCACCCTGCGGGCCAGCGCCGATGGCACGGGCGCGCAATTCCTGCCCGCCGCCAAGGCCCGCATGGCGCGCGGCCCCAAGCGCTACATCCTGGCCGACCCCGTGCTGCCCAGCACGCCCGAGGCGCTGGCCGCGCGGCGCGAGGCGGTGACCGAGATGGTGCTGGCCGAGCCGGATGGCCTGGCCATCATGATGCTCCGTATCCCGCCCCGGGGCCGCGTCACGGCGCCCGACCCCGCCCGCGGCGCCGGCCAGAGCATGCTGGTGACGACCGGCGCCATCACCCATGGCGGCGCGGTCCTCGGCCGCTTGAGCGCGCTCTTTGTCCCGCCCGACGAGGCCCCGCTGCTGGCCGAGGCCGGCCCCGAGGGCGCGGAGATTCTGGTGCTGCAATACCCCCGCGCGTCCAGCTGAAAACAGCCGGGGTCCGGGGCCCCTCGGCCCCGGCCGCCGGAGGCCTCTTTTCTTTTCGGAAGCCTCACCGCCCCAGACAGGGCCCCAGCAGTTCACGCAGCCCCGCGGCATCCGCCGCATTGACCGCCAGCCGGGCCTGAATGGCCGCGCCCCGCGCCTGATCCTGAATCCACGCGAATTGCGCGGCGCCCTGCGTCAGCGGCGCCAGCAGCCGGGACAATTCCGCCAGCCGCGCCGCATCCTGCCGCCGGGCGGCGATGGCGCTGAAGACGAAGGGGCTGTCCTCGGCGACGCCGATGGAGCCGCTGACGGCGATCTGCAGCCGCAGCACCGTGCCTTCGGCCGTCGTCTCCAGCCGGGTGCGCGCTCCGGCCGCGGCATCCGGCCCCTCGAAGGCGTCGAAATCGAAGACCGGCCGCAGCGTGGCGTGTCGCGGCACGGCCAGGTCCACGCCCAGCACGCCCGTCACATGCGGCCCCGCATTGGCCGAGCAGAGGAAGGTGAAGCGCACCGGCCGCTGATCCTCGCCGATGCGCGCCTCGCCCGTCAGGGTCAGGGTCTCGCCCGGGCGGGCCTGGGCGGGCGCGGCCAAAGCGAGCAGGATCAGGAGCAAGCGCATGGCCTGAGCCTAGCCCCGATCGCGCAGCGCCAGCAAAAAACTCGCGGCCCCCAGGAAGCCCACGCCCGCCAGCACCCAGGGGACGGCGCCATAGCCGCCATCGGCCTCCCAGATCAGGGCGAGGGTGATGGGCCCCAGGGTGCGCGGCAGCACGGCGATGAGGGTCAGTGCGCCGGTCACCGCGCCATAGCCCTCGCGCCCCAGGATTTCGGCGGTGCCGGCGGCGCGGACGATGGTCAGCAGCCCGTCCGCCACCGCCCAGAAGAGCACGAAGGGCAGCAGCCAGAGGAAGGCCGCCGGCGCACCCGCCATCCAGAGCAGGGCGATGGGCAGGAGCAGCATCGCCCCCATGCCCACCCAGCGCATCGAGGCGCGGCTGCCCGCGACGTAAAGCCCGGCCCGCGCGGCCACCTGCAAGGGGCCATGCAGGGCCACCAGCAGGATCACGCTCGCCTCGGGCAGCCCGGCCTCGCGCAGCAGCGGCACCAGATGCGCGCCGAGCCCCACGCCGATGAAGGCATGCGCCGCGAAGCAGAGGGCGAGGCCCCAGAAGGCCGGGCGGCGCAAGGTGCGGCGATAGGCCGCATCGCTGCGCGCCCGCTGCGTGGGTGGGGGCGGGCGGGTTCCGGCGAATTGCCACCCGGCCACCAGGGCCGGCAGAAGCTGCAGCGCGGCGAGGATCCACAGCGCACCGCGCCAGCCGAAGCCCGCGATCAGCGCGGCGACGAGCGGGATGAAGATGGTGCCCGCGAAGCCCGTGATGAAGGTGATGGCGGTGATCACCCGCATGGGCTGCTGGGCGAGGGCCACCACCACCGCCATGGCCGGGCCCCAGAGCGCCGTGGCATGCGCGACGCCGAGCGCGAACCAGAGCAGATAGAAGAGCCAGAGCTGATCCACCATCGCCCAGGCGGCGAGCATGGCGCTGCCCAGCACGCCGCCCCAGGCGAGCGGTGCCTGGCCGCCATGCCGGTCCACCCAGCGCCCCACCGGGATGGCCAGCACGCCCGAGACGAGGATGGCCAGGGTGAAGGCGCCGTTCAGCTCGGCGCGGCTCCAGCCCAGTTCGGCCTCCATCGGCTGCACCATGAGCGCGAAGGGAATGAACAGCGTGCCCCAGCCGATGGTCTGGGTCAGCGCTGTGCCCAGGGTCAGGGCGCGATCTGAGGTGCGGTTCACAACGGGATGAGGATGCCCCGATCCGCGTGAAAGCGCGAGAAGGCCTCGGGCGAAAGCCGCACATCCCGCTGCTGCGCCGCGCCGATGCCCGAGGGGTTGTGGAAGCGCCAGCGCCCGGCCTCATCCGTGCCGAAGACCAGCACCAGGTGGCCGCCCTTGCGCGGTGGTTCCACCTCCGGCGTGCGGATGCCGGCATGGACCGAGGCGATGTAGAATTCGCCCGGCGCCAGGGCGGGCATGGGCGCGTCCAGCACGGTGCGCGCCGCGATGTGGCGCCCGTTCAGCCAGCGCACCGCGCCGGCATAGATCAGGCCGCGGATGAAGCCGTCCGGCTGCTCCACATAGCCGCCCAGCGGCTGCACGGCGCGGCGGAGGTCATGGATGCTGTGCGCCTCGCCGCGTGCCGCCATGGCCATCTTCAGGCAGGCCATGCCGCAGAGATGCTCGGCCCAGCGGGCATATTCGGCCGCGTCGGCCGCGCCGGATTCGGCCCAGCGCGGGTCGGTCGTGGCATCGCGGCCTGCAAGGAATTCGCCGACGAGTTCGGGGGATTCCCATTGGGCGAAATAGGGCGGGATCAAGAGGTCCTCCGCGGGCGGCGCTGGCGGCGTGGCGCAGCCGGCAAGCATGCCGAGCAGGGCCAGGCGCCGCCGCATCTCACCCGTTCAGGTGGCAGGCGGAGAAATGCCCCGGCGCAATCTCCCGCAGCTTCGGCACCTCCACCTTGCAGCGCTCCGTCGCATGCGGGCAGCGCGGGTGGAAATGGCAGCCGCTGGGCGGGTTGAGCGGCGAGGGGATCTCGCCCTGCACCACCGCGAAGGCCCGCTTGCGCGCCTCGATCCGCGGCACGGAGGCGAGGAGCGAGGCGGTGTAGGGGTGGTTCGGCCGGGCGAAGACCTGCTCGCTCGGCGCCTGTTCCACCACGCGGCCGAGATACATGATCACCACGCGGTCGCTCAGGTGTTCCACCACGCCGAGGTCATGGCTGATGAAGAGGTAGGTGAGATCGAGCTCCGCCCGCAGCTTCATGAAGAGGTTCAGGATCTGCGCCTGGATGGAGACGTCGAGTGCCGCCACCGCCTCGTCGCAGACCAGGAATTCCGGCTTCACCGCCAGCGCGCGGGCAATGCCGATGCGCTGCCGCTGCCCGCCCGAGAACTGGTGCGGGTAGCGCTTCTTGAAGGCGGGATCGAGGCCGGCGCGGCGGATCTGCTCATCCACATAGTCGTCGAAGCCGCCGCGCGTGGTGATGCCATGGACCAAGGGCGCCTCGCCCACGATGTCCTGCACCTTCATGCGCGGGTTGAGCGACGCGTAGGGGTCCTGGAAGATCATCTGGGCGCGAAGCTGCGCCTCCTTCTTCGCGGCACCCGTCAGCGCATTCACATCCGTGCCGCGCCAGAGCACCGTGCCCTCGGAGGGCGGCAGGATGCCGGCGACGACGCGGCCCAGGGTGGACTTGCCGCAGCCGGATTCACCGACCAGGCCCACCACCTCGCCCTTGCGGATCGTCAGGTTCACGCCATCCACCGCATGCACGGTCTCGTCGCGCAACGGGGCGCCCAGGCGCTTCGCGATCTTGCCGGCGAAGTCGAGCTTCTTCTCGAAGCGCTTGGTGATGCCGCGCAATTCGATGATGGGCTGTTCCATCATGCGGGCACCTCATCGCGATGCGGATGCACGCAGCGCGCATGCCGGCCGGGCATCCATTCCTCCAGCGTCTGTTCCGCCAGGCAGGCCTCGTCGGCGCGCGGGCAGCGGGCGCGGAAGGCACAGCCGGCCGGGAGTTTCAGCAGGGAGGGGGTCATGCCGGGAATCTGGCGCAAGGGTTCGCCGCGCTTGTTGCGGCTGGGCACGGAGCCGATCAGCCCATGGGTGTAGGGGTGCAGCGGCCGGTCCAGCACCTCGGAGACCGGGCCATCCTCGACCACGCGGCCCGCATACATCACCGCGATGTCGTCCGCGAGGCCGGCGACGACCGAGAGATCATGCGTGATCCAGATCAGGCTCGTGCCGGTATTGGCGGCGAGCTTCTGCACCTCGGCCAGGATTTGCCCTTGGATGGTCACATCCAGCGCCGTGGTCGGCTCATCCGCGATGATGAGTTCAGGCCGGTGCAGCAGGGCGATGGCGATGGCCACGCGCTGGCGCATGCCGCCGGAGAATTGGTGCGGATAGGATTTCAGCCGCTCCTCGGGCGAGGGGATGCCGACCATGCCCAGCGCATCGCGCGCGCGCTGGCGGGCTTCGTCCTTGCTCACCTTCTCATGCGCCAGGACCGTCTCGATCATCTGCGTGTCCACCCGGAGCACCGGGTTCAGCGTCATCATCGGGTCCTGGAAGATCATGGCGATGCGGTTGCCGCGCAGGTGGCGCATCTCCTCCTCGCTGATCGTGGCGAGGTTGCGGCCCTGGTAGAGGATCTCCCCCTCCACCACGCGGCCCGGCGGGTCCACCAGGCCGATGATGGAGAAGCCCGTCACGGTCTTGCCGGAGCCGGATTCACCGACCAGGCCCATGACCTTGCCGCGGCCCACGGTGAAGCTGACGCCATCGACGGCTTTGACCACGCCGGCGCGTGTGAAGAAATGCGTGCGGAGATTCCGCACTTCCAGGGTCGCGCTCATTTCTTCAGCCTCGGGTTCAGCACGTCGCGCAGGTGATCCCCCATCAGGTTGATGCTCACGATGGTCACCAGCAGCGCAATGCCGGGATAGAAGCTGATCCAGTATTTCCCGCTGAGCATATACTCATAGCCATTGGCGATGAGCAGCCCGAGCGACGGCTCGGTGATCGGCACGCCGAGGCCGAGGAAGGAGAGCGTCGCCTCCAGCGCGATGGCGCGGGCGATCTGGATGGTGCCCACGACGATGAGCGGCGGCAGGCAATTGGGCAGCAGATGCCGGAACAGGATGCGTGAGGTCGGCAGCGCCAGGCATTGCGCCGCCTCGATATACTCGCGCCGCCGCTCGACGAGGGCCGAGCCGCGCACGGTGCGCGCGTAATAGGCCCATTCCACGATCACCAGCGCGATCACGACATTCATGATGCCCTTGCCCAGGAAGGCCAGGATCATCAGCGCCGCCAGGATGGTCGGGAAGGAGAGCTGCAGGTCCACGATGCGCATGATCAGGCTGTCGGTCTTGCCGCCGGCATAGGCGGCCAGCAGCCCGAGCGAGGCACCCACCAGGCAGGCGATCAGCGCCGAGCCCACGCCCACGGTGAGCGAGATGCGCAGCCCGTAGATGATGCCCGAGAGCATGTCCCGCCCCTGGTCATCCGTGCCGAGCCAATGGGTGATCCCGCCCCCGCCGACCGAACCCGGCTCCAGCCGCCCATCCATGATGTCGAGCTGCGCCAGGTCATAGGGGTTTTGCGGCGCGATCCAGGGCGCGAAGATCGCCAGCAGCGCGATGATGGTGAAGACCAGCAGCCCGCCGACGGCGATCTTGCTCGCCATGAATTCCGAGACGAAGCGGCGGAAGGGCGTCTCTTCCTTGACCGCGACGGGGGCAGCCAGAGTGACGTCGCTCATGCCTTGCCCTCCAGCCGGACGCGCGGATCGAGCGCGGAATAGAGCAGGTCCACGATCAGGTTGATGGTGATGAACATCACCACGATGATCATCAGGTAGGCGACGATCACGGGCCGATCCAGCACGTTGATGCTGTCAATGATCAGCTTGCCCATGCCCGGCCAGGCGAAGACGCTCTCCGTCACCACCGAGAAGGCGATGGTGGAGCCGAGCTCCAGGCCGACCACCGTCACCACCGGGATCAGGATGTTCTTGAAGACATGCACGAAGGTGACGCGCGCCGGCGAAAGCCCCTTGGCGCGCGCGAATTTCACGTAATCCATCTGCATCGTCTCCCGCACGCCGGAGCGGGTGAGGCGGATGACGAGGCTGATCTTGAACAGGGCCAGGTTGATCGCCGGCATCACCAGATGCGAGAGCCCGTTGGCGGTCAGGAAGGACCATTGCAGGCCGAGGAAATAGGCCGTCTCGCCCCGCCCGGTGGAGGGCAGCCAGCCCAGCTGCACGGCGAAGACCATGATCAGCATCAGCCCCACCCAGAAGGTGGGCAGCGAGAAGCCGAGGATGCTCCCCGCCATGATGAGCTTGGACCCCGCGCTCTCCGGCCGCAGCCCGGCATACATGCCCAGCGGCAGGCCGATCAGGATGGAGATGAACATGGAGCCGAAAGCGAGTTCCAGCGTCGCCGGCATCTTCTGCAGGATCAGCTGCAAGGCCGGCTCGTTATAGACGAAGCTGCGGCCCAGATCGCCCTGCAAGGCGCGCCAGACGAAGACGGCGTATTGCTCCCAGAGCGGCAGGTCGAGGCCCAGCGCCTGGATGGCGCGCTCGCGCTCCATCTGGTCCGCATCGGGGGAGATCAGGATTTCCACCGGATCGCCCACGGCATAGACGCCGACGAAGACGATGATGCTCATCGCGATGAGCACCAGGAAGGATTGGGAAATCCGCCGCAGCAGATAGACGGTCATGGCGTCAGCGCGCCGCGGCGGGGCGGATATCCTGCGCCCGGGTGAGTTCATCGGTGCGCGCCGTGTGCTGGAGATTGCGGCGCATCGCCCAGATGTTGGTCTGGATGTAGAGCGGCACGATGGCCACATCCTCGAAGGCGGCGCGCTGGGCGGCGATCAGCAATTGCTCGCGCCGGGCGTCGTCGATCTCGCGCAGGGCCTGTTCGAGCTGCGCGTCAATCGCGCGGTTGCTGTAGCGGCCGCGATTGCTCGCACCCCAGCCGCGCTCGCGGTCGGGGGTGGCGATCAGGTTGCGCAGCGGGTGGGAGCCCTCGGGGTTGGAGCCCCAGCCGATCAGGAAGGCGGAGAATTCGCCGCGCCCGGCGCGGGCCACGAAGGTGGTCCAGGGCTGCGCCTCCACGGCGGTGCGCACGCCCAGCCGCGTCCACATCTGGCCGATGGCCTGGATCACGCGGCCGTCATTCGGATAGCGGTCATTCGGGCCGTGCAGGGTGATGCGGAAGCCATTGGGGAAGCCCGCCTCCGCCAGCAGGCGGCGGGCGCCCTCCGCATCCACCCGCGCCGCGGGGAAGTCCGGGATGAAGGAGAAGACGCCGGGCGGGAAGAATTGCGCGGAGGGCGTGCCGGCACCCTCCATCACGCGGTCCACGATGGCCTGGCGGTCAATCGCCATGGAGAGGGCGCGGCGCACCCGCACATCGCGCAGCGGGTTGCGCGGGATGGGCCGCCCTTCGGCATCCGTCACGAAGGGCGAGGCCTCGTCGCGGTGATGGTCGAAGGCCAGGTAGATCAGCCGCAGCCCCGTCACCTCGCTCATGGCGATGCGCTGGTCGCCGCGCAGCCGCGTGAGGTCGGCCGTGGGGACCTGGTCAATGAACTCCACATCGCCGGCCAGCAGGGCCGCGGTGCGGGCGCTGTCATTGGTGATCATGCGGTAATTCACGCGGGCGAAGGCCGGGCGCTCGCCGAAATAGGTGTCGTTGCGCTCGAACTCGATGCGGTCCCCCATGCGGTGGCTGATCATCCGGTAGGGGCCGGTGCCGATGGCGGCGCGGCCGGCGTTGAAATCCTCCGTGGTCACGCCCTGATGCGTCTCGCGGTCCAGGATATAGACATTGGTCATGTCCTGCGGGAGCAGCGGATAGGGGCCGTTGGTGGTGATGCGCAGCGTGTGGCTGTCCACCACCTCGACATTGCGGATCGGGCGCACGAAGGCGGCGAAGCTGGAGGGGCTGTTCGGCACATTGGGCACGCGCTGGAAGGTGAAGACCACATCCTCGGCGGTGAACTCATTGCCGTTGTGGAAACGCACGCCACGCCGCAGCTTGAACTCCCAGACATCGGGGGCGATGGCCGTCCAGCTCTCCGCCAAGCCGGGCACCATGCGCGACTGGCCGTCGGTGTTGATCAGCCGGCTGAAGATCATCCCGGCCACGGCATTGTTGGGCGAAAGCTGATGGAAATGCGGGTCGATCGAGGTGACCGGGGCCCCCACCGCCATGTTGAGGCTCTGCGCGCCGGCGGGCGCCGCAAGTGAGAGCGCGGCCGAAAGGGCGAGCGCGCGAAAGGACCAGGCCATCATTCATCTCCCGGGGGGGCGCCAAAGGTAACGGGCTGTTTAGCAGCAAGATTGCGACAGCAGCTAGGTCAGGCTTGGCTTTATTGCCGAATGCGCTGGCCGCGCGGCCCGATCATGTCGCAGCCCGGCCATCGCCTGCCGCATTCCGGGGCAGAGGGCGCCCCATGCGCCGGAAGGGGAGGCATTTCGTCGGGTTTTGTGCTACGCGACCGGTATGAATTCCCCGCCGCCCGCCATCGAGGCCCCGATCATCCCGCCCCGGCCGGACAAGCTGGCCCCGCCGAAGCCCCCGAAGCGCCCACCCTTCCGGCCCTTCGGCGGGCTGCTGCGCGCGCTGGTGATCCTGGCCGGCGTCGGCGTGCTGGGCGGCGGTGTCGCGGGTTATGGCCTCTACCGGGCTCTGGAAGCGGATCTGCCGGATTACCGCTGGCTCGCCGATTACTCGCCCCCGCAGATGAGCCGCATCTATGCCGGCGACAGCCGCCTCATGGCCGAACTCGCGGCCGAGCGCCGCGTCTTCGTGCCGATCGAGGCGATTCCCCGCCGCCTGCAACAGGCCTTCATCGCGGCCGAGGACCAGAATTTCGAAAGCCATGGCGGCGTGGACCCGGTGGCGGTGATGCGCGCCATCATCACCAATATCGAGCAATACGGCACGGGCCGCCGCATGGTCGGCGCCTCCACCATCACCCAGCAGGTGGCGAAGAACATGCTGGTCGGCAGCGACCGCACCGTGCTGCGCAAGGCGCGCGAGGCGCTGCTGGCCATGCGGCTGGAAAACGCGCTCTCCAAGCCGCGCATCCTGGAGATCTATCTGAACGAGATCTTCCTCGGCGCCCAGGCCTATGGCGTGGCCGCGGCCGCCCAGGCCTATTTCAACAAGTCGCTGGAAGAGCTGACCCTTTCGGAGATGGCCTTCCTCGCTGCCCTGCCCAAGGCGCCCAACAACTACAACCCGCTGCGCTTCCCCGAGCAGGCCCGCATCCGCCGCGACTGGGTGATCGAGCGCATGCTGGAGGAGGGCATGATCACCGCCCAGGAGGCCAGCGCCGCCCGCGCCGAGACCATCCTGGCCCGCCCCTTCCGCCGCCCCGAGGTCGTCCCCGTCGGCGGCCATTTCACCGAGGATGTGCGGCGCGAGCTGATCTCCCGCTTCGGGCAGGAGCAGACGCAGGGTGGTGGCCTCGTCGTCCGCACCAGCCTCGATCCCGCGCTGCAGGCATCGACCGAGGTGGCGCTGCGCAACGGCCTGCTCGCCTATGACCGCCGCCGCGGCGGCTGGCGCGGCCCGCTGGCCAAGAGCGCGCATGGCGCGACGGAATGGCTGCCCGCGCTGGAGGCCTTTGGCCGCCCGCCCGGCATGCTGCCGGAATGGCGCCAGGCCGTGGTGCTGGAGATCCGTGAGCGCGAGGCGCGCGTCGGCTGGTTCGAGCGCGCGCATCTCCGCGCCCCCGCCGAGCCCCGCACCGGCAGCATCCTGCTGGAGGATCTGGCCTGGGCCCGCCCCGTGCTGCCCAGCCAGGGCAACCAGCCGGTGCGCCTGGGCAATGCGCCCCGCCGCATCTCGGACGTGCTGGCGCTGGGCGATGTGATCCTGGTGGAACCGGCGCCTTCGGCCGCGCCCGCCGCGGCCACCCCGCCGCGCACCCCCGCCGCCCCGCGCCCCGATCGCGTGCTGCTGCGCCAGGTGCCGGAGGTGGAGGGCGCGGTCGTGGCACTGGACCCCAACACCGGGCGCGTCCTGGCCATGGCGGGCGGCTGGAGCTTCGACCGCAGCCAGTTCAACCGCGCCAGCCAGGCGATGCGCCAGCCCGGCTCCTCCTTCAAGCCCTATGTCTACATCGCGGCGCTGGAGCAGGGGATTCCGCCCAATCAGCGCTTCCTGGACGGCGGCGTGGAGATCGCGACGCCGCAGGGCGTCTGGCGGCCGGGCAATTACGGCGGCGGCTCCACGGGCGGCTATGTCACCATGCGCAACGCGCTGGAGCGCAGCCTCAACCTCGTCACCATCCGCATCGCGCAGGAGGTGGGGATGGATCGCGTGAGCGAGACCGCCGGCCGCTTCGGCGTGATCGAGAACATGCCGCGCTTCCTCTCGATGAGCCTCGGCGCGGGCGAGACCACGGTGCTGCGCCAGGCCGCCGCCTACGCCAGCTTCGTCAATGGCGGGCGCCGCGTGGAGCCGACGCTGATCGACAGCGTGCAGGACCAGCGCGGCCGCGTGATCTGGCGCAGCACGAATCGCGATTGCCCCGCCTGCTCGGCCGGGCCCGAGGCCGGCCCGCCGCGCTTCACCGACAATCGCCGCCAGATCGCCGATCCCATTGCCGCCTTCCAGATCACCAGCATCCTCCAGGGCGCCGTGCAGCGCGGCACGGGCGGGCGCGCGGGCGCCGGGCTGAACCGCCCCGTCGCCGGCAAGACCGGCACGACGGATGACTACAAGGACAATTGGTTCGTCGGCTTCACGCCGGACATCGTGGTCGCCGTCTGGGTCGGCTATGATGATCCGCGCACCCTGGGCCAGGGCGAGACCGGCGGCACCAATGCCGCGCCGATCTTCCGCGAGGTGCTGGCCGCCGCCCTTGCCGGCAGCCCGGCCGTGCCCTTCCGCGCGCCGCCCGGCGTGGCGCTGGTCCGCATCCAGACCGATCGCGGCGAGACCATCCTCGAAGCCTTCCGGCCCGGCACCGAGAACGCCGCCACGACGCCGACCGAAATGGGTTCCGGCGCCGCCGCCCGGGTGGACAGCGGACTTGGGGGGCTCTACTGAACCCCCATGCGCGCAGACGCCCTCCAGCTCCAAGAGCAGATCACCGCCTCGGTGTCCCTGCTGAGGAGGCATCTTTGACTGGGATGCTTCCCTCATTCGCCTCGCCGAACTGAACGCGAAGGCCGAAGACCCCTCCCTGTGGAATGACGCTGCCGAGGCCACCAAGCTCATGCGCGAGCGTGGCAAGCTGGTGGAGCAGATCGAAGGCGTGAAGCGCCTGGAGCAATCCGTCGCCGATGCCCTCGAACTCATCGAGATGGCCGAGGCCGAGGATGACACCGCGACGGCCGATGCTGCCGTGGCCGATCTCCACAGCTTCGCCGCCGAAGCCAAGCGCCGCGAGATCGAGAGCCTTCTCTCGGGCGAGGCCGATGGCAATGACGCCTATCTCGAAGTCAACGCCGGCGCCGGCGGCACCGAGGCCCAGGATTGGGCCGAGATGCTGATGCGCATGTATATGCGCTGGGCCGAGCGGCGCGGCTACAAGGTGACGCTGACCGAGCAATCCGAGGGTGAAGAGGCGGGAATCAAGTCCGCCACGCTGCAAGTCACCGGCGACAACGCCTTTGGCTGGCTGAAGACCGAGACCGGCGTGCACCGCCTGGTCCGCATCAGCCCCTTCGGCGGCAATGACAAGCGCCAGACCAGCTTCGCCAGCGTCTATGTCTATCCGGTGATCGACGACAAGATCGAGATCGAGATCAACCCGGCCGACATCAAGACCGACACCTTCCGCGCTTCGGGCGCCGGCGGGCAGCACGTCAACAAGACCGAATCC
The DNA here is from genome assembly GCA_027487385.1 of Acetobacteraceae bacterium. Taxonomy (GTDB): domain Bacteria; phylum Pseudomonadota; class Alphaproteobacteria; order Acetobacterales; family Acetobacteraceae; genus Roseococcus. The sequence continues at coordinate 26,006 of JAIYDS010000248.1, read as the reverse complement.
GGCGTGCGCTTCACCCATATCCCGACCGGAATCGTCGCCGCCTCGACGCAGGACCGCTCGCAGCACCGCAACCGCGTCATCGCGATGGATATGCTGAAGGCGCGGCTCTACGAGCTGGAGCTGCGCAAGCGCGAGGCCATCACCGACGGCATCGAGGCCGGCAAGACCGATATCGGTTGGGGGCACCAGATCCGGAACTACGTGCTGCAACCCTATCAGCTGGTAAAGGACCTTCGCTCGGGTCTGGAGAAGGGCAATCCCTCCGCCGTGCTCGATGGCGATCTGGATGACTTCATGGCCGCGGCACTTGCCGCGCGCGTCGGCAATACGCGGTCGGATGCGAGCGCCAATGCGCGTTAGCCAGGGGCTCTGCCCCTGGACCCCGGCAGGAACCTCAGGTTCCTGCACCTCCGGCACATGAGGTGGCTCAAGTCGCCTGTGACGCTGGCCAAGGGGCGGCGGGTTTATGCCATTGGCGATAGCCATGGATGCGCCGACAAACTGAAGCAACTGCACGATCTGATCCGCACGGATCTTCGGGAAAATCCGACCAACGCCACGCTCATCCACCTCGGCGACTTCATTGACCGCGGGCCGGACAGCGCTGGCACGCTCGACATCGCCATGGGCTTCGACGCCTGCCCGGTGGTCCACCTCTCCGGCAATCACGAGGCGACGCTGCTGGCCGCGCTGGATGGTGATGCGCCCAGCGCCACGGACTGGATGTATTATGGCGGCCGCGAAGCCCTGCTGAGCTGGGGCCTGGCCGAACACGCGCCCCGCGACACCTGGGCAGCCGGCATCCCCGCGCACCACATCGCTTTCATGCGGGGGCTGAAATTCTCCCACCGCGTCGGCCCCTATTTCTTCGCCCATGCGGGCGTTCGCCCGGGCGTGCCGCTCGATGCGCAATCGCCCGATGACCTGATGCGAATCCGCGGCGCCTTCCTGGACAGCGAGGCCGATCACGGCGCCTTCATCGTGCATGGCCACACGCCCGTGCGCGAACGTGTGGCCGATCTGCGGGAGAACCGCATCAACCTCGACACCGGCGCCGTCTTTGGCGGGCCGCTGACCTGCGGCGTCTTCGAAGAGGACCGGATCGGCCTGCTCACCGCGTAGAGCAGGAGGCGTGGCGGCGGCATCGGCGCGACGCGGTGACCAGGGCTCCGTGACTTCGACCGATCAATTCGCCTTCACAGAGAGGGAAAAGGGCCTCCGGCGGCTGGGGCCGGGGCCCCAGACCCCTTTCCTTGGCGTCGAGGCATTCCCATCAAGCTCTTGTAAAAAGGGAAAATGATCGGGGTCTGGGGCCTCTCGGCCCCAGCCGCCGGAGGCCCGTTTTTTCCTTTCCCCCAACGGCACTCTCCATTCGTCACGGTCGCGGGGTTTTGGCGTGAATCATTCCCTCAGCAAGGGTCGGACGGGCCGGCGTCAGCGCCGTACGGCCGAAGGCAGGCGGCGACCAACCCCTCGATCAGCGCCGCTTCCGCCGCTTCCGCCCCCAGCTCCCCCGCCAGCACCGCGCCGGCCTTTTCCGCCGTCAGCGCCGCGAAGCCATGCACGCCCGACCAGGCGAGGACCATCCGCGCATGGCGATGCGCCGGGTCCAGCCCGGGTGTGCCGGCGCGGATCGCCTCGGCCAGCGGCTGCCAGGCGGCGGCCTGCGCAGCGCCCAGGGCAGGGTTTGTGCCATCCAGCAGATCGGCCCGCATCATCAGCCGGAAATGCCCGGGATGGCGCCGCGCGAAACCCAGATAGCCCCGGCCCGAGGCGGCGAGCTGCGCGGCCGGATCGGGCGGGGCGGCGGCCATGGTCGCGCGCTGCGCCTCGGCCAGGCGCGCATAGCCTTCGGTGGCGAAGGCGGTCAGCAGGCCGCGCTTGTCGCCGAAATGCGGCGCGGCGGCGCTGTGCGCCACGCCCGCGCGGCGCGCGAGATCGCGGAGCGAGAGCGCTTCGGGCGGCTGTTCGCGCAACGCCTCGGCCAGGGCATCGAGCAGCGCGCGGCGCAGATCGCCATGGTGGAAGCGCCCGGGCGGCTTGGGGATGACGGCCATGCCCCGGGTATCGCGCCGCAGGCTGAACTTGACAATGGTCAGATCGCCCCGTTATGCCGAACTTACCAATGGACAGACGCGATGAACCCCGAGACCCTTTTCACCCTCGCCAATAGCCTGGCCCTGGCCGGTTGGGTGGCGCTGCTGCTCTTTCCGCGCCGGCGCCCGGTGAACTGGTGGCTCTGCGGCGTGGCGCTGCCGGTGACCTTTGCCCTGGCCTATGGGGCGATCCTGGCCTTCGCCATGCCCGCGGCCGAGGGCGGGTTTTCCACCCTGGCCGGCGTCGCCGCGCTCTTTGCCTCGCCCTGGGTGCTGCTTGCCGGCTGGCTGCACTACCTGGCCTTCGACCTTTTCATCGGCGCCTGGATGGCCCGCCGCGCCACGGAAGAGGGCTTGCCCCGCTGGATCCTCTGGCTCGCCCTGCCGCCCACCTTCCTGTTGGGGCCGCTCGGCCTGCTGGTCTTCTTCGGGTTGCGGGCGGCGCGGCGATGAGCCTCTTCGCCGAACTCCATCGCCGCCAGCCGGATTTCGCCCGCGCCGGGTGGGTGGCGCTGGGGCTGCTCGCCCTGTGCCTGGGGCTGGCCGCCTTCGACCCGCGGCTGTTTGACGGCGTTTCCGTCTGGGTGAAGCCGGCCAAATTCGCCGCTTCCTTCGTCGCCTGGTTCTGGACGCTGGCCTGGCTCTGGCCGGCCCTCTCGCCGGCGCAGCAGGCGGGGCGGGTCGCGCGGGCGGTGGTGCTCGTGATGCTGGCCATGGCGGTCTTCGAGCAGGGCTGGATCACCTGGCGCGCCGCCTGGGGGGCGCCGTCGCATTTCGCCCGCGATGCGCTGGGCGCCCTGGTCTATGGGCTGATGGGCCTGGGCGCCACGCTGCTGGTGGCCGGCGCCGCGCTGCTCGGCTTGATGATCCTGTGGCGCGGCAACGCGGCGATGCCGCGCGCGGCGCGCCTTGCCGCTGGGCTTGGCCTTCTCCTCACGGGCGTGCTGGGCGGCGTCACGGGGTTTGCCATTGGCGGGCAGGGCTCCGCCTGGGTGGGGGCGGGCAGCAATGCGGCGGGCTGGCCGCCCTTCTATTGGTCCTTCGCCGCGGGTGATCTGCGCGTCGCGCATTTTCTGGCGATCCATGCCATGCAGGCCATCCCCTTCGCCATCTGGCTCTGGCCCAGGCCCAGCCTGGCCTGGGGCATCTCTGGCGGCTGGGCCGCCCTGACCTGGGCGGCGCTTGTGCTCGCGCGGGCATGATGCCGGATCGGCCCTGGTGGGATCACCAAGGCGTGAATCAGCCTCTCAGGCCAGAACTTCCTGACTTCGACCGATCAGATCGCCTTCCCGCAAAGGGAAAAGCGCCCCTGCCGGCTGGGGCCCCGCCCACCTTCCACGGGCAGAACAGACACAAGGCCTGGAGGGCGATCAAACCAATCCTGGGGTCTGGGGACTTTCGGCCCCAGCCGCCGGAGGCCCTCTCATCCGATCCGTCAACATGCGCGGATCCCGCTCCAGCCGCGCGCCTATTCGCCGGCGGCGATCGCCATGGCGGCCGGCGGAAGCCCCGCCCGGTAGCGGGCCACCATGGCCGCATAGGCGGCCTCCAGATGGGCCACAAAGCGCGGCGTGTCGAAAAGCGGCGCCGTCGCGCGGGCGGCCGCGACCCGAGCCCGCAACGCCGCACGGGCCGGCGCATCGGCGCAAAGCCGCAGCAGCAGCGCCTCATGCGCCGCCAGGCCGGGTGCCGCCAGTTCCGGCAGGCCCATCGCCGTGACGATGCTGGTGGAAACCCGGGCGGCGAAGCATTCCCCGGTGATGGCCAGCTGCGGACAGCCCGCCCAAAGCGCGTCGGAGGCCGTGGTGTGGCTGCCATAAGGGAAGGTGTCGAGCGCGAGGTCCACCAGGGCATAGCGCGCCAGATGCTGCTCCAGCGGCAGGTGCTGCGCGAAGACCAGCCGCTCCGGCGCCACGCCCCGCGAACCAGCCTCGCGCCGCAGGTTTTCCATCGCCTCGGGCGCCGCCGCCAACAGCCAAAGCACAGCCCCCGGGGTCGCCGCCAGCGCCCGCATCCAGAGCGCGAAGACCTCCGGCGACAGCTTCAGCGTCTGGCAGAAGCAGGCCAGCACCAGGCCTTCGGGGGGCAGGCCGGCCTCGCTGCGCCCCGGCGCAGGGCCGATGCGCCGCTGCCGGTCATTGGGCTGGTAGCAATCCGGCAGGCGGACCAGCTTCTCGGTGAAATGCGCCTCCGCACCTGGCGGGGCGATCACGCCATCCACGATGGCATAATCGATCCAATCCGCGCCCAGCGTGCCGGGATAGCCGAGCCAGCTGGCCTGCACCGGGGCCGGGCGCCAGGCCAGGGCCTGCACCCGCCCATGCTCGGTCCAGCCCTTGAGGTCCACCAGCAACTCCGTCCCATCCGCCGCGATCCGGGCCACCAGCGCCGCATCGGACAAGGCGGAGACATCCTGGAAATCCGCCACCGCGGCGCGCAGCCGGGCGCGCATCGGGCTGCCATCCTCGGGGCCGGTGGAATAGGCGGTGATGTGGAAGCGGGTTCGGTCATGCCGCTCCAGCACCTCGGCGATCAGATAGGCCGTCGCATGGGCGTGCAGATCGTGGGAGAGATAGCCCAGCCGGATCGGCCCCGGCTGGCGGCGATGCGGCAGCGGCGTGGCGAGGGGCGGGCGGCGCTGCCGCGCAACCAGGGCCTCGGTGACCCGGCGGAGCCGGGCAGGCGAGGCCTCCTGGTAAAGCTGGTGCGGGGTGGCTTCCCGCAAGTCGGCCAGGCGGCGACACAGCGCGGCATGGTCCCGCCAGTCGCAGATCAGCCGCCGCGCGCCGAAGAGCGCGTCCAGCAGCTCGGCCGAAACCGGGCGGCGCGCCGCATCCCGGGCGGCGAGGCCGGCAGCGAGCCGGGAGGCAGCCTCGGCCCCGCGCCGCTGCTGGACCAGCAGCGTGCCCAGATTGCCGAGCGCCGCCTCCAAATCCGGCTCCAGGCGGAGGGCTTGGTGATAACAGGCCTCGGCCTCCGCCAGCGCCTCGCGGTGGTGCAGGACCAGGCCCAGGCTGTTCCACCAGGCCGCCTGTTCGGGATGGCGCTGCACCGCCTGGCGCAGCAGCGGCTCGGCCTCGGTCGGCGCTCCGGCCTCGTCCAGCAGCGTGCCGAGCAGCGCCTGGGCGGGCGCATGCTCCGGCGCGAGCTCCAGGACGCGGCGGAACGACGCCATGGCCGGCTCCGGCTGGCCCAAGGCGCGTTGCGCCTGCCCCAGGCCGAACCAGGCGGCCGGCTGGTCGGGGGTGAGGCGCGCCGCCGCGCCGAAGGCCTCCGCCGCCTCGCCGGCACGGTCGAGCTTCATCAGGGCGGCGCCGAGATTGTGCCAGGCATCGGGCTGGTCCGGGCGCTCGGCCAGGGCCCGGCGCAGCAGCTTCACGGCCAGCCCGGCCTTGCCCAGCTGCATCTGCAGCGCGCCGGCCAGGCCGAGCAGCGCGGCATCGCGCGGGCGCAGGGCCAGCGCGCGATCATAGAGCGGCGCGGCTTCCTTCAGGCGGCCGGCCTCATGCAGGGCCAGCGCCTGCCGGGCCAGCGCCGCCGGGTCGCGGCCGCCGGCGCTCACATGCCCAGCGCGCGGCGGTACAGGTCAAGCAGGGTCTCCTGCTCCTCCACCTCGGCCGGCTCCTGCTTGCGCAGGCGGATGATCTGGCGGACCACCTTCACGTCGAAGCCCGCGGATTTCGCCTCGGCGTAGATGTCCTTGATGTCGTCGCCCAGCGCCTTGCGCTCTTCTTCCAGGCGCTCGATGCGGTCCACGATGGAGCGCAGCCGGTCGGCCGCGATGCCGCCGGTATCGGCATCGGGCGCATCCGCCTGGCGCTTGCGGCTGGCTTTCGCGTCTTCACTGTCTGACATGGTCTCTCTCGGTTCGGAAACAGGCCGAGGGAGGTAGCGCCTCTATCCGTGCTTGGCCATGGCCGCGCCGAAGGCCGCCTTCTGCTCGGCGCTCGCCTCCTTCTGGTTGGCCGCCTGCCAGGCCTTGTAGTCCATGCCGTAGATGATCTCGCGCGCCGCGGGCGTCTCCAGCGTGGTGCCGGCATCGGCTGCGGCTTCCTGGTACCAGCGGCTCACGCAGTTCCGGCAGAAGCCGGCCAGGTTCATCATGTCGATGTTCTGCACATCCGAACGCTCGCGCAGATGCGCGACGAGCTTGCGGAAGGCCGCGGCCTCGATGCGGTCGCGGGTGGCGGGGTCGGCGTCCAGGGCGAGTTGGGCCTCGGGCTGCGGGATCGGCATATGGGGTGCTCCTTCGCCCCACAGATGCGCTTCGCCTGCGGTGGCTTCAAGCCGGCTGGCGCAGCCTTGGTGGGCATGGGTATGTTATTCCCGGCGAAGATTGGGGGCTGGATCGAAGGTGGGGAGCGGGCAGGCAGGTCCTCTGGCGCTGGCGCTGGCGCTGTTGGTGGGCCCGGCCCTGGCCCAATCCCCGCGCGAGGCGGCCGTGCTGGAAGCGCGCGCCGGCCGCCCGGAGGCCGCCATCGCCACGCTGCGCGGACTGCTGGATGCGGGCACCCCTGATCCGCTGGTGGGGGCGGACCTGCTCACCCTGCTGCAGCAGAATGGCCGGCCGGCCGAGGCGCTCGCCGTGCTGCGCCGCCTGGGCGGGCAGCCCTTGCCCAGCTACGCGCTGCTGGCCGCGACCCGCGCCGCGCGGGATGAGCGGCGCTGGGCCCAGGCCGAAGCCCTGGCGCGGCAGGGCCTGGCCCGCTTCGGGCGCGAGGAGGTCTGGCCCATCCTGCTGGCCTTGATCCTCACCGATGCGGGGCGGTTGGCCGAGGCCGAGGCCGTGCTGGCGACGCCGCGCGCTCGTGCCGCCGATGCCGGCGAGCGCGCGCGGGCCGAGGCCTATCTGCGCCAGCGCGAGGCCGGCCAGGCGGCCAGCCGCGCCGCCGGCCTGCTCGCCACCACCCGCGCCCAGCGCGACGCCCGCCAATTCGCCGAGGCCGAAGCGAGCGCGCGCGAGGGGATGCGCCAATTCCCCGGAAACCCGACCTGGACCATCCTGCTGGCGCTGATCCTGACCGATGCCGACCGCCCGGCCGAGGCCAGGGCGCTGCTGCAATCGCCCGCCGCCCGCCGCGCGCCGCCGATCGAGCGGCTTCTGGCCCTGGCCTATGCCGAGGAGCGCGCCGGCGAGCGCTTCGCGGCGCTGCGCCATTACGCCGATGCGACGCGGACCGCCCCCCGAAACACCGAGGCGCGCGCCGGGACGGCGCGGGTGCTGCGGGGCCTGGGCGGGCCGCATGGCGCGGCGGTGATCGCCGATGCGCCACCGCCCTTGGCCGAGGGCGCGGATCGCCTGCCGCTGAGGGCCGAGATGGCGGCCGCCGATGTGCGCTTCGGCAACACCGTCCGCCCGCCCGAGCCGGAGCGGCGCTTCGAGGGCACGGATGCGGCCATCGCCCGGCTGGAGGCCCTGCTGGCCGAAGGGCCGCCCGCCGGCCTGCGCCGCCAGATCCGGCTGGATCGTGTGGTCGCCCTGCGCGACCGGGTCCGCATGGCCGAGGCCCTGGCGGAAGCCGACGCGCTGGCGGCCGACGCCCCCCTGCCGCCCTATGTGCGCGAGGCCCGCGCCGATGCGCTGCTTCATCTGCGCCGCCCGCGCGAGGCCTTGGCGGAATACCAGGCCGTGCTCCAGGCCGATCCTGGCAGCCTGACCGCCCGCAGCGGCGTCTTCTACGCGGCGGTGGAGGCCGAGGATTTCCGCACCGCCTACAACGCGGTGGATGGCGCGCTCGCCGACCAGCCCGGCTGGCGCCGCTTCCTGGATGACCCGAGCCGCTACCCCAATCCGGATTTCCCGGGCGCCGCGCTTTCCGCCGCCCAGGCTCGATTCTACGGGGACCAGCTGGCGGAGGCCTGGGCGCGCATCACCCCCCTCGCCGAGGGCGCGCCCGCGGACCAGGAAACGCGGCTGGCGACCGCCGCCATCATGGGCGCGCGCGGCTGGCCCTGGAGCGCCGGGACGGAGACGGAGATCGGCCACGGCCTGGCGCCGCAGACGCTGGGCGCGCGCATCGCCCTGGCGGAACTGGCGCTGTCGCGCTTCCGCTTCACCGAGGCGGACCGGCGGATCGCGGAGCTGCTCGCCATCTGGCCGGAAAACCTGGCGGTGCAGCGCCTCGCCCTCGAAGCCCGCGCGCAGCGGCGCTTCGTGCTGGAGCTGGAGGTGAAGCCGGGCGACAGCACCGGCGGCGGCAGCAATTCCAGCGGCCGCTCGCTGGAGGCGGTGGTGCGGCTCTATTCGCCGCCCATCGCGGAGAATTGGCGCATCTTCGCCCTGGGCAGCGTGGCGACGGCGCATCCGGTCGAGGGCTATGTGCAGCGCAACCGCATGGGCGCGGGCGCGGAATTCCGCCTGCCGCAGTTCCGCGCCACCGCCTATGTCACGCAGAACACCGGCACCTGGAACGGCACGGGCGGCGGGGTGACGGCGGATTGGCAGCCCTTCGACACCTGGCGCATCGGCCTCTCCGGCGAGCGCTTCGCCACCTCCACGCCCCTGCGCGCGCTGCGCTACGGCATCACGGCGGATGAGGTGGCGGCGCGGGTGACGTGGCGGCACAGCGAGTCCACCTCCGTCTCCGGCAGCTTCGCCTATGCCCCCTTCTCGGATGGCAATCGGCGGCTCTCCGGCGGCATCGAGGCACGCCAGCGCATCCTTGATCTGCCGCATCTGGACGTGACGCTGCGCGGCGATCTCTTCACCTCCAGCAACAGCCTCAACACCGGCCCCTATTTCGCCCCCAGCCGGGATTTCACCGCGACGGCGGGCCTCGCCATCGAGCATGTCACCTGGCGCTTCTACGAGAATTCCTTCGTGCAGGCGGTGACGCTGGATGCCGGCAGCTACACGCAGCAAGGCTTCGGCGCGGGCTGGATCGGCACGGCGGCCTATGAGCATCGCTGGCGGTTCGACCCGATGACGGAATTCCGCTACGGCGTGCAATTCGCGCGCCGGATTTATGACGGCGATTCCTGGCGCGGCGTGGCGCTGGTCTTCGCCCTGACCCAGCGGTTGTGACCATGGCGCGCATCCTTCTCCTTCTTCTGCTGCTCATGGCGCCCGCCTCGGCGCAGATTTCCCTGGCGCCGCCCGCGGCGCAGCGCTTTGTCGTCGTCGCCTTCCACGACGTGGCCGACACGCGCGACCAGCTGACGGCCGATGCGATCACCAGCTCCAGCCTCGTCACCTTCTTCGACTGGCTGAAGGCCGAGCGCTGGAACCCGATCTCGCTGGATGACGTCGCCGCCGCGCGCGAGGGCCGCCGCCCGCTGCCCGAGCGCGCCATCCTCATCACCTTCGACGATGGCTATCGCAGCACCTACACGCGCGTCTTTCCGCTGCTGCTGGCCTATCGCTATCCGGCGGTCTTCGCCCTGGTCGGCGCCTGGATGGAGGTTCCGGCGGGCGGCACCGTGATGTATGGCGACCAGCCGCGCCCGCGCGAGGATTTCATCACCTGGGCCGAGGCGCGGGAGATGCAGGCTTCGGGCCTTGTCGAATTCGCCTCGCACAGCCACGGGCTGCACGGCACGGTGCTCGGCAATCCGCAGGGCAACCTCCTGCCCGCCGCCGCCGCCTGGGCCTATGACGCCGCGACCGGCCGCTATGAGGATGACGCGGCGCTGCGACGGCGCGTGGAGCGCGACCTGCGCCGCTCCGCCGCGCTGATGCGGCGCGAGCTGGGCCGCGCGCCGCGCGCGCTGGTCTGGCCCTTTGGCCGCTATTCCGGTCCCGCGCTGGAAGCCGCCCAGGCGGCCGGGTTCCGCTTCACCCTGACGCTCGATCCCGAGCCCGCCGATTCGCAGCGCCCGCTCACCATCGGCCGCTTCTACCCGAGCCTGGCGCCGGACCTCGCGGCCTTGGCCAACAACCTGCGCTTCCGCGAGGAATCGCCGCCCGCGCTGCGCCTGCTCTGCCTCGATCCCGGCGTGGTCGCCGCCGCGGGCGACATGGCGGCGCAGGATGCGAAGCTGGGCGAGATCATCGAGGCGATCCGCCTGCTCGGCCCCAACCTCGTGGCGCTGGACGGCCATGCGCGCATGGCCGACGGCAGCCTGGGCCCGGCCTGGTATCCCTCGCGCTTCACGCCGAGCGGCGCGGATCTCCTGGGCCGGCTGGTCTGGCAGATCCGCACGCGCGGCGGCGCCGACGCCTATGTGCGGCTCTCGCTGGACGCCGCGGCGGCGAGCCTGGGCGAGGCCCGCATCCCGGAGCTCGTTCAGGAGATGCTGCGCCATGCCCCGGCCGATGGGCTGATGCTGGAAGGGGCAGGGGGCCTGGCCGCGGCCCCCCCCGGCCCGCCGCGCGATCCCGCCCCCTGGATGGTCCGGCAGCGCCGCGCCCAGCCCGTTTCCCTGGACCAGCGCGGGCAATGGGCGCTGACGGCCATGCGCCGGGCCGAGGCGCTGCGCCCCGGGCTGCGCCTGATGGTGACCAGCACGGCCACGCCGCAGGCCGGCACCTGGCCCGCGCCGCTGGCCGATCTGGTCCTGATGCCGCAAGCGCCGCTCGGCGATTCCGGCTGGGCCGCGCCCGCCGCGCGCTCCCGCCTGCTGCTCGACCTGCCGGAAACGGACCGCCCGGTGGCGGCGATCCGCGCCGTGCAGGCCACGGGTGTCACGGGCCTCGCCTTCTGCGCGGGTGGCGTGGCGGCGCTGGCCGATGCGGCGCGGCGCGGGCCGGCCTTCTCCTCCGCCACCTATCCGCTGCGGCCCTGACCATGCTGCATGACGCGCTCTACCTCTTCACGGCATCGCTCGCGATCCTCTGCTTCGGCTATCCCTTCGTCATGGCCTGGTACTGGATGGCGGGGGGTGTCTTCTATCACTTCTACCGCGAGCGCCGCCTGCCCCCACCCGACCAGCCGCCGCCGCTGAAGCATTATCCCGGCATCTCCATCATCGTGCCCTGCTACAATGAGGAGGAGAACGCGCACGAGACCTTCGCCGCCGCGGCCGCCGTGGATTACCCGGATTTCGAGATCATCGCGGTAAATGACGGCAGCCGCGACAACACGGCGGCGGAGCTGGAGCGGCTGGCGACGCTGATCCCCAATCTGCGCGTGGTCCACCTCGCGAAGAACCAGGGCAAGGCGATGGCGATGAATGCCGGCGCGCTGCTCGCCAAGAACGAGATCATCGTCTGCATCGACGGCGATGCGCTGCTGGACCCGCATGCGCTGCGCTGGATCGCGCTGATGTTCCAGTCGCCGCAGGTGGGCGCGCTCACCGGCAATCCGCGCATCCGCAACCGCACGAGCATCCTGGGGCGTCTCCAAGTGGGCGAGTTCTCGGCCATCATCGGCCTCATCAAGCGCGCACAGGCCACCTATGGCCGGCTCTTCACCGTCTCGGGCGTGATCTGCGCCTTTCGCAAGCGCGCGCTGCATGAGGCCGGGTGGTGGAACACGCGCACCCTGACCGACGACATCGACGTGACCTGGCGCGTGCAGATGGCCGGCTGGCGCGTGGTCTATGAGCCCAATGCCATCGTCTGGATCCTGATGCCCGAGACGCTGCGCGGCTTGTGGAAGCAGCGGCTGCGCTGGGCCGAGGGCGGCTCGCAGATGATGCTCGACTATTTCGGGCCGGTGCTGCGGGGCCAGGCGCCCGGCATGATCCCGGTCTATCTGAACTATGTGCTGAGCGTGGTCTGGGCCTATGCCATGCTGCTGACGCTGGCCATCGGCATCCTGCGCGCCGTCGGCCTCGACCCGCTGCCCGCCCTGCCGGGCTATGGGCTGATCCCGCAATGGTATGGGCTGACGCTGGCCCTGACCTATCTGCTGCAATCGCTGGTCAGCCTCAGCATCGAGCGGCGCTATGAACGCGGGCTGATGGGCAGCCTCTTCTGGATCATCTGGTATCCGCTGGTCTTCTGGTTGCTGCAGACCATCACCACGGCCGTCGCCCTGCCGCGCGCCGCACTCAAGCCGCGCAACGCCGCCACCACCTGGGTCAGCCCGGACCGGGGGCTGCGATGAGCGGCCTGCCTCCCATCACGCCCTGGCCGCCCTTGATCACCGCGGCCAGCCAGCCTGCCTGGATGCTGTGGCGGGACCGGCTGTTGAGCCTCTCCATGTGGGTGCTGCTGGCCATCCTCTGCCGCAACGCGCTGCTGCTGGCGGGCGAGGAGGCGCTGTTCCTCAGCGGGCTCTCCGAACAGCGCCCGGCCCCGGATTTCCGAGAGCACCTGCGCCGCATCCTGCCCTTCTGGATCACCATCGGCGTCTTGCTGCTCTGGCTGCTGGGCTGGGGGGCGGTGTGGGTGCTGAGTCGCAGGCTGACGCCGCTGCGCCCCATGCCCCCGCCGCTCGATCCGCCGACCGAGGCCGCGCGCCACGGGGCGGATCCAGCGGCGCTGCTGGCCTGGCGGAACCTGCCCGTGGCCATCGTGCATGTCGAAGAGGGTGGGCGCATGCGGGCGGAACCACCCCCCGCCTGAGCCCCATGGGGTGGACAGGCGGCAGGAGATGGTTAGAAATTGTGACAATTGCACGCAATTGAGGGAATCTGATGCTGCGCCTGATGATCTTGGCCCTGGTGCTCGCGCCCCTCGGGGCCGGCGCGCAATCCAACCGCCCCGCCGCTGCGCCGCCGCCGCCCGCGACGCCTGCGCCGGACACCACGGGGGATCCAAGTTGCAATGAACAGGTGCGCGCCTGGCGCGCCTGCATCGCGGCCTCGAACAAATCCACCCCCGAGAAGAACACCGCCTATGCCGAGGTGAACCGCTTCATCAATGACGTGCGCAACGCGACCGGACAGGGCCGCGCCGGCCTTGTGCGCGCCTGCGTGCCGACCAGCGCCGGCTATCGGCGCATGCTGGCCGATGGCAGCTGCGCGCGCGGCCAGACCGGGCTTTACGATGATCTGCGCCAGTCCAGCACGCCGGCGCCGGCGGCCCGGCGCTGATCACACGGCGCTGACCTTCACCTTCTTGCCCTCATCCGCGGCGCGCCAGAGATACCAGGCGGCGATGCTGCGCCAGGGCTTCCAGGCCTCGCCGATGGCGGCCAATTCCTTGGGCTTGGGCTGAGCCTCCAGCCCGTTCAGCAGCTTCCAGCCCTCGCGCACGCCGAAATCATCCACCGGCAGGATGTCCCCGCGGCCGAGGGTGAAGATCAGCAGCATCTCCACCGTCCAGCGGCCCACGCCGCGGATCGCGACCAGGCGCTCGATCAGCGCGGCGTCGGTCAGCGTCGCGGCCTCCTCCAGGCTTGGCACCAGGCCCTCGCGGGTCTTGGCGGCGATGTCCTGGATGGCGAGCACCTTGGAGCCGGAAAAGCCGCAACCGCGCAACGCCTCGGGCGGCAGGGCGAGGACGAATTCGGCGGGCGGGAAATCCTCGCCCTCATGCAGGGCGCGGAAGCGGTTCAGCATGGCCTCGGCGGCGCGGCCATGCACCTGCTGGTGGGCGATGGCGCGGACCAGCGCCTCATAGGGCTCGCGCTGCAAGGGCACGAGGGTGCAGGGGCCGATGCGCTTCACCAGCGGGCGGAACTGCTTGTCGCGCAGCAGCTTGCGTTCGGCGATGGCCCAGTCGGACATGGTTACCTCATGACAATCAGGGCCAGCGTGCCGAAGAGCATCACCAGCGCCATGGAGGGGAGCATCAGCCGCCAGACTTGCACAGGGCGCGTGCCGTCGGCGAGCAGCGCGCAGAGCATGGCGGTGCCGGCGATGCTCATCCCCGCCCCCGCCGCGCCGGCAAAGTTATGCAAGGCGGGCGCCAGCAGGACCGGCAGGCCCAGCACCTGGCCGAGCGCCGCCTGCACCGGCATCAGCGCGGCATTGGCGCCCACATTGCTGCCGGTGATCATGCCCGAGGCGAAGCCCAGCGGCGTGATGGCATAGGCGGCGAAGGGGCCCTTGCCCTCGGTCAGCGCGGTCGCCAGCGCCAGGGCCACGCCGCTGCCCGCCAGCCAACGGCCGAGCGTGACATAGAGCAGCATGGCCAGCGCCGGCCTCTGCGCGCGCTTCAGCGCCGCCATGGCGCGGGCCAGCCCATCGGCGCGGGCCAGCAGCAGGCCGGCCGAGACCACCCAGAGCACCACGGCCACATGCGTGATCGGGAAGGCCGGCAATTCGGCGAAGGGGCGCAGCGCCGGCGGGTCCGGCACCAGCCGGGCGCCGAGCAGGCAGATGGTCAGCAGCAGATAGGGCCAGCTCATCCGCAGCGCGGCGCCGAGATCACGCGGGGGATCGGCCCGCCAGAGCGCCCAGATGGTGACGCCGCCCGAAGCGACGACGCCGATCACCTCGAAGGGCAGCACCGCGTGGAGAGCGACGAGCGACACGCCCAGCACGGTCAGCATCAGCGCCTGCATGGCCTTTTCCCGCCCGCTGACCACCACGCCGGCGCGGGCCTGGAGCCACCACATCACGGGGGCGAGGGCGATGATCCAGCCGGCATTGGGCCAGGCGGAGAGCGCCACGGCCTGCTGCGCCGGCACACCCGCCAGCACGGCGCCGAGCGAGGTGCCGGGGCCGAGCCCGCCCCAGGGCACCATCACCAGCCCTTGCAGCGAGAGCGCCACGGCCACCGCGCCGCCAATCCCCATGGCGCGCAGCGCGGCCAGCGCGAAGACGGCGCCCACGGCAAAGCCCGTGACGGATTCCAGGAAGCACCCCATGGGCAGGGTGACGGCGAAGATGCGCGCCGCATTGGGCTCGCGCGCGGCCGCATCGGCGCTGGGCTGCACGGCCGCGTGAAAGAGCAGCCCGCCCGCCACCACCGCCATGGGCTGCAAGGCGAGATAGGCGGCGCGCAGCGTGGCGTCGCCCAGGAAGGCGAGGAGGTTCGCGCCCTCGGGCAGGGTCATGGCGATGGCCGGGACCGCCAGCGCCAGCGCCACGCCGCAGGCGGCGAGCGGCCCCGCGCGGCCGGTGCCGAGCAAGGCGAGAAGCGCCAGGAGCGGCGAGGCCTGGAGCAGGAGCGTCACCTTTTGCGCGCCTCGCTGATGGTGATGATGACCGCGCCGCTCAGGATGATCAGCGCGCCGAGCCAGGTCCAACCATCCGGCACCTCGCCGAAGAGCACCCAGCCGAAGGCGGCGATGACGACGAGGCGGAGATATTGGAAGGGGGCGACGGCGCTCGCCTCGCCCGCGCGCAGCGCCTCCGTCACCAGCCAGATGATGCCGGGTGTCACCAGGCCGAAGACGGCGAGGATCAGCACATCCGCCATCCCGATGGGCTGCCAGAAGGCGATGGCGAAGGGCGCCACGCAAAGGCTGGTGATGATGCCCACCCAGGCCACCACCGTCTGCGTGCTCTCGGTGCGCGAGAGGCTGCGCGAGGTGAGGGTGATGCCGCACCAGGCGAGTGCGGCGGCGAGCGCCACCAGCGCGCCCAGCAGCGGGATGTCGGTGCCGGGGCGCAGCATGACGGCGATCCCGACGAAGCCCAGCACCGTGCCGGCCCAGCGGGCCGCATCCACGCGCTCGCCCAGCACCGGCTTCGCCAGGATCGTGGTGAACATGACATTGGTGAAGGAGAGGACGGTGGCGGTGGTGAGGTCGAGAAAGGCGAAGGAGAGGAAATAGAACCCCCAGGTCGCCGCCGAGGAAGCGCCGCGCAGCAGGTGCATCCCCGGCCGCCCCGTCCGGAAGACGGCCAGGCCCGCGGTCAGGATCAGGGGCAGCACCCAGATGAGCTGGCCGATCGAGCGGGCGAAGAGCTGGGTGGTGACGGGAATGCCGCGGTCGGTCATCCAGCGGATGAACAGCGCCTCGGTGGCGAAGAGCACCCCGCCCAGGGACATCAGGATCGCGCCCCTGATGTTGCCGGGGAGGGCTGCGAAGCGCGTTCTCATGCTGGGATGGTGCGGCGGTCCCGCTTGCGAGGCAACGCCCATCGGCGCATTTTCGCCGGCAAAGAGGGAGACGAGGGATGACGGCCTATGACGCCGCGGTCGCGCAATGGCGCAACGACCCAGAGAAATACTGGCTTGCGGCGGCAGGGGGCCTGGAATGGACGCGCCCGCCCAGCCTTGCGCTGGACGCATCCCAGGGCCTCTTTGGCCGCTGGTTCGCCGATGGGGTGCTGAACACCTGCCACAACGCGCTGGACCGCCATGTGGCGGCCGGGCGCGGGGCGCAGACCGCCATCCTCTATGACAGCCCGATCACCGGCGCGCAGCTGAAGATCTCCTATGCCGAGATGCGCGACCGAACCGCCCGCCTGGCCGGCGCGCTGGCGGCGCGCGGCATCGGCAAGGGCGACCGCGTGATCATCTACATGCCCATGGTGCCGGAAGCGGCTATCGCCATGCTGGCCTGCGCGCGGCTGGGGGCCATCCATTCGGTGGTCTTCGGCGGCTTCGCGGCGGCGGAGCTGGCGGCGCGCATCACGGATGCCACGCCCAAGGCGGTGATCAGCGCGAGCTGCGGCCTCGAACCCGGGCGTGTCATCGCCTATAAGCCGCTGCTGGATGCGGCCATCGGCATGTCCGCGCATAAGCCGGATTTCTGCCTGATCCTGCAAAGGCCCCAGGCCGAGGCGGCCATGACCGCCGGGCGCGATTTCGACTATGCGGCCGAGGAAGCGGCCGGCGTGCCGCATCCTTGCGTGGATGTGGCGGCGACGGACCCGCTCTACATCCTCTACACCAGCGGCACGACCGGAAAGCCCAAGGGCATCGTGCGCGACAATGGCGGGCATGCGGTCGCACTCCACCACTCCATGTCCATGATCTACGGGATGACGCCCGGCGATGTGTATTGGGCGGCCAGCGATGTCGGCTGGGTCGTGGGGCATTCCTACATCGTCTATGCGCCGCTGCTGGCGGGCTGCACCTCGATCCTCTTCGAGGGCAAGCCGGTGGGCACGCCGGATGCCGGCACCTTCTGGCGTGTCTGTGCCGAGCATGGGGTGAAGCTGCTCTTCACCGCGCCCACAGCCATCCGCGCCATCCGCAAGGAAGACCCGGAGGCCGCGCTGATGCGGAAATACGACCTCTCCAAGCTGGAGGCCTTGTACCTGGCGGGCGAGCGCTGCGATCCGCCGACGGCGCTCTGGGCCATGGAGCAGCTCGGCATCCCCGTGGTGGACCATTGGTGGCAGACCGAGACGGGCTGGCCGATCACGGCGGGCTTCCGCGGTTTCGGCCTCTTCGAACCGCGCCCCGGCTCGGGCGGCAAGCCCACGCCCGGCTTCGACGTGCGCGCGCTGGATTCCGAAGGCCATGAGGTGCCGCGCGGCGAGAATGGCGCGCTGGTGGTGAAGCTGCCTTTGCCGCCCGGCTGCGCCCCCACGCTGTGGAATGCCGAGCAGCGCTACCGCGAGGCCTATCTCTCCACCTTCCCCGGCTTCTATGACAGCTCCGATGCCGGGAAGGTGGATGCGGAGGGCTTCGTCTGGGTGATGGGCCGCACGGATGACATCATCAACGTCGCCGGCCATCGCCTCTCGACGGGGGCGATGGAGGAGGTGCTGGCCGCGCATCCGGATGTCGCGGAATGCGCCGTGGTCGGCATCGCCGATGCGCTGAAGGGCCAGGCGCCGCTTGGGCTCGTGGTGTTGAAGGCCGGCGCGGCGCGCGACGCCGATGAGGTGGCGAAGGAGCTGGTGAAGCTGGTGCGTGACCGCATCGGCCCTGTCGCCGCCTTCAAGGAGGCGCGGGTGGTGCAGCGCCTGCCCAAGACGCGCTCGGGCAAGATCCTGCGCGCCACGATCCGCAAGATCGCCGATGGGGAGACCTATGCCGTGCCGCCCACCATTGATGACCCGATGATCCTGGACGAGATCGCGGGCGTGCTCGGCCGATGATCCAGAGCGAACGCCAAAACAACGGCGTGGCGCTGATCACGCTGGACCGGCCGGCGGCGCGCAACGCGCTCAGCATCGCGATGCTGGAGGCGCTGCGCGATGCGCTGCACGCCGCCGAGGATGCGCGCTGCATCGTGCTGGCGGCAAGCGGCCCGGCCTTCTCGGCCGGGCATGACCTGCGCGAGCTGACGGCGGCGCGCACCGAAGCCGATGGCGGGCGGGGCTTCTATGCGCGCACCATGGCGCTGTGCAGCCAGGTGATGCAGCAGGTGGTGAACCATCCCGTGCCGGTCATCGCCGCCGTCGAGGGCATCGCCACCGCCGCCGGCTGCCAGCTGGTGGCCAGCTGCGACATGGCCGTCGCGACCCCCGCCAGCAAGTTCTGCACGCCGGGCGTGGATATCGCGCTCTTCTGCTCGACGCCCGCCGTGGCCGTGGCGCGCGCCATTCCGCGCAAGGCGGCGATGGAGATGCTGCTCACCGGCCGCTGGGTGCAAGCGGAGGAAGCGCGCGCGCTCGGCCTCATCAACCGCATCGCCGAGGATGCGCGGGCCGAGGCGCTGTCACTCGCCGCGAGCATCGCCGCGCGCTCGGCCGTGACGGTGCGGATGGGCAAGCGCGGTTTTCTCGCGCAATGCGCCCTGCCGCTTGCCGAGGCTTACGACGCCGCGAGTGCGGTGATGGTGGACAACATGATGGCGGCCGACGCGGAGGAGGGCATCGGCGCCTTCCTCGGCAAGCGCGCGCCGGTTTGGCAGGACAGGTAACCCGATGGCCGCTTCCGATTACGATGCCCTTCCCCGCGTCGCCGCCAACCACCAGCCGCTGACGCCGCTGCTCTTCCTCGAACGCACGGCGGAGGTGTTTCCCGGCCATGTGGCGGTGATCCATGGCGCGCTGCGCCGATCCTATGCCGAACTCCGCATGCGCTGCGTGAAGCTGGCGCATGCGCTGCACCAGCGCGGCCTGGGGCGCGGCGATACGGTGGCGGCGCTGCTGCCCAATACGCCCGCCATGCTGGAATGCCATTACGGCGTGCCCATGGCCGGCTGCGTGCTGAACACCATCAACACACGTCTCGATGCCGCGACCATCGCCTATATCCTCGACCATGGTGAAGCGCGGATCGTCATCGTGGACCGTGAATTCATCCCCGTGCTGCGCGCCGCGCTGGTGCAATGCACGAACAAGCCCACGATCATCGAGGTGAATGACAGTGAGGCGCGCTCGGACGAAACCCTCGGTGGCCAGGACTACGAGAGCCTGCTGAGCGAAGGCAGCGAGGAATTCGCATGGCCGCTGCCGCGTGACGAATGGGACGCGATCGCCCTGAACTACACCTCCGGCACCACGGGCAAGCCGAAGGGCGTCGTCTATCACCATCGCGGCGCGCAGCTTCTCGCCATCGGCAATGTGCTCTCGGCCGGGATGGGGCGGCATCCCGTCTATCTCTGGACGCTGCCCATGTTCCATTGCAATGGCTGGTGCTTCCCCTGGACCATCACGGCGATGGCCGGCACGCATGTCTGCCTGCGCGCGGTGCGCGGCCCCGCCATGTGGTCGCTCATCGCGGAGCATGGCGTGACGCATATGTGCGGCGCGCCCATCGTCATGGGCACGCTGCTCGCGACCCCCGAAGCCGAGAAGCGCGCCTTGCCGGGCTCCGTCACCTTCGTCGTCGCCGGCGCGCCGCCGCCGGAGGCCGTTCTGGCCGCGATGCGGGCCGCGGGCTTCGCCGTGCTGCATGTCTATGGCCTGACCGAGGTCTATGGCCCCGCCGTCACCAATGAGTGGCATGCGGAATGGGACCGCGCCCCGGCGGCCGAGCAGGCGAAGCTCATGGCGCGCCAGGGCGTGCGCTATGTGCCGCTGGAGGGGCTCGACGTGATGGACCCCACGACGATGCAGCCCGTCGCGGCCGATGGCGTCGCGATGGGCGAGGTGATGTTCCGCGGCAACGTCGTGATGAAGGGCTATTTCAAGGACCAGGCCGCCACCGACGCCGCCTTCGCCGGCGGCTGGTTCCACTCGGGCGACCTCGCGGTGAAATACCCGGATGGCTACATCCAGCTGCGTGACCGCTCGAAGGACATCATCATCTCGGGCGGGGAAAACATCTCCTCCATCGAGGTGGAGGACGCGCTCTACAAGCACCCGGCCGTGGCGCTCGCCGCCGTGGTGGCGCAGCCGGATGAGAAATGGGGCGAGGTGCCCTGCGCCTTCGTGGAACTCCGTCCCGGGATGAGCGCGACAGAGGCCGAGATCATCGCGCATTGCCGCGCGCTGATGGCCGGGTTCAAGGCGCCCAAGCGGGTGGTCTTTACGGAACTGCCCAAGACCAGCACGGGCAAGATCCAAAAACATGTGCTGCGGGGCAGCATTCGGGGATAGGATGCAGCGGCGGGAGATTGACCCTCGCGACGAGGAAAAGGCCGCTCTTGTTCGATCCCTCCGCCCCGGTCCCGGTCCCGCCTCTCTCCCGCCGCGCCCTTCTGGCCCTGCCCGCGCCAGCCCTCCTCGCAGGTTGCGCGCTGCCGACCCGCCTGCCCGCCGTGCCGGCCGACCACCGGCAGAGCGTGACGGTCCTCGGCATCCCCAATGAGCGCTTCTTCGTGCATGAGCGCTCCGGGCAGCAGGGCCTGCAGGAGGAATTCCTCGCCGCTGTGCGGCGCAAGGCCGCAACCCGCGGGCTGGATCCGGAGCGGGCCATTCCCAATCTCGACCTGCTGGCGATCTCCGGCGGCGGCGAAGACGGCGCCTTCGGCGCCGGGCTGCTCGTCGGTTGGACCGAACGCGGCGACCGGCCCGAATTCTTCCTCGTGACGGGTGTCAGCACCGGCGCCCTGGCCGCGCCCTTCGCCTTCCTGGGCAGCGATTGGGATGCATCCCTCCGGGCCGTCTATACCGAGATCACCCTGGCCGACATCCTGATCCAGCGCGGCTATAGCGCCGCGATCCTCAATGACGGCATGGCGGACAACTCGCCGCTCTTCCGCACCATCTCCCGCCACATGGATGAGCGGATGCTGGCCGCCATCGGCAGGGAGCATGATGCCGGAAGACTGTTGCTGATCGGCACCACCAATCTGGATGCGGAGCGCCCGGTCGTCTGGAATATCGGCGCCATCGCCAGGAGCGGGCATCCGCAGGCGCTCGACACGGTGCGGCGCATCATGCTGGCCTCCGCCGCGATCCCGGGCGCCTTCTCCCCCGTGCTCTTCGATGTCAGCGTGAATGGCGTGCCGCATCATGAGCTGCATGTGGATGGGGGCGTCTTTGCCCAGGCCTTCCTTTACCCGGAGACCGTCGGAGAATTCCGGCGCCAGCGCATGGCGCAGCGCCTGCCGGTCGCTTCGGCACGGACCTGGATCATTCGCAATGCCCGGCTGGAACCGACCGGGGCGCAGGTCAATCGCCGGACCATCGGCATTGCCGGGCGGGCCATCAGTTCGATGATCTCAGCGCTGGGCTATAATGACATCGTGCGAATGTATTTCGCGGCGCAGCGTGACCTGATGGATTACAACCTGGCCTATATCCAGAACGACTTCACCATTCCCTACACGCTGCCCTTCGATCAGGCCTATATGCGCCCGCTCTTCGAATATGGGCGGGAGCGCATGCGCCGGGGCGATGTCTGGGCGAAGGCGCCGCCCGCCTGAGCGGCGCGGGCCGATTTTCCTTGCGGTGCCCCGGGCACCCAGGCAGGCTCACCTCCTCAACAACCGAAAGGAGGTGATCCAGTGTCTCATTGCAGTTCGGACGACGCCGTTTCCATGGCCTGGATGACCGCCCCCTTCATCCGCTGATCGGGGGCCCCGGCCGCGGGCGGCGACGCCACGGCAATGCCCAAGGGAAGCCCGGCGGAGCGATCCGCCGGGCTTTTTTTCTGAACGGCTGGTGGCTCAGCGCGCGGCGCTGCTGCGGCGGATCGGCGTGCCGGGGTAGTTGCGGTTGAACTGCGCCTGACGGGCGGCACGGGCGGCGCGCTCGGCCGCGGTGCCGCTGCCCTGGGCGGTCTGCATGCGCTCCAGCGCGGAGAAGTTCTGCGGCAGGTTCCACGACTGGCCGTACATCACGCCGTTGGAGGAGATGCCCTGCGCGGAAGCGGCACCCGCGAAACCGGCGATGATCAGGGCGGTGGCGATGGCGATGCGGCGCATGGGTCGGGTCCTTCTCTCGGTGGCGGGGGTCTATCCCCCCGCCGGTGAGAAAAGGTTTAACGCGCCGCCCTCGATAGGTATGAGGGCGAGAAATCAATCATCACGATAGGTTGGACCGATTATATCGCATTGGTCCAATCGGCCGGCACGAAGCGGAAGCCATCCCCCATGGTCTGGATGAAGCCATTGGCGGGGAAGGGGAAATGATAGGCCGTCATGCGCGCGCGCTCGGCCGCGATCCGGCCGAAGATGGCGATGCGGCTCGCCGTCGCCGCCGCGCCGTCAATGTCGAAGATGCTCGCCCAGCCCGGGTTGCGCAGGAAGACCTCGGGGCGGGAGGAGGTGTCGGCGGTGACGAAAAGCTGGTCCGTGCCATCGGCCACATGAAAGACCGTGTGGCCCGGCGTATGGCCATAGGCGGCCACGGCGCGCACCCCGGGCAGGATTTCGGCGCCGGCCGCGAAGCGCTCGATCTTCCCCTGATAGGGGCCGAAGCGACGCGCCGTATTGGCGAAGGTCCCGCGCTGGAATTCCGGCACGCGCCCGCTGTTCGAGGAATCCGCCCAGAAGGCCCATTCCACCTCGGGCACGAAGACCTGCGCGTTGGGGAAGACGGCCGCGTTCTCGGCGGTGGTGAGGCCGGTGATGTGGTCCCCGTGGAAATGGCTGACCAGGATGCGCGTGACGCGGGCGGGATCAATGCCGGCGGCGGCCAGGTTCTCACGCATGCGGCCGGCGGTCGGGGCGAGTTGGCCGCCCGTGCCGCTGTCGAACATCGTCAGGCCGGCGGGCGTCTCCAGGAAGGTGACGATGAAGGGATTGTCCAGCCGGGCGGTGGAAAGCATGGCGTCGCGCAGCGCGCCCTCGACCGCCGCGCGGTCGGCATTCACGATCCAGCCGGTCCCGGGGTTCTGGCGCGGGGCGAAGCCGTCCCAGACGGTGGTGGCGATGAAGCTGCCCACCCGGAAGCGGTAGAAGCCCGGCGCCTGGGCCGGGGCGGCGGGGGCCGGCGCAGGCTGCGCGCTGGCCGCAGCGATCAGGGCAGGGGCGGCCAGCAGGGCGCCCGAGGTGGCAAGCAGGTGACGGCGGATCATGGCGCGCTCCATCGGCGGTTGGCCGCGCCGTCATAACATGCGCCAGACGCCCAAACCATGACAGCTTTGCGCAAGCCGTCACAGATACTTGCCGCGCTCCAGGATCTCCAGCGTGTAGTCCTTGTAGCTCAGCCCCAGCTCCTCGGCGCGGGCCAGGCGGCGGAGCGCGATTTCGCGCGGCGGGGTCTTCCAGGCCTTCTTGTGGGCGCGGCGCCAGACCCAGCTGCGCCAGGCGGTGCCCTCATCCTCCAGCGGCGGCCCGCCATTATGTCCCATGCTGGTCATGCGGCGATGATTCCACTAAAGTGGTCGCATGTCCACTATCTTATCAGACCTGGATGACCGCCTGGCCCAGCGCATCCGGCGCGAGCGGGAGGCGCGGGGCTGGTCCATCGCCACGCTGGCCGCTGAATCCGGCGTCTCCCGCGCCATGATCAGCAAGGTGGAGCGCGCCGAGGCGAGCCCGACCGCGGCGCTGCTGGGCCGTCTTTCCGGCGCGCTCGGCCTCACCGTCTCGGCCCTGCTGGCCCGGGCGGAGGCGGATGCGGGGGCGGGGCTGCTGCGCCGCGCCGCGCTGCAGGAGGTCTGGACCGACCCGGAGACCGGCTATCGCCGCCGCGCCCTCTCACCCCCCGGCGCCGAGCCGGAGCTGGTGGAGGTGGAATTGCCGCCCGGCGCGCGGGTGGGTTATCCCGCCGCCTCCTACCGCTTCCTGCGCGGCCAGGTGGTCTGGCTGCGGGCCGGGCGCCTGGTGATCCATCAAGGCGCGGAGGAGACGGCGCTCAGCCCGGGCGATTGCCTGGCCTATGACCTGACTTCGCCGCGGGATTGCGGGTTTCACAACCCCTCTGATGCCGAATGGTGCCGCTATGTGGTGGCGTTGACGCGGAGATAGGGCCTCCGGCGGCTGGGGCCGAAAGGCCCCAGACCCCAATACTTGGCGCCAAACCATTGTTTGGATGTACAAATTAATGGGGTCTGGGGCCCCGGCCCCAGCCGCCGGAGGCCCTTTTGCCCGTCCCTCGCCAAGCGCCCGACAATCAGGAAAGCTCCCCCTCGCCGCATCAAGGGAGGCATCGCATGACCCCGCGTTTTCCAGGCGCCCGCATCCTCGTCACCGGCGCCGCGCAGGGCATCGGCCAGGCGGTGGCGCGGGCCTTCACGGCGGAGGGCGCGCGGGTCTGGGCGCTGGACCGCGACCCCGAGGGCCTGGCCGCCGCGGCGGCGGTGCAGCGCCGCACCCTGGACCTCGCCGAGCGCGCTGCGGTGCATCGCGTGGTGGAGGAGATGGTGGCCGCGGAAGGCGGCATCGAGGCGCTGGTCTGCTGCGCCGGCGGCGTGCGCGGCCAGGTGGGCGGCCCGCTCAGCGCCGTCACGGAGGAGGGCTGGCACAGCATCTTCCAGGCCAATCTGGAAAGCGCCCTGTGGTGCGTGCAGGCCGCGGCCCCGGTGATGCAGCAGGCCGGGCGCGGGCGCATCATCACCATCGCCTCCGGCGCCGGGCTGCGGCCGAGCCTGACCGGCATCCAGGCCTATACGGCGGCGAAGCACGCGCTGGTGGGGCTAACCAAGCAATTCTCCTTCGAATTCGCCCGGCACGGCATCACCGCCAATGCCGTGGCCCCCGGGCTGATCCTCTCCAACCCTGCCTCGCGCGCGCAATGGGAGAGCTATGGCCCAGCCGGCCAGGCCCGCGTGCTGGAGGGGATTCATCGCCGCCGCCTGGGCGCGGCGGAGGACATCGCCCATGCCGTGCTCTTCCTGGCCGAACCGGCTTCGGACTGGATTTCGGGCCAGATCCTCTCGGTGGATGGCGGCCGCTCCTGACGGGGTTTGCAGCGGGGCCGGCTTCTCCCACACTGGCCCCTTCACGGAGGAAATGAGCCATGGCCAAGCCGCGTCGCGTCATCATCACCTGCGCCGTCACGGGGGCGATCCACACGCCCAGCATGTCGCCGCATCTGCCCATCACCGCGGCCGAAATCGCCGAGGCCGCGATCGGCGCGGCGGAGGCCGGCGCGGCCATCGTGCATCTGCACGCCCGCAACCCCGAGGATGGCCGCCCCGACCAGTCGCCCGAGGCCTTCGCGCCCTTCCTCGGCATCATCAAGCAAGCCAGCAATTGCGTGGTGAACATCACCACCGGCGGTGCGCCGACCATGACCATCGAGGAGCGCGTGCGCCCGGCGGCCCTGCACAAGCCGGAAGTGGCCTCGCTCAACCTGGGTTCGATGAATTTCGGCCTCTTCGGCATGCTGAACCGCTTCAAGACCTTCAAGCATGAGTGGGAGCCCGCCTATCTGGCGAACAAGGACATCATCTTCCGCAATTCCTTCCAGGACATCGAGTACATCCTGACCACCTGCGCCGGGAACAACACGCGCTTCGAATTCGAGTGCTACGACACCTCGCACCTCTACAACCTGAAATACTTCTTCGATCAGGGGCTGGTGAAGGCGCCGCTGTTCATCCAGACCGTCTTCGGCCTGCAGGGCGGCATCGGCGCGCATCCGGACGACGTGATGCACATGAAGCGCACGGCGGATCGCCTGTTCGGCGACAACTACCAGTGGTCGGTGCTGGGCGCGGGTGCGAACCAGCTGAAGATCGCGGCCATGGCGGCGGCGATGGGCGGCAATGTGCGCGTGGGGCTGGAGGACAGCCTCTGGGCCGGGCCCGGCAGGCTCGCCACGAGCAATGCCGAGCAGGTGCGGCTGGTGCGGCAGATCATCGAAGGACTCGGGCTGGAAATCGCCAGCCCGGATGAGGCGCGGGAGATGCTGTCGCTCACGGGCGGCGATCAGGTCCGCTCCTGACAGAAAACCCCGGCCTCCGGCTGCCGGGGCCGAAGGGCCCCGGACCCCGGGAATTGGGGT
>JAIYDS010000068.1 GCA_027487385.1 Acetobacteraceae bacterium | reverse complement strand
GACGTGGACGATGCCCTGGCGCTTGTCGAGCAGCGGGATGAGCGGCATGCCGAACTCGGCCGCATTCTTCTCCAGCGTCTCCACCTGCAGCCGGCTCTCGTCGTCCACGATGCCGGTGTAGCGCGAGGCGTCGGTGGCGATGTTGTGGTCGATCACCCCGAGCGTCAGGTCCGGGCGGCGGATCTTGCGGCCGGCCAGGCGCAGGCCCTCGAAGGCCTGCGGCGTCGTGACTTCATGGGTGAGGTGCAGGTCGATGTAGAGAAGGACCGTTCCGTCCGGGAGTGTCTCGACCACATGGGCGGCCCAGATCTTGTCGAACAGCGTGCGCGGCTTTCCATCGCTCATTGGCGATCTCTCCCTCTCGAAAACAGCAGTCAGGCGGAGGGCCGCACCGGCCCTCCGCAGGCAGTGGGCCAGGGGCCTTGGCCCCCGGCGGGCGGCCTCAGCCCTCGGCGCTGTCCTTGGCGGCGCCGGCGGGCGTGCGCAGGCCGAGCTTCTCGGCGATGCGCGCCGACTTGCCGGTGCGGCCACGCAGGTAATAGAGCTTCGCGCGGCGCACCTTGCCGCGACGCACCACGGAGATCTCCGCGATGGCCGGGGAATGCAGCGGGAAGACGCGCTCCACGCCCTCGCCGTAGGAGAGCTTGCGCACGGTGAAGTTGCTGTGCAGCCCGCGGTTGGAGCGCGCGATCACCACGCCCTCATAAGCCTGAACGCGCGTGCGCTCGCCTTCCACCACCTTCACCATCACGCGCACGGTGTCGCCGGCGGCGAATTCCGGAATGGGGCGCGTCTCGATCAGGCGAGCCTTCTGGTCGGCGTCGAATTGCTGCAGCAGGTTCATGGTCAAGTCCTTTCGAAAATCGGGTTTAGGCTGGGGCTTGCGCGCCCGCAACCTGCATTCGGTTCCAGAGATCGGGCCGCCGCTCGCGCGTTACGGCCTCGGATTGGGCGCGCCGCCAGCGGTCCACCTCGGCATGGTGGCCGGAGAGCAGCACGGGCGGCACGGCGCGGCCCTGCCATTCGGCGGGCCGGGTGTAATGCGGGTATTCCAGCAGCCCCGCAGAGTGGCTTTCCTCGACGGCGCTTTCGGCCGCGCCCATCACGCCGGGCAGCAGCCGCACGCAGGCATCGAGCAGCGCCAGCGCCGCGATCTCGCCGCCCGAGAGCACGTAGTCGCCGAGGCTGATCTCGCGCATGCCACGCGCCTCGATCACGCGCTGGTCCACGCCCTCATACCGCCCGCAGAGCAGCACGAGGCCAGGGCCGGCCGCGAAATCGCGCACCATCGCCTGGTCGAGAAGACGGCCGCGCGGAGTGAGATAGATCAGCGGGCGGGTATCGCCCTCCGTTTCTCCCCCTGCCATCGCGCCCGCGATGGCCGCATCCGCCACATCCGGCCGCATCACCATGCCCGCACCGCCGCCGAAGGGCGTGTCATCCACGGTGCGGTGGCGATCCGTGGCGAAGCCACGGATGTCCATCGCCTCGCAGCGCCACTTGCCGTCGCGCAGCGCACGGCCGGCGAGCGACACGTCGAGCGGCCCCGGAAACATCTCCGGAAACAGCGTGAGGATGGTGGCGTGCCAGCTCATGCCGCACCCGCTTCCGTGTCGCCAGGCTGCGGCTCCACCAGGATTTCCGCGGGCAGCACGATGGTGACGCGGCGGGCCTTCAGGTCCACCTCGGGCACCGCCGCGCGCGTGAAGGGCACCAGCCGCTCGGGCGGACCTTCCACCACGAGGAAGGCGCCGGCGCCGTGATCCTCCACCGCGCGCACCCGACCCAACGCCAAGCCTTCCGCGGTCACCGCCGCCATGCCTTCGAGGTCGGAGAGGTAAAACTCCTCCTCATCCTCGGGCGGTGGCAGGGCTTCGCGGGGGACATAGAGCTTGGTGCCGGTCAGCCGGGCCGCCTGGTCGCGGTCGTTCACGCCTTCGATGCGCGCCAAATCCGGCGAGAGCATTTCCAGCACGAAGCGCTGCGTGCCGGTGGCATCACTCAGCGGGCCATAGGCCGTCAGATCCTCGGGCTCGGCGGTGAAGCTGCGGACGCGCACCAGGCCCCGCACACCGTGCGGCCTCCCGATCTCGCCCAACAGGATCATCGCCGAGCCCATGGATCAGATCAGCGCGCGGCGGCCGCGGCGCGTTCCTGCGCCTTCTTCTTCGGCGCGGACTGGATCGGCTGCGTCGGGATCGCCGGCATTTCCATCAGGCCGGCGCGGCCGAGGAACTTCGCCACGCGGTCGGTCGCCAGCGCGCCCTGGGCGAGCCACTCCTTGATGCGCTCCTCCTGGAGGCGGATGCGGTCGGCATGCTCGGCCGGCAGCATGGGGTTGTAGCTGCCCAGCTTCTCGATGAAGCGGCCATCGCGCGGGCTGCGGCTATCGGCCACCACGATGTGGTAATAGGGGCGCTTCTTGGCGCCGGCGCGGGCAAGGCGAATCTTCAGGCCCATGGGGTATTCTCCTTCGTCAAAAATCAAAACGGTCTGCGGGTGGAGGCTCTCAAGACGGCCTCCGGGGAGAGGCTTTCAAAACGGCCTCCGGCCTTGGGGGAGGAGGCTGGCGAGCCCGCCGCGCATCATCCCCTTCTGGCCCATCTTGTTCATGCGCTTCATCATGTCGCGCATGTCCTCGAACTGCTTGAGCAGGCGGTTCACCTCCTGCACGGAGGCGCCGGCGCCGGCCGCGATGCGCCGCTTGCGCGACGCCTTGATGATCTCGGGCTGCCGCCGTTCCTTGACGGTCATGCTGCCGATGATGGCGGCCTGCTTCTTCAGCATGCCGGTGTCCAGATTGGCGTCCTGCAGTTGCGCCTTCACCTTGGCGACACCGGGCAGCATGCCCATCAGGCCGCTCATCCCGCCCATCTTGCCGATCTGCTTGAGCTGATTGGCGTAGTCCTCCAGGGAGAACTGGCCCTTCTGCATCCGCGCCGCGAGCTTCTCGGCCTCGGCCTGGTCGATGCTCTCCGCCGCGCGCTCGACGAGCGAGACGATGTCGCCCATGCCCAGGATGCGGTTGGCGATGCGGTCGGGGTGGAAATCTTCCAGCGCATCCAGCTTTTCGCCGGCACCCAGCAGCTTGATCGGCGCACCGGTGACGGCCCGCATGGAAAGCGCCGCGCCACCGCGCGCATCGCCATCGACGCGCGTCATCACGATGCCGGAGAGGCCGAGGCGCTCATTGAAGATGCGCGCCGTGTTCACCGCATCCTGGCCCGTCATGGCGTCCACGACGAGCAGCGTTTCATGCGGCGTGACGGCGGCCTTCACGGCGGCCACCTCATCCATGAGCGCTTCATCAATGGAGAGGCGGCCGGCGGTGTCGAGGATCACGACGTCATAGAGTTCGCGCCGGCCCAGATCCATCGCGCGCTCGGCGATCTGGAGCGGCGTCTGGCCGGCGATGATGGGCAGGCTGGTGACTTCGGCGCGCTCGGCCAGCTGCGCCAGCTGGAGTTGGGCGGCGGGGCGGTGCACGTCGAGGCTCGCCAGCAGCACCTTCTTGCGCTCGCGCGTCTTGAGGCGCAGCGCGATCTTGCCCGAGGTGGTGGTCTTGCCCGAGCCCTGGAGGCCCACCATCAGGATGGCGACGGGGGCGGCGGCGTCGAGGCTGATGCCGCGGGGCCCCGGGTCATTGCCGCCCAGCGCCTCCACCAGCGCGTCGTTCACGATCTTCACGACCTGCTGGCCGGGCTGGATCGAGCGAATCACCTCCTGGCCCACCGCGCGTTCGCGCACGCGGGCCGTGATGTCCTTCACGACGGAGAGGGCGACATCGGCCTCCAGCAGGGCCACGCGCACTTCGCGCAGCGCGTCGGAGACATCGGCTTCGGACAGGGCACCGCGACCGCGCAAGCGGTCGAACACGCCCTGCAACCTGTTGCCCAAAGTCTCGAACACGCCAAAGTCCTCTACAACGTCGAATGCGCCGCTGCGCGAATCTCGCGGAGCGACGGAGATCCCGCAGATCGCGGGACCCATGCCAGGGTGGCCTAGCAGGGTGCCTTTAGGCCCTTGGCCCCAGGCCGTCAATCAGTCAGACGTGAGGGCGCTGGGCTCGTATAAGGCGGAGGCCCAGGAACCTGAGGTTCCTGGTAGGGTTCAAGGGGCGAAGCCCCTTACTTCGGCGCCAGCACCATGATCATCTGCCGGTTTTCCAGCCGCGGCATCTGCTCGACCTTCACCAGTTCGACCAGTTCCGTGCGGATGCGTTCCAGCAGCTTCACGCCGAGTTCCTGGTGGGCCATTTCACGGCCGCGGAAGCGCAGGGTGACCTTCACCTTGTCGCCTTCGCCGATGAAGCCCTTCGCCTGTCGCATCTTCACGTCATAGTCGTGGTCATCAATGTTCGGGCGAACCTTGATTTCCTTGATCTCGACGACCTTCTGCTTCTTGCGGGCCTCGTTGGCCTTCTTCTGCTGCTCGTATTTGAACTTGCCGTAATCGGTGATCTTGCAGACCGGCGGCACGGCGTTCGGGCTGATTTCCAGCAGGTCGAGACCGGCCTGGAACGCCTTGTACAGCGCGTCACGGATGCTCAATACGCCAAGCATTTCGCCATTTTCGTCAATCAGACGAACCTGCGGAACGCGGATTTCCTCGTTCACGCGGGGCCCCTCCCGGGAGGGGGGCGAAGGGGGCATGGGGCCTCGTGCTATGGTCGTCTCCTGTCTCAGTTACGATACGGCGTCAAAGTGAGTTATGGAGCGGCGCGCGTCAGGCCGCAACTGTCTGCGATGAATTTGCCCGCATGTCGGGTGGGGTTGCCTCATTTGCAAGCAGGGCGATGGCGTCTTTCAACGGCAAGCTTTCCTGCTCGCGCCCCGGCAGGCGGCGAAGCACCAGCATGCCTTCCTCCGCCTCGCGCCGGCCGACCACGGCCAGGATGGGCACCCGGGTTTCGATGTGATCCACCACCTTGCGGTTGATCTTCTTGTTGCGGATATCGGTCTCGGCCCG
>JAIYDS010000236.1 GCA_027487385.1 Acetobacteraceae bacterium | reverse complement strand
GAGGTGACGACGTTCCAGGCGACGCGCCCGCCCAGCATGTGGTCCAGCGTCGCGAAGACGCGGGCCACGTGATAGGGCTCGTAATAGGTCGTGGAATAGGTGGCGCCGAGGCCGAGCTTCTCCGTCGCCAGCCCCATCGCCGTCAGGATGGAGATGAGGTCCAGCTTGACCACGCGGATGCCGTTCGTCACCGCCTGCGCATGGTCATGGCCCAGGATATCCGGCAGCGCGAGCCGGTCATCGAAGAAGGCCATGTGGAAGCGGCCATCCTCCAGGTTCCGGGCGATGCGCTGGTAGTATTTCGGCGAAAGGAAATCCTGCATCGTCTCCGGGTGCCGCCAGGACCCCGGATAATTCGAGCAGTTCTGCGCCTGGAGAAAGGCGACCATGGCCATTTCGCCGCGTCGTGACATCAATGGGTTTCCTCAGCCGTTCAGCGCTTCGGTGAGCGCCATGACATCGGACGCCGCATCGAGGTTCATGACAAGGTCGAGGATGCGCCGAGCCTGCGTGGCCGAGACCTGGCGGCCCGCATTCTCCATGAACTTGCGCTCGACATCGGCCATGGTCAGCGGATTGCCGTCCGAGCCGCGATTCATCTCCTCGCGGTGGCGCAGCACGCGGCCATCCATCGTCTCGATCACCAGCTCGCCACCGTAGTAACGGGGGAAGTTCAGGGTGGCATCGGTCTCGTAGCTGGTGCGGGCGCAAAGAGCGAGCGCGCGCGGGTCACGGATCATCTCCTCCTCCAGCTCATCGAGCGAGAGGCGGCCGCGCAGCAGGCAGGAAGCCACGGCGTAATGCACGCTGAACTGCGCGTCATAGGAATTGGCGGGCACCTTCTTCGCCGCCTCCGGCTCGCAGACCACCTTCACCTGGCCCGGATGGATGCGCACCGTGATGTGCTTGATCTCCTCCGGCCGCAGGCCGTGCGCCGCGCGCAGGGCGAGCGCCGCATCCGCGAAGACATGGTTGAAATGGCAGCAGGGATAGGGCTTCAGCGCGTTGTTGCGCATCTCCCACAGCTCACCCAGCCGCTCCGTACAACGCGAAAGGTCGGACGGCGACTTGTCCTGCATGTGGCTGCGGAACAGGCCGAAGCGGCCCTCATAGGCGGAGGGCGGGGCCTTGAAGCCGTTGCGCGCCAGCGCCGTCGCGGTGATGGCGGCAAAGCCCGCCCAGCCCGGATGGATGCGCTTCGTCCAGGAGCCATCCTCCAGGAACTCGAGCGAGCCCGCGGCCATGGAGAGCAGGATGCCCTGCGCCCCACTGATCTGCGCCGCGGTGGCGCCAGCGAGGCGCCCGGCCGTCAGCGCGCAACCAAAGGCGCCGACCATGCCCGTCGGGTGGAAGCCCACCTGGTGGAAGCCGCCCTGCGCGGCGGCACCGATGCGGGAGGCGGCCTCGACGCCGATGATGTAGGCGAGCAGCGCCTCGGCGCCCGAGGCGCCATGCTCCCGCGCCATGTGCAGCGCCGTGGGCACGGTGCTGGAGGAGGCATGCACGATCGCATCCGAATGCGTGTCGTCGTAATCCAGGCCATGGATCAGGGCACCGTTCATCATCACGGCATCGCGCAGCGGCAGGCGATAGGGCATGCCGATCACCGGATGGCCGCCTTGCCCGGCCAGGCCATGGATCGCGCCGATGGTGCGGCGCGCATAGTCGAAGCCCGAAGCCGCGATGGCGATACCCAGGCTGTCCAGCATATGGCGCTTGGCCTGGTCCATCACATCGGCGGGAATCTCATCCACGCGCAGCGCCGTGGCGAATTCGCCCAGTTGCATGGAGATGGGCGTGCGGGTGGCAAGCTCGGTTGGCAGGCTGTCCATGGCGTTTCTCCCT
Organism: Acetobacteraceae bacterium; assembly: GCA_027487385.1. Lineage (GTDB taxonomy): Bacteria > Pseudomonadota > Alphaproteobacteria > Acetobacterales > Acetobacteraceae > Roseococcus. Next base: position 89,124 of record JAIYDS010000236.1, on the reverse strand, counting down.
TTGCGCGGAGGATGGGCCGGGCCGGCCATCTCTGTCAAACATACGGACAAATCCATCTGGACGCTGGGCGGCGCAGCACCTATCAGCGGAGGGAGCATTCAGGAGACGCCACATGACCGCCCCGAACCGCACCTTCCTCTTCGCCCCCGGCGATCATGCCCGCCGCGCCGAAAAGGTGCTCACCTCCGGGGCCGATGCCTGCATCCTTGATCTGGAGGATGCGGTGGCGGTTTCGGCCAAGGTGGCAGCCCGCGCCCTGGTGAATGCGGCGCTGGAGCGCCCGCGCACCTGCCGCGGCTTCGTGCGCGTGAACGCCTTCGAGACGGAATTCTGCCCGGGCGACATCCAGGCCGTGATCGGCCCGCGCCTGGATGGCCTCGTGCTGCCCAAGCTGGAGGATCCCGCCCAACTCGTCGCCGTGGATTGGCTGATCAGCGGCCTGGAGCGTGAGCGCGGCCTGCCCCATCGCGGCATCGAGATCATGCCCATCATCGAGACGGCGCGCGGCATGGCAGGCCTCGCCGCACTCACCGCCTGCGCCGCCTCCCTCGGCGGGCGCGTGCGGCGTTTCAGCTTCGGCGCGGGCGACTACACGCTCGACCTCAGCATCACCTGGGACCTGGCCGAGACGGTGCTGGAGGGCGCGCGCGAGAAGATGGTGCTGCACAGCCGCGCCGCCGGGCTGGAAGCGCCGATCGACACGGTCTGGATCGAGTTGCGGGAGATGGACGCCTTCACCGCCTCCTGCGCGCGGGGCGTGGCGCTGGGCTTCCAGGGCAAGCTCTGCATTCATCCGGACCAAATCCCCATTGCCAACGCCGCCTTCTCGCCGGCCGAGGCCGAGGTGGCCCGCGCACGGCGCATCATCGCCGCCTTCGCCGAGGCCGAGGCGCAGGGGCTCGCCTCCATCCAGGTGGAGGGCCGCTTCGTGGATTACCCGATCGTGGACCGCGCCCAGCGCATCGTGGCGCTGGCGGAGCGGATCGCGGGGCGCTGAGACGCAAAGCTCGCGGATCGCGGTCTGGGGCCTTCCGGCCCCAGCCGCCGGAGGCCCTTATTCCGGCCTGATCCCCGCCCGGCTCAGCACCCCGGCCATCCGAGGAATCTCCCGCTCGATCAGCGCGCGGAACTCATCCGGCGTGCTGCCCACGATGTCCACGCCCAGATCCGTCAGCCGCGCCCGGATCTCGGGCTCTGCCAGGGCGGCGACGACGTCGCGATGCACCCGCGCGACATGCGCGGCCGGCATGGAAGCCGGCGCCAGGATGCCCAGCCAGGCCACCGCATCGAAGCCCGGATAGCCCTGCTCGGCCACGGTCGGCACATGGGGCAGTGCCGCCATGCGCTGCGGGGCCGAGACGGCCAGCGCGCGCCAGGCGTTGTCGCGCAGGCGCGGAAGCGCCACCACGCCGCTCTGGAAGGACATGGTCACCCGGCCGGTCAGCACATCCTGGATCTGCGAGGCCGGATCATTATAGGCGACGCCCGTCAGCTCCACGCCCGCCATCTGCGCCAGCATTTCGCCGCCGATATGCTGCGAGGTGCCATTGCCCGCATGGCCGAAGGTCACGCTGCCGGGGCGGGCGCGGGCGGCCGCCACCAGCTCGGCCAGGGTGGTTGCCGGGAAGCTGTTGGCCACGACGAGGATGTTGGTCGTGCGGCCAAGCAGGCTGATCGGCGCCAGATCGCGCCGCGGGTCATAGGGCGGGCGGGGCGCCATGCTGATCCGCACGACGATGGCGGCATCGGCGGAGAGCAGGATGGTGTGCCCATCCGTCGCGCGCACCGCGCGATCCACACCGATGATGCCGGCCGAGCCGGGCACGTTGGTCACGACGACCGGCTGGCCCCAGGCCGCCTGCAGCTTCGGCGCCAGCAAACGGGCCGCGATATCCACCGAGGTTCCGGGGCCAAAGGGCGCGATGATGGTGACAGGCCGCTCGGGCCAGGCATGGGCGGCAGGGGCCCAGGGGGAAACCAGGGCCATCAGGCCCAGACCGGCGGCAAGCAGCAAACGACGCATGAACGCTCCCATTTGGCGGCGCTTCCTGGATGGAGCGCCTTGGCGCCAGCCTAGGGGGCCGGAGCCTCGGGATGGAAGCGTCTTCTCACACCTCGCGCTTGAGCGTGGCGCGATAGTTGAAGCGCGGCGCCGGGTGGCAGCCCTGCGAGACCTCGAACACCCGGCCATTCTGGTCGAAATAGCGGCGGCGGATCATCAGCGCGGGCGCGCCCGGCTCCACCTCCAGCAGCGCCGCCTGCGCCTCCGGCACACCGCCGGCCGAGAGATCCACCTCCACCGAGGAAAGCTGGAGCCCGAAGCGCCGCTCGATCAGCGCATAGACCGAGACGGGCTCCTGTCCGATCTCCTCGATCGCGGCGGCGTAATCGGCGGGGATGTGGATCACGACGAAGCAGATGGGCGCGGTGGTGAGCCGCACGCGGCGGATGCCCTCCACGCGCAGCCAGGCTTCGCCCTCGGGCACGCCGGGCACCTCGCTGGCCGGCACTTCGCGGGCGCGCAGCACGGTCAGGCGGGTCTCCTCCGGATATTGAAGCAGCCCGCCCATGCTGGTCAGGTCCTGCACGAAGCGGCCGCGATTTTCCTGCGCGATGACGGTCGTGCCACTGCCCTGCCGGCGCGCCACCAGCCCGGCCTCCTCCACCAGGCGCAGCGCCTCGCGCACCGTGTGGCGAGAGGCGGCGTAGAGCGCGCAAAGCTCGGTCTCGGTCGGCAGCATGCTGCCGATGGGGTGATGCCCGCCTCGGATCTGCGCCAGCAGATCATCGGCGATCTGGCGATAGCGCGGGCGGGGGTCTGCGCCGGAATTGGCGATGTCGCGCCTGCTGGTCACGGGGCCTCCGGGGGTTGGTCTGGCCCCTGTTAGCCGGGCTCCTTCACCAAGGCCAGCAGGGCGCGCCAACGCGGGTCGGTCGCGTCCTCGGCCCATTCGAAGCCGGCCATCTCGGTCGTGATGATCTCGGCCCCGGCGCGGGCCAGGCGGGCCAGCGCCGCCTCGCGGCTCGCGGCGCGGCGGGAGCCCATGGCGTCCCGCACCGCCCAGACGCGCCGGCCGGCGCCCAGCAGTCCGAGGGCCGTCTGCATCACGCAGATATGCGCCTCATAGCCGCAGATCACGATGTCCGTCCGCGCAGGCGGCAGGGCGTCGCGGAAGCCGGTGGTGCGGCAGGCGTCGAAGCTGGTCTTGTGGATGGTGTTCTCGCTGAGGGCGGCGAGTTCCGGCAGCAGGGGGCCGATGCGGTCCGGGCAATGCTCGGTGGCCCAGACAGGAACCTCGAAGAGCTTGGCGAGTTGCGCGAGGCGCACCGCTTCCCGCGCCACCGCCGGGCCGTCCTCGATGGCGGGATGCAGCTTGCCCTGAAGGTCCACGAGCAGCAGCAGGGAAGTCCGGCGGTCCAGGGTCAACGTTCGGGGGGTCAACATGGCATGCGCTCCAGCAGGCGTTCCATCAGCCCACGCGCGGGCAGGCCAAACAAGCGCAATCGGCGAGTTTCGGAAAGCACCAGCAGCCCGACCGCCTGGGCGAAAATCTCCGCGACCAGCGCATCCGGCTCGGGCGAGGCCTGGGCGGCGGCGGCGCGGATGGGCGCGAGGGCTTGCAGCAGCAGGGCGTTCAGCGCGGGATCAATCCCCTGCCCCAGGCCGCGCGGCGCCGGGCCGCCGGGGCCGAGATAAAGGCCCAACGCCAGCTCCTGCGGGCGCGCCGCATAGAAGTCGAAGAGCGCCAGGGCACCGGCGCGAAACGCGTTCTCCCCTTGCGCAGCCGCCTGGATCGCGGCCGCCAGATCGGCCAGGGAGGCGCGCAACAGCTCGGCATAGATCGCCTCGCGGCTATCGAAATGGAAATAGAGCGCGGCCGGCGTATAGCCCGCGCGAGCGGCGATGGCGCGCAGGCTGGCGCCTTCCAGGCCCTGCTCGGCAAAGACCTCGCGTGCCGCATCCAGGATGCGCTGCCGGCCCAGTTCCTTCTTGGTGGATACGCTCATTGACCGGGATAATCGAACAGCGTTAGATTTTCGGCAAGCCCAAAGGGAAGAAGAGAGGAAACCGCCGCCATGCTGATCTCCGCCGAAGCCTATCGCGACTCGCTCCGCGCCCTGTCGCCGCGCGTCTTCGTCAATGGCCAGCAGGTGAAGAGTGTGGCGGATGAGCCGCTGCTGGCGCCCGGCATCAATGCGCTTGGCGTCACCTATGACTTCGCGCTGCGCGAAGAATACCAGGGGTTGATGGTGGCCACGCAGCAGGCCTCGGGCCGCGTCACCAACCGCATGCTGCACGTGAATGGCAGCACGGATGACCTGCTGACCAAGCTCGAAGCCGTGCGCCTGCTCTGCCGCGAATCCGGCTGCGCCCAGCGCTATCTGGCGCATGACGCGCTGAACGCCCTGCACCAGGCGACGAAGCGTGCCGATGACGTGCATGGCGGCGAGCGCCACGCGCGTTTCCTGAACTACCTGGATGATGTGCAGGCGCGCGACCTCTCGCTCGGCATCGCCATGACGGATGCGAAGGGCGACCGCTCCAAGCGCCCCGGCCAGCAGGTGAATCGCGACGTGCATGTGCACATCAAGGAGCGCCGCGCCGATGGCATCGTGATCCGCGGCACCAAGGCCATCGTCACCGGTGCGCCCTACATGCACGAGTTCCTGGTGATGCCCTGCCGCACCATGACGGCCGAGGATGCGGACTTCGCCGTCTGCTGCGCCGTGCCGGTGGATGCCGAGGGCATCACCATCGTGGCCCGCCCCGCCGGCCGCCCGGGCGAGGCCGCCGCCCGCTTCAGCGGCAAATACGGCCAATCCACCGGCGTGGTAATGTTCGAGGATGTCTTCGTCCCCTGGGAGCGCGTCTTCTTCGCCGGCGAGCATGAAGAGGCCGGCTTCATGACCACCAGCTACGCCACGCATCACCGCCATTCCTGCATCGCCGCCCGGGCCGGCTTCGGGGACCTGCTGATCGGCGCCGGTGCGCTGATGATCGAGGCCAATGGCCTCGACACCGACCGCCACGCCCATGTGCGCGACGCTATGGTGGACCTCATCAAGATCGTCGAGGGTTTCTTCGCCTGTGGCGTCGCCGCCAGCGTCTATGGCACGCGCGATCCGTCCGGCGCCGTGATGCCGGAGACGGTGTTCAGCAATATCGGAAAACTGCTGCTGGCCACGCAAATCTACGACATGCATCGCCTGGCGCATTACGTCTCGGGCGGCTTGATCGTGGCGCTGCCCGGCCCCGATGAGGACCACAACCCCGAGACCGCCGCGTCGCTGGCCGCGGTGCTGGCCGGCCGCGCCGATATCCCGGCCGAGAAGCGGCTGGATGTGGCGCGCTTCATGGAAGATCTGACGGCCTCCAACCAGGGCGGCTGGTATTCCGTCATCTCGCTGCATGGCGGCGGCAGCCCCGAGGCGATGAAGCGCGAAATCTGGCGGAACTACCCGACGGAGGAGCGCAGCGCGCTGGTGGAACGCCTGCTCGATCGCGGCATCCTGGATGAAGGCAAGCGCACCTCCAACCAGCCCGGCCGCTGCTGCGACACGGGCTGCGCGCCACCCGCCCTGCCGGCGCGCAACGCGGCGGAGTAAGGCTAGGCCGCGCGGATCGCGCCCAGGAAGCCATCCACCTTGCCGCGCAGGGCAGCGGCCTGCTGCGACAGCCCCGCGGAAGCCTCGCGCAACCCTGAGGTGGCGGCCGCCGTCACCTCCGCCCCTTCGCGCACCTGGGCGGTCTGGCGGGACACTTCCTCCGTTCCGCTCGCCGCGCGGGAGACGGCGCGGCCGATCTCCTTGGTCGCCGCCGCCTGCTCCTCCGCCGCCGCCGCCACCTGCTCGGCGATGGCGCTCACATCCGCGATGGTGCGCCCGATGCCGCGGATGGCGTCCGCCGCGCGCCCGGTCTCGCCCTGCATGGCGCCGATCTGCTCGCGGATCTGATCCGTCGCTTTCGCGGTCTGCGCGGCCAGGGCCTTCACCTCGCCCGCCACCACGGCGAAGCCCTTGCCCGCATCACCCGCGCGCGCGGCCTCGATCGTCGCATTCAGCGCCAGCAGATTGGTCTGCGCGGCGATGGAGTTGATCAGAACCACCACGTCGCCGATGCGCTGGGCGCCCTCGACAAGGACCCCCACGGCGGCATCCGTCGCGCGCGTGTCCTCGGCCGCCTTGGCGGCGATGCGGGCGCTCTCCGCCACCTGGCGCGCGACATCGGCGATGCTCGCCGCCAGCTCCTCCGTGGAATTGGCGACAAGGCCGACCTCCTGGAAGGCGCTGCCCGCGGCGCGGGCCATGTCTTCCGCCCGGTCGCGCGCATCTTCGGCCGCACGGCCGAGCTGATCGGCCGTGCCATCCAGCGGGGCTGCGGCCGCGGCAAAAGCGCCCAGCGTCTCCGCCACCTCGGCCTCGAAGGCGCGGATCAGGCCCTGGGTGCGTTCCCCGGCAGCGAGCTTGGCCGCCTGGGCAGCGGCGGCTGCGGCTTCGGCGGCGCGCGCCGCCTCGGCATTGTGGCGCAGCACTTCCAGCGCACCGGCCATCTGGCCAATCTCGTCACCGCGCCCCGCATGCGGGATCTGCCGCGCCAGGTCGCCATCGGCCAGATGCTGCACGCTGAGCGTGAGGTCCAGAACCGGCGTCACCACGCGCCGGCGCAGCATGACCGCCAGCCCGGCCAGAAGCAGCCCGGCGATGAGGGCACCGGCCAGCACGGTCGCGAAGCTCCGCCAGGCGGCGGCTTCCGCCGCCCCGGCTTCGGCCACCGCCGCTTCCAGCGCGGCGTCACGCAGCAGGAGAAGGTGCTGCAGGGCAGGCGTGGCCCAGGCCGTGAAGGCATCGCCGGTCAGGGGATAGGCCGTGCCGGCACGCCCGGCCGCGATCAGCGCCTCGGTCATGCGAGCGGGCTCACCGAAATAGCGGGTCTGCACCTCGGTCACGGCCTGCGCCAGGCGCGGCGGTTCGCCCAGCATGCGCACCACCATGCGCGCGCGGTTCCAGCCGCTCTCGACGGCGCTGCTGGCGCCCGCAATGGTCTCAAGCTCGGCCGGTGTCAGGGCGCGCCCACTGTTCAGCGCCGTGCCGACCGGCACGATCCGGCGGCTGCCGGCATCGCGGATATCCCAGGTGATGCGCGCCACCAGCAGCAGGCCCTCAAGCCCGCCCGCGGCCAGTGCCACGGCGCGATGGCTGCCATCCAGCAACTGGCTGACGCTGGCCAGCATCTCGCCATAGGCGGCCGGGGGGCGGGCGCGGATCGCGGCATCGCGTGCCACAAGGGGTTGCTGGGCGGCGGGGCGCAGCGCGGCGCGCAAGGCCGTCAGCTGGGCGGGCATGCCCTCCAGGCGGCGCAGCTCGGCCGCAAGCCCGGCCATGCGCAGAGCCTCCAGCGTCTGCTGAAGGGCCGCATCCGTCTCCACCTCCAGCGCGCGCAGCCGATCCATGACGCCGGCATCGGCGGCGCCGGCGGCGCCCATGCGGATCACGTAGTTCCCGCGCTCGATCACCAGCCGCTCGGTCAGCCGCAGCAGATCCGCCGAGACGGCCACATGCCCCGCCGCCTCACGCGCCGCCACGGCCTTGCGGAACTCGGCCCAGGCCAGGCCGCCCGCAACGATGGTGGCGACGCAGCCGATGGCCAGCATCGCCAGGTTGAACAGGGTCCTCACGCGCATCGCCTTGCATCCTCTCCGCCCAGGAGGCGGGAGGAATAGGCCGGAAGCCTTGCTGATCGGTGAAGACCAGCCGTTAACCGCGGCTTCACGCCTCCTCTCCTATCTCCGTCTGGTTATCCGCTGTGCAAGGTGCCCGAACATGCCGAACGAGATCACGCCTGCCCTGCAGGACGCGCTGACCGCCGCCGTGGGCGAAGCCGTCCGCGCGGAATTCCAGCCGCTCTTCCAGGAGATGAACCGCTTCATCGATCGCCGCATCGCGGAGCTGAGCGCGGAGCTGCACGCCAGCGTGCAACTCGCCGACATGAGCGAGGAGAAGCTTTCACGCGAATTGGCCCAGGTGCATGAGCGGATCGCAAGCCTGGTGGCCGTACCCGCCGAGGCCAGCCGCAACAGCGGCGTGGAGCTGGAGGCGGTGGTGATGGCCACCGAATCCGCTGCCAACATCATCCTGGAGGCGGCCGAGGCCATCCAGGACTGGATCATGACGGGCCAGCGCGACGCAGCCGGGTTGGAAGATCTGGCGGCCAAGGTGAATGCCATCTTCGAGGCCTGCAGCTTCCAGGACGTCACCGGCCAGCGCATCCGCCGCGCCATCCAGCACCTGCAGCAGGTGGAGACGATGCTGGAGCGGGTGCTGCCCGGCCAGGCGCGCCCGGCCGAGAGCAAAGTGGTGGTGCGCACCCAGATGCAGACCGTGGCCGCCGCGCCCAGCGCGGCAGATCTTGCCCAGGCGGAAATCGACGCCCTGCTTAACGCCTGACGGCCCAGGCCAGCAGGCCGAGCCCGCCGGCAAAACCCAGCATGACCAGGGCCAGCGCATTGGCCTCGGGCGTCATGCCGAGGCGCAGCTGCGAGAAGAGGTAGACCGGCAGCGTCGTCGCACCCGGGCCTGAGACGAAGCTCGCCAGCACGACGTCATCCAGGGACAGGGTGAAGGCCAGCAGCCAGCCCGCGACGAGGCTCGGTGTGATCAGTGGCAGGGTGATGGTGCGGAATATGACGACCGGGCTGGCGCCCAGATCGGCGGCGGCCTCTTCGAGGGCCGGGTCGAGCCCCGCCAGGCGCGCCTGCACCAGCACCGCCACATAAGCCATGCCGAGCCCCGCATGGGCGAGCCAGACCGTGACCGCGCCGCGCTGCGCCGGCCAGCCGGTCAGCGCCTGGAGCCCGACGAACAGAAGCAGGAGCGCGAGCCCCATCACCACCTCGGGCAGCACCAGGGGCGCGCCGGCCAGCACACCGAAGAGTGGCCGCCCCGCGAAGCGGCGATGCCGCGCCAGCACCCAGCCCAGGGCCAGGCCCAGCAGAGTCGCCAGCGTGGCGGCCGCCGCGCCGATGCGCAGCGACAGCCAAGCGGCCTCCAGCAGCCGCTCATTGGCCGCCAGCGCCGCGAACCAGCGCAACGAAAAGCCGCCCCATTCAAACGGCACGCGGCTCGCGGAGAAGGCATAGGCTGCCATGAGCAGGATGGGCGCCCAGAGGAAGACCAGCCCCAGAGTGAGAAGCGCCCGCCTCATCGCGCCACCGAGAGCCGCTGGTAAAGTGCGATCGGCAGCAGCAGCAGCGCCAGCAGGGCGGTCGAGAGCACGGCCGCCGCCGGCCAGTCGCGCGTCTGGAAGAACTCGCCCCAGATGGCGCGGCCAAAGAGCACGGAATCCGGGGCGCCCAGCACTTCGGGAATCACCACCTCGCCCGCCGCCGGGATGAAGACCAGCAGGAAGGCGGCGGCCGCGGCCGGCGCTGCCAGTGGCAGGGTGATGGTGAAGAACACCATGGTCCGCCCGGCGCCAAGATCCGCCGCCGCCTCCTCCAGCCGAAGGTCGCGCCGCGCCAGCGTGGCGGTCAGCGGCAGGATCGCGAAGGGCAGATAGCCATGCACCATGCCCAGCAGCATCGCGCCCTCGCTGTAGAGCAGCGGCAAGGGCTCGGCGATCAGGCCCAACTGCATCAGCGTGGCATTGATCCAACCGCCATCGCGCAGCAGTCCGACCCAGGCGGCGAGGCGCAACACGAAGCCGGACCAGAAGGGCAGCAGCACCAGCGCCAGCAGGGGCGCCTGCCAACGCGGCGCGGCCGAGGCGATGCCGAGCGCCATGCCAAACCCCAACACGAGGCAGAGCCCCGCCGTGATGGCGGCGAGCCGCAGCGAGCGCAGCGCGGCATCGAGGTAATAGGTGTCGGCGAAGAGCAGCGCCCAGGCGTCGAAACTGCCCTGCCAGCCACCGGCGCCGATGGGCGGGATGACCGGCGGCACGCCGGGCGCGGAGGTGCCGAAGCCCATGCCCAGCACGATCAGCAGCGGCGCCGCCACCAGCAGCAGCAGCGCGACCCAGGCGGCCCCGCGGATCATGCGTGGAGCGGCGCCAGGGCCGCCGCATCCCAGGCGAGGCAGATCTCCGCGCCCACCTCCGGCAGCGCCGTGCCGCCGGGCAGCACCAGGCGCAGCGCCTCGCCGCCCGCCTCGGCCAGCACCAGGGCATCGCCGCCGCGAAAGGCGATGTCCGTGACGCGGGCCAGCGTGCCGTTCACGGCCGGCGGCATCGGGACGATGCGGATGCGCTCGGGCCGCAGGGCATAGGCGGGTGCGGTGCTCTCCGCCTGCAGGGCGAAGCGCCCGGCCTCCAGCACATTCGCCGCCCCCAGGAAGCGCGCCACGCTGCGCGTCGCGGGCCGTTCATAGAGCTCGCGCGGCGGCGCGACCTGGGCGATTCGCCCCCTCTCCAGAACCGCCACCCGATCGGCGAGGGAAAGCGCCTCCGCCTGGTCATGGGTCACCATCACGAAGCTGGCGCCAAGCCGGCGTTGCAGCGCGCGCAATTCGAGACCGGTGCGCTCGCGCAGGCCGGAATCCAGCGCGGCCAGCGGCTCATCCAGCAGGACAAGAGGCGGGCGGCGGGCCAGGGCCCGGGCCAGGGCCACGCGCTGCTGCTGCCCGCCGGAGAGCTGATGCGGCCGGCGCGCCTCCAGCCCCTCAAGCCGAAGCAAGGCGACCAGCTCCGCCACGCGGGGCGCAGGATCCCGCTCGCCGGCGCGGCGCAGGCCATAGGCGATGTTCTCACGCACGTTCATGTGCGGAAACAACGCGTAGGATTGGAACATCATCGCGACCGGACGCTCGGGCGGCGGCAGGGGCGAGATGTCGCGCCCCTGCAGGACGACACGCCCCGCTTCCGGCCGCTCAAAGCCCGCGATCACGCGCAGCAGCGTGGATTTGCCCGAGCCCGAGCCGCCCAGCAGCGCAAAGAACTCGCCCGCGCCGATCTCCAGCGAGAGCCCGTCCAGGGCCAGCGCCGACCCGAAGCGTTTGGTGACGCCCTCCAGCGCGAGCAGCGTCACCGCCCCGCCTTGAACCGCGCCCAGAGCCGCGCCCGGGCGCGCTCGCCCGCCTGGGCCGGGGTGCCGGCCACGAAGCTCAGCGCCAGCGCCTCTGCCGGTGGGAAGACGCTCGGGTCATTCGCCACCTCGGGCGGCAGCAGCGCGCGCGAGGCGGGGACGGCATTGGGATAGCGCACCTGGCGGGTGATGCCGGCCATCACATCGGGCTGCAGGATGAAGTTGATGAAGGCATGTGCGGCATCCGGGTTGGGCGCATCGGCCGGGATGGCCATCATGTCGAACCAGAGCTGCGCGCCCTCGCGCGGCATCACATAGGTGACCTCATGCGTGCGGCGCGCCTCGCGGGCGCGGGCCGTGGCCTGGATCACATCGCCCGAATAGGTGAAAGCCAGGCAGATCTCGCCAGCCGCCAGGGCGTCGATGATGGCGGGCGGCGAGGGGATGGAGCGCAGGAAGGGGCGGATCGCCAGCAGCGCGCGCTGCGCCGCGTCGAGATCGGCCTGCGCCACGGAATCCGGATGGCGGCCCAGATGCCGCAGCACGGAGGGCAGGACATCCACCGCGCTGTCCATCACCGCGATGCCGCAGCGCGCGATGCGCCGCGCATGCTCGGGGTTGAGCAGGAGGTCCAGGCTGTCCAGCGGCGCATCCGGCGCCAATTCGCGAATACGGGCGGCGTTCATGCCCAGCCCCACCGTGCCCCAGAGGTAGATGACGCCATGCCGGTTCTCCGGGTCCACGCTCGCGATGCGCGCCATCAGCGCGGGGTCGAGGTTCGCGGCGTTGGGCAGGCGCGTGCGGTCCAGCGGCCGCAGCGCGCCAGCGCGCACCAGGCGGTTGAAGCTCGGCTCGCTGGTCGGCACCACGATGTCATAGCCGGAGCGGCCTGCGGATAATTTTCCTTCCAGCGTCTCCAATGTGTCGTAGACGTCATAGCGCACCCGGATGCCGGTCTCGCGCTGGAAGCGCTCGATGGCATAGGGGTCCATATAGTCGGCCCAGTTATAGATGTTGAGTGTGCCTTGCTGCGCCTGGGCCAGAGGGCCAAGGAGGAGGAGGGCCAGGGTCAGCAGCAAGCGGCGCATGGGACGATCTCCGGGGCAGGGCCTCCAGGCTATGACGCAGGCTCGCCGGTTCCACAATATCCGCTTTTTTTCCTTGACGTTCTGTTTTTGTTCTCGTAAACAGAGCGGGCCAAGGGGTGAATTGCGTCCAGTGTCGCGCCCCCGCCCGCACCCCTCCCTTTCCCGATCAATCCCGCGCGGTCCGCGCGGCTTGTCGCCCCATGGCTTAGGAGACGCACGCCCATGCCCTTCATCGCAAGCGACCTTGTGCCGCTGATCCAGACCGCGCGCTTCAACCTCTGGCATTACCGCAGCACGGATCTCCAGGCGGCGGTCACCACCGCCGGTTATTTCGCTCCGGCGGCCAGCCGGTTGCGCGCCGGCGACCTGATGATCGTGCAATCCGCCGATGCCATGGCCATGCTGCCGGTGCGCAGCAATGCCGTGACGGGCCCCGGCGTGGTGCTGGATGGCGCGGTGACGCCCATCGCGCTGACGCGTTCCATCGCGCAGACGCTGCGCATGGTGCAGGCGGCGAGCGCCGTGGTCTCGACCATCATCCTGGCGCCGCTGATGGCCGGCATCATTGTCGGCACCTCCATCCCCGTGCAGGCGCAGGTGGTCGGCCCGATCCAGCAGGTGGTGATCACGCTGCGCAACGCGCAGAACCAGATCATCCCCCCCGCGCTGACGGTCAACGTCGAGCAGGGCTACGCGACGGCCACGCTGCCCACGCCCCCGGTCGGCAGCGGCTATCGCATCCGCATCGAGGATGCGCTGGACACCGGCGTGGTCGCCACCTCGCGCAGCTTCAACATCCTGCCCGATCTCCGCCTGATCCTGATCGAGGATGGCGCGAAGCTCCTGCAGGAGGATGGCTCGGCGATCTCCCAGGGCTGAGGCGCCCCTCCCCCCCCTTTCCTCCCTCAATCGGACGGAGCCCCATGCCCGACCTCAAGATCAGTGAATTGCCGGCGGCGAGCAGCGTCGCCGATGCCGATCTCACGCCCTTCGTGCAGACCGCGCCCACGCCTGCCACCCGCCGCGCCACGCTCTCCCAGCTGCGGCGCGCCGTGCTGGCCGATCGCGGCGTGGACGTGCGGGATTTCGGTGCCCTCGGCAACGGCACCGCCAATGACGCGCCCGCCATCCAGGCCGCGATCAACGCGCTCGGCACTGCGGGCGGCGTGGTGCAATTCGGCCCGCGCACCTACCGCATCGCCTCGGCGATCACCATCAGCAGCACCTCGGTCCGCCTGCAGGGCGCCGGCTTTGCCGAGGGTGGCCAGCCGGGCGAGGGTACCTGGCTGACGGTGGACCAGACCGGCTTCACCCCCTTCACCTTCAGCGGCGTCGCCGCGCGCGGCTCCGTGGTGCGGGACATGGCCTTCCGCCAGAGCCACACGGCCCCGCAGGATGCCGCCTGGGCCCCCACCAATTACGACTTCCTGTTCCGGGTCACCGACTGCCTGGGCGGCGTGGATTTCGACAATGTGATGCTCTCGGGCATCAACCGCGGCATCCTCGTGCGCAATTCGGGGCGCACCGATTTCCGCCGCATCCGCGGCCAGGTCTTCACCACCGGGATCGAGATCGACGAGGGCTATGACACCTCGCGCATCCTGAATCTTCATCTCTGGCCCTTCTTCTCGGCCAACAACAATGTGGTGCGCTGGCAGCAGGCCAATGGCGATGCACTGGTCTTCCGGCGCTGCGATGGCGTCTTCGTGGACCAGGCCTTCGTGCTCGGCTACCGCTCGATGTTCCGCTTCACCTCCTCGGCCGCGGGCTACACGCAGAAATTCAGCATCGGCCAGGCCTATGCGGATTTCGTGCGCCACGGCATCTGGGTCGAGGCCGCCGGCACCGACGGCCAGATCGACGCCATGACCGTGCAGTGCGAGATCTTCAACGCCGGCGGTGCGCCGCTGCCCGGCTCCTTCGGCATCTACGTCAACACCAATTCCAGCCGCGTGCAGGTCGGCTCGCTGCGCATCGATGATGCCGAAGACAACCCGATCCGCATCGAAGGGCATTCCAACCGGCTGGACATCGGCGCATTGCGCTGCGTGAACTTCAACCTGCGCAACAACGGCGCGGCGGCGATCCATCTGGCGAATGCTGCGACAGGCGTACCCAACCGCGTGAACCTGGCGGGCCCGCCTCTGCTGGAGACGGCAAATCTCGGCCCTGTCTTCAACGCCGGCAGCAACGGCTCGGTCGGCGTGCAGGCACCGGCGGGTGAAGCGGCTCGGCCCGGCCTTTCGCTCGGGCAGAACGACACCGGCCTGTTCCGCCCCGCGGCGGGCGTGCTCGCCGCGGCCACGGCCGGCGTGGAGCGGCTGCGCCTGACCAGCGGGACGGCCACGATTGGCGCGGCCAGCGGCGCACACGGCCTCGAGGTGACAACGCCAGCCAGTGCGGTGAACCGACCCGAAATCCTGGGCGCTGTGACCGGCAGCCCCAGCCGCGTCGGGTGGCGTGCGTTGGGTTCGGACGCGAACATCTCGGCGGTGATGCAAGCAAAGGGCACCGGCGCGCTGATTGCACAGTTTCCGGATAATGCCGCAGCGGGCGGCAATACCCGCGGCGCGAATGCGGTGGATTGGCAGATGGTGCGGACCCTTGCCACGCAAGTCGCGTCGGGTCCTCGGACGGTCATCAATGGTGGCGACAGCAATACCGCGTCGGGTTCAAGCGCCACCATCTCCGGCGGGGCGCGAAATACGGCGTCGGGCGTTCTGTCTTGGACCCCCGGCGGCAGCGATGCCAGCACGCGCGGCATACGGGGTGTTGGCGCATGGGCGGCGGGCCTTTTTTCAGCCACCGGCGACGCGCAAGCGGAGGAGCACGTTCTTCGCCGCCAGACCACGGACGCCACTGCGACGCGGCTGACCGCAGACAATGGGGCGGCCAGCCCCAGCAACACGGTCAATCTCAGCAACAACTCGCTGCTGCTGGTCACGCTGCTTGTCGTCGCCCGCCAGGCGGGCGGTGCAGCCGGGGCTGTGAACGACAGCGCGGTCTGGGAAATCAAGGTCGGGATCAAGCGCGGCGCCAGCGCGGCGGCAACCGCGCTTGTTGGCGGCGCCTCCATCACCCGCATCGCCTTTGACGCGCCGGCTGCCGCCTGGGCGGTCGATGCAGCCGCGGACACCGCCAATGGCGGCTTGGCGCTGACCGTCACGGGCGAGGCAGACAAGAACATCAACTGGGTGGCGCGCGGCGTCGCCGTACAGGTGGGATAAGATGGACTTCAACCTCCAGACCAACCAAATCCTGGCCTCAGGCCCGAACCTGCCGCTGGTCCTGACGCCCGCGGGAACAGGCGGGCTTCAGGCGCAGGCAGCCGATGGCACCGCAGCCGGAGGCAATGCGCGCGGCATCAACGCCGTGGATTGGCAGAATATCCGCGCGGCCGCCAATCAGGTGGCCTCGGGCGCCAATTCAGTGATTGGCGGCGGTCAGAACAACCTCGCGAATTCCACCAACGCGACAGTCGCGGGCGGCAGCGGCAACCTGGCCAATGGCACCAATGCCACGGTGGGTGGCGGGACGGGGAATACCGCCAGCGGCAACACCGCAACCATTGCCGGTGGCAACGGCAACAGCGCCACGTCCACCACCAGCGTGGTGGGCGGCGGTGTGAGCAACAGCGCCGTTTCCCTCAATACGACGGTCGCGGGCGGCAACACCAACACCGCCAGCGGTCAGGGCGCGTGGGTGCCGGGCGGGCAACACGCGACCACGCGGAGCCATCTGGGCCGTGGCGCCTGGGCTGCAACGCGCATCGCCGCACAGGGCGACGCCCAATGCGGCGAGCACCATCTGCTGCGCCAGACCACGGATGCCACGGCGACGCGCCTGACCGCGGACAGCGCTGCTGCCGGCACCGCGAACAGCCTGAACCTGCCCAATTTCGGCGCCTATGCCGGAATTCTGACCGTGGTGGGCAAGGCCACCGGCAGCACCGCCGCAGCCACCTGGCGCATCACCGTCTCGGCGGTCCGGGGCAACGGCGCCGGCACCGTGGCCGTCTTCGAAGGGGCCGGCACCGCGATCCTCCCCACCGCGAGCAACGGCACCGGCAGCTCATGGCGCCTCGATGTCGCCGCCGACACCACCAATGGCGGCATCGCCGTGACCGTCACCGGCAGCGCCGCCACCACCATCAACTGGTCCGCCCGCTTCGCCGATATCGAAGCTGTGACCGCAAGCTGACCCGCAGGAGAACCCGCATGGCCTTCCTCATCCCCCTTGAGATCAACGACACGGGCGCCTTCGCCGAATACTGGCGCCTGACCCATGTGCAGGTGGACCGCGTGGCTGGAATCGTCGAGGCGCAGCTGCACGGCTACCACGACGAGGCGGCGCGCCGCGCCGGTAAATCCCCCCTCCAACGCTACAGCTATCGCTTCGACCAGGCGGCGATGGACGATCCCTACACCCTCGCGGTGGAGGATCTCTACCAGGCGATCCGCCATCAGACCGGGCCCGAGGGTGAACCCTCGCGCTTCGCCGACGCCACCGACATCTGACCCCCACGCCAAGAAGGACTGCGCCCATGAGCTCCCTCACCGATTACGCGAAGAACCTGCTCACCCGCGCCCTGTGCGGCCGCGCGCCCGTGCTGCCGACGGCCGTCTTCCTCGGCCTCGGCACCGGCGGCAGCGACCCGACCGGCATCAGCGGCGAAGCGCTGGGCAATGGCTATGCCCGGCAGCGCGTCACCTTCACCGGCACCGGCGTGCAGCAGAATGCCGAAGCGGTGCGCTTCACCTTCACCGCGGCCGCCGGCAGCTTCTCCCATGTCGGGCTCTTCGACGCGGCCAGTGGCGGCAATCCGCTCACCTGGTCGCCGCTGACCACGGCGGTGGCGGTGGCCGGGCCGGGCACCGTGACCATCAACCCCGGCGCCTTCACCATGACCGGCGACTGACAAGTCTGGTTGACACGGGCGGTGTTCGCCAAGCTTGCAAGTCGGAGAATGTCAGGGTTATTCTGATCCCAGTTGAGGGAGAGAAGAAGCCGTGAACCCGCTCGACGCCACCCAGCACCTGGCCCGGGACTTCCAGACCGTCGAACCCTGCGCCACCTGTGGCAGCCGAATTGCCGGGCTGTGCCACAAGCTGGATGCCTCGGCCCTGGATGACATTGCGGCCGAGTCCCAGAGCTTTCACCTCGCGGCGAAGAGCACGCTCTTCCGCGAGGGGGACCCGGCCGGACGCGCCTTCTCCATCATTGACGGCGTGGTGAAGCTTTCCCGCCTGCTGCCTGACGGCAAGCAGCAGGTGGTGGGCTTCCGCTTCCCCGGCGATGTGCTGGGGTATGGCGCGGGGAAGACCTATCCCTTTGACGCGGAAACCCTGACCAACGGCCATTTCTGCCGGATCGAGCGCAGCCGCCTCGACGCGCTGCTGCGCCTCTACCCGCAGATGGAGCGCCGCATGCTGGACCTTTGCCTGCGCGAATTGTCCAACACGCAGGACCAGCTGGTGACCGTCGGTCGCCGCTCGGCCGAGGCACGGGTGGCGAGCTTCCTGCTCGGCCTGGTCGAGGCCTATCGCCAGCGCGGCCCCTTGCCGGCCGAGCTGCCCCTGCCCATGACGCGCAGCGACATCGGCGATTTCCTCGGCCTCACGCTGGAAACCGTCAGCCGCAGCTTCGCCGCCTTCAAGCGGCAGAAGCTGATCGCGGAACCCGGCCAGCATCGCCTGCGGATCCTGAACATGGATGCGCTGCTATGCCTGACCGAGGGCGAATCTTCGCAGATGTGAGGCCGCGGCGGGGTCCCCGCGTGGCCCGTTGCTTGCGCCCGACGGGCCCGTCGCTCGCTTTCGGCTGGCCTGTTGCTTGCATATGGGAAGGCTGATCGCGAAGGAGTTCCGCATGAATCGCCGCCAATTGCTTGCCGCCGCACCAATCCTGGCCGCGCCCGCCCTGGTCCAGGCCCAGCCCGCCTGGCCCAACCGCACAGTGCGGATCATCATCCCCTTCACCCCCGGCGGCGCCTCCGACTTGATGATGCGGCCGGTGGCGGAGCGGCTGGAGCGGATGCTCGGCCACTCCTTCGTCATCGACAATCGCCCCGGCGGCGGCGGCGCGGTGGGCGTGGGGGCCGCGGCAAATGAGCGGCCGGATGGCTATACCCTGCTGATGTCCACCGCCGGCCCGCTGGTGCTGCTGCCCGCGATGATGGCAAACCTGCCTTACAACCCGGCACGCAGCTTCACCTACATCGCGCTGATGGGCGGCGCGCCCATCGTCTGCGCCGTGAAGGGCGACAGCCCGATCCGCAATCTGGCGGAATACGCCGCGGCCGCGAAGCGCAGCCCGGATGCGGTGAGCTTCGGCTCCTCCGGCATTGGTTCCATGGGGCACCTGACCGGCGTGCTCTTCGGCATGGAAACCCAGTCCCAACTGCTGCATGCGCCCTTCCGCGGCGCGCCCGAGGCGCAGACCGCCGTGCTGAGCGGCACCACCACCTCGCTCTGGGACACGGCGGCGGCCAATGTGCAGGCGATCCGCAGCGGCACGATGCGCGGGCTCTGCGTCTCCTCGGCGCAGCGCGCCTCGGTGCTGCCCGACGTGCCGACGGCGCGGGAGGCGGGCTTTGCCAATGTGGTGAGCCTGAACTGGTTCATGCTGGCCGCGCCGGCCGGGCTGCCCCCCGCCATCACCGAGCGTCTGGGCAGCGCGGTGCGGGAGATCCTGGCCGAACCGGCGATCCGCGAGCGGATGGAATCCATCGCCTTCGTGCAGGCCGAGAATGTTCCCCAGCCTGGTTTGGCCGCCTGGGTCCAGGCGGAGGCGGCCCGCTGGGCACCCGTGGTCCGTGCCTCGGGCGCAAGCATGTGAGGCCTGGCGGGCCCGCGCGGCCCGCCCCTCGGCAAGCAGAAAACGCCGCGGCATCCGCGGGCCTGCCCCCGCCGCCAATCCTGGCCGGCGGGGGCAAGCAATGGCGTTAACCCCTCTTCGTGGAAAGACCGGCCAGCCGGGTCATGACCGGCCGCGGGCGCTCCATTCGATCAATCGTTTCGCTGGTATCACCCATATGATCCCGCAGAATACATAGTACACCAACTGTATCGCCCAATGGCGGTGGACAACAAAATCGCCAAGAGCCACCACAACAGCGATATAAACGATAAATCCGACCACGCCGATCAGGAACGCAAGCTTGCCTCGTGACATTGTGGCGACATGGCCTCCTCTGTTGCTGATACGCTCTTCCGGGTGAATAGCTTGCTAAATATTGTCGCTTCGCGCTAGGCTTCAACCGCTTCAGGGCGGGCCGAACAGCCTGCCTCACGCTTCATCCCAAACAGCGCCCACTGGCCTGCCGCAGCGAAGAGACCCGTGACGGACAACGAACTCAAGAGCCACATTCGTGGCATTCCCGATTTTCCCAAGCCGGGAATCCTGTTCTATGACATCTCGACCCTGCTGCGCCACGGGCCGGCCTGGAAGGCCGCCATGGCTGCCATGGCGGCGCGCATCACGCCCTATCAGCCGCAACTCCTGGCCGGCATCGAAAGCCGGGGCTTCCTGCTGGCGGCGCCGCTCGCGCTGGAACTCGGCCTCGGTTTCATCATGCTGCGCAAGCCGCGGAAGCTGCCCGGCGCCACCGTCGGTCTCGATTATGCGTTGGAATACGGCACCGACCGGATCGAAATGCAGGCCGATGCCGTCGTGCCGGGCCAGCGCGTGATCCTGCTCGATGATCTGCTGGCCACCGGCGGCACCATGCAGGCGGGCCTTGGATTGCTGCGCCAGGCGGGCGCCGTCGTTCCCGCCGTGGCGACCATGATTGAGCTCAGTTTTCTGGGCGGAAGGAAGCGCCTCGATGTCCCCGTCGAAACTCTCCTCACCTATGACGAGTAGGGCACCGCCCACCGACACACCGCGCATCATTCGCGATGTGGGGGGCAATGCCTATCTGGAAGGTGGCGATGGCGCGGTCTCGGCCGCCGGGCTGAATGGCGTCCTGGCGCTGGCCATCGCCTCCGCCCCCACCGGCATCACCGTGGCCGACCCCTCCCTGCCCGATTGCCCGCTCGTTTTCATCAACCCGGCCTTCACCCAACTCACCGGCTATCCGCCCGAAGAGGTTCTCGGCCGCAATTGCCGCTTCCTGCAGGGCCGCGGGACCGAGAAGGAATCCGTCCGCGCGCTGCGCCTGGCGATTGCCGCCGGCAAGCCCATCACCCTGGAATTCACCAACCACCGCCGCGACGGCCGCCGCTTCGTGAACGAGCTGCGCATGGCCCCGGTGCTGGACGAGGCGGGCCAGCTGGTCGCCTATATCGGCATCCAGCATGACGTCACCGCCCGCAAGCGCGCCGAGCGCGAGGCCATCAAGGCGCGCCGCGCGGCGGAGCGCGCCAACAAGGAAAAGAGCGACTTCCTGGCCTTCATGTCGCACGAGGTGCGCACGCCGCTGCATGGCGTGATGGGCACGCTCGCCCTGCTGCTGGACACCGCGCTGGACGCCGAGCAGCGCGCCTATGCCGAGACGGCGCAGCGCTGCGGCGCCACGCTGCTGCACACGGTCAATGAATTGCTCGATCTCAGCCGCATCGAGGCCGGCAAGCTCGGCATCCATGCCGATCCTTTCTCGCTCGCCGACATCGTGAAGGATGTGCTGGACCTGCTGGCGCCGGCCGCCGCGGAGAAGGGCATCGAGCTTTCCGCCAGCCTGGACCATCTGCTGCCCGGCCAGCTGATCGGCGACCCGAGTCGCATCCGCCAGGTGCTCATCAACCTGACCGACAATGCGGTGAAATTCACCCATCGCGGCAGCGTGGAGCTGCGCATCGCCGCCCTGCCCGATGGCCATGTCGGCTTCGCCGTGACCGATACCGGCATCGGCATCCCGCCCAAGCTGCGCCAGAGCCTCTTCACCCGCTTCGCCCAGGCCGACCCGGGCGGCGAGCAGATCGGCTCGGGCCTTGGGCTCGCCATCTGCAAGCGCCTGGTGGCGCTGATGGGCGGGCAGATCGCGGTGGACAGCACGCCGGGCCGCGGCAGCACCTTCTTCTTCGACCTGCCCCTGGCACATGTGCCGGAATCCGGCACGCCGCCGCCCCGCATCGCGCCGCAGCCCGTGCTGGTGCAGCCCCTCGCCGGTGCGCATGGCCGCATCCTGCTGGCCGAGGATGGCAAGGCGAACCAGCTGGTTGCCGCGGCGATCCTGCGCAAGGCCGGCTATACGGTGGAACTGGCGCGGGACGGCGCCGAGGCTGCCGCCGCCGCCGAATCCTCCGATTACGACCTGATCCTGATGGATATCCGCATGCCGCTGATGGATGGCTATGCGGCGACGCGCGCCATCCGCGCCGTGCCCGGCCCGCGCGGCCGCGTGCCCATCATCGCCATGACCGCCAGCGTGATGCCCGGCGATTCCGAGCGCTGCACCGCCGCCGGGATGGATGGCCACCTGGCCAAGCCCCTCGGCAAGACGGAATTGCTCGCCGCCGTCCAGCGCGTGCTCGATGCCCGCCCGCGCCGCCCGCGCGTCCCCATCCCCGAGGCCGAGCCCGGCGCCACCGCCCCCTTGCTGGATCGCGAGACCCTGGAAGAGCTTCGCGCCGCCGTGGGCCCTGGCCGCCTGCCGCGCCTGATCAGCGTCTTCACCGCCGAGACGAAAGAGCGCGTGCGGCGGATGCACGCGCTGACCGACCCGCACCGCATCGAGGATGAGGCGCATAGCCTCAAGGCGGCTGCAGCCACCTTCGGGGCCATTGCGCTGCGCGATGCGGCGCGCGCGCTGGAGGCCGCCTGCCAGAGCGGCGATCCGGCGGCCTGGCGCCGGATCCTGGACGTCCTGCCCGGCCTTGCCGATCGCAGCATCGCCGCCTTCCCGCAACCGCGGAACGAGGCGCGCGCCCGCCAGGAGCGCGACCAGAAGGGGCGCTAGACCGTGATCAACACAGGGTGATTACGCTTCAGCCTTTGGTGATTCCACCAAAAGCAATCGGACTTTAAAGCCGCCGCAGCGCGACGGCGATGGCATCCAGCTCGGCCAGCACTTCCGCCAGGGCGCCGTCTTCTTCGGCCGGTTCGCCCAGCGGCAATTCCGGCTCGCCCTCGCCCAGCAGGCGCTGCACGCCCTTGATCGTGTAGCCCTGCGTGTAGAGCAGATCCGCGATGCGCTTGAGCAAGGCCAAATCCTCAGGCCGATAATAGCGGCGGCCGCCGCCGCGCTTCAGCGGCTTGAGCTGTGGGAACTTCGTCTCCCAGAAGCGCAGCACATGCTGCGGCACATTCAGCTGCTCGGCCGCCTCGCTGATGGTGCGAAACGCCTGGGCCGATTTGCGCGGCCGCGGGCGATCCTCTAGATCGGCCGCGTCCGTCATGCCTTGTCGCCCTTGGCGGATGCCTTGCCATTGATCCGCGCCTTCAGCACCTGGCTCGGCCGAAAGGTCAGCACGCGGCGCGGCAGGATGGGCACTTCCACGCCGGTCTTCGGGTTGCGCCCGATGCGCTGGCCCTTCTGGCGAACGAGAAAGGTACCAAAGCCCGAAATCTTCACGGATTCTCCCGTCTCCAGCACGCTGGCGAGCCGCTCCAGGACTGCCTCCAGCAGGGCTGCGGATTCATTGCGGGAGAGTCCGACCTCCGCGTAAATCGCCTCCGCCAGGCCGGACCGCGTCAGCGTTTCCATCATCGCGTCTCCATGGAGCGAGCTTGTCCCGCAAGTGTCTGAACCGGCAAGGAAGCCGGTAAGCACCTGCGGCGTCAACCATGTTTCGCGCGAAGCCCCGGTCGTTCCGCCTTAACCACCCATTCACTCGGGGCATGGCACCTCGCGCGCCGGCCCCAGGAAGGAGTCCCATGCCCAAGCCGCACCACCGCTGGCATCTCGCCGCCCTCCTCGCGCTCTTCGCTTTGACCGCCCCTCCGTCCCCGGCACAAGGCGCCGCAGCCAACCCCGCCTGCCCCGACATCCTGCTGGGCGACAGCCTGGCCCTGGGCCTTGCGCCGCATGCACGCGCGCTGGGCTTCACCGTGATCGCCCAGCAGGGCGCCGGCATCGCCTGGCTGCGCCAGCAAGAGCCGCGCTGCGCCCGGCGGCTGCTTCTGGTCTTCGGCACCAATGATCTGCGCGGCATGACCCAGGCCGATGCCGAGGCCTATCCGCTGCGCATCGCCGCCGTGATGGAGAATTGGGAGGCGGAGCAGGCCATCTGGGCCACGCCCGGCTGCTTCCAGGATGCGGCGCTGGAGCGGGGCAGCCTGGCGCTCGACGCCGCGCTGACCCGGCACTTGCGGCGCGCGAGCGAGCGGCTGCGCGACCTGCCGGCCATCCACAACGGGCGCCTCGCGCGCTGCACCTATCCTTCGCATGACGGCATCCACCCGACAGGGGTGGGCTATCAGGCCTGGTGGGGTGGGCTGGCGGAATGGCTGGACCGCACGCGCATGCCCGGTGTGCAGCCGATCCGCGCGATCCGTTGACGCGCTGCCCGCGCGATCCGTTGACGCGCTGCCCGCGCGATCCGTTGACGCGCTCTTCGCGCGATACGCTGAACCTCAGCGCCCCCAGGCCAGCGCCGCGCGCAGCGCCCGCATCGCGCCCGGCAGGCCGATTTCCGCCATCAGGTCATTCCAGGCCTCGGCCAGGGTGATCAGCGCCTCGGTGCCCGGCAGGATGGGCAGGCCATAGGCCGCGTCCAGGATCGCCTCGGAGCGCCCCATCAGCAGCAGCAGCCAGATCAAGCAGAGCACAAGAAGGGTGTGGCGCAGCGGCAGCACCGCCGTGGCATGGGAGAAATCATCCGGCACGCCGGGGCGGGGCGGCGGGGCATCGGGCATCCAGGGTTGCTGCATCCGGCCCTCCTCAGAACTGGAAATAGATGAAGGGCGCGACCCCTTCGGGGCCGGCCTGCAGGATGAGCAGCAGCGCGGCCCCGGCCAGCGCTCCCAGCAGCAGGGGCGGCAACCGGCGGGCCCGCGCCTCGACCCGCTCGCGCAGATCGGCCGGCCAGAAATGGAAGGACAGGCCGAGCAGGGCCAGCGCGAGGAGCCGCCAGGTGGCGCTCTCGCTCGGCAGGTCGAAGGCGAAGAGCCCGGCCATCATGGCACCGAAGCCGGCCAGGTCATGCGCGCGGAACAGCACGAAGGCGAAGACGACGATGTGGAAGGTGATGCCCCAGCGCACCACCCGCGCCACCCGCCCAGCCGGCCGCTCCTTGCCGCCCAGCAGACGCTCGATCCAGAGCGCCACGCCATGCACCAGGCCCCAGAGCACGAAGGTCCAGGCGGCACCGTGCCAGATGCCGCCCAGCACCATGGTCGCCATCAGCGCGAAGCCGGCATTGCGGCGATTGCCGCCGAAGCAGCGGATATAGACATAGTCGCGCAGCCAGAAGGAGAGCGAGATATGCCAGCGCCGCCAGAACTCCGAGAGGGAGAGGGCGCGGAAGGGCTGGTCGAAATTCTTCGGGAAGTGATAGCCGAGCAGCGCCGCGAAGCCGATCGCCATGTCCGAATAGGCCGAGAAATCGCAGAAGATCTGGATGGTGTAGCCATAGGTGGCGAGCCAGATGTCGAGCGCGCCATGGGCGGAGGGGTCGCGGAAGACCGGGTCCACGATGCCGGTCGCGAGTTCGCTCGCGATCACCATTTTCTTGAAGAGCCCGCCCAGGATGAGGATGCAGGCCATCGCCACCGGAATGCGGAAACGATCCGGCGGCGTGTGCAGCTGCGGCAGGAAATGCGCGGCGCGCACGATGGGCCCGGCCGCCAGATGCGGGAAGAAGGTGAGATAGACCAGCACATTCAGCGGGCTCGGCTCAGGCTCCGCCGTGCCCTCATGCGCATCCACCATGTAGGAGATGGCCTGGAAGACGTAGAAGGAGACACCGACCGGCAGGACGATATCGAGCAGCGGGATGGGGCCGATGCCCAGCCAATCCAGCCGGGCCACCACCTCCTGCAGGAAGAAATTGGTGTATTTGAACCAGAAGAGCCAGGCGAGCGCGCCGGCAATGCCCAGCCACAGCCAGCGGCGCGGGCCTCCGCGCCCGGCCAGCAGCCCGATCCCCCAGGTCCAGAGACCCACCAGCAGCAGCGCGCCGCAAAGCTCCACGCTCCAGAAGGCGTAGAAGGCGAGGTTGGCGACGAGCAGGAAGGCGCGATGCCATTCGGGCCGGAAGCGCACCAGCGACCAATGGCCCAGGAAGACCACGGCGAAGAAGATCGCGAAGATGCCGGTGGGAAAGAGCATTCAGGTGCTGGCCAGCCGCGTGCCGAGGCCCATGCCGCGCAGCAGATGGGCATGCAGGCGTTCCGCCGTCAGGCGATAGCCATCGGGCGTGAAATGCACGAGGTCGGGGCGCATCAGCGGCGCCGCGCCGCGCGCCAGCTCGGGCAGGCGGCAGGGGCTGCGCGTCACTTCGGCGCTCCAGTCGAAGAAGCCGACACCCTGGGCCTGGGCCACGCTGCGCTGCGCCGCGCGCACCCGCGTCAGGGCCGGCAGGGGCGAGATGGCGGCGCAACCCTGCGGCGGCCTTCCGCGGCGCGGCGGGCGAACCGGGCGGCCCGCATCGGGCACGCCCATCACCAGGATGCCGCTGCGCGGCAAGGTCTGGCGCAGGCGCTGGATCTGCCGCGTCAACTGCGCCGCATAGGCGGCTTCGTCCAAATCGGAATCCACCGCCTCATTTGTCCCAAAGGCCAGGATCACCAACGCCGGCGGCGCATTGGCCAATTCCCGCGCCAGGATCAGCGGGTCGCGGTTGTCGAGCGAGGCGAGGGTTGCGCCGTTGATGCCGAAGCCTTCCACCAGCACGCCACGCCCGCGGCGATCCAGCCCCCAACCCAGCAGCTCCACCGGGCCATCCCCCACCACCTCCAGCGCCACCTCCCGGCTGCCGCGTGGGGCATCGAGCGTGACGGGGCGGAATTCGGGCTGGTCATGCCGCAGGGTGACGGGGCCGAGGGTCTGGGCATCCACCCGCAGGCGAAAACTGCCGGATTGCGGGCCGGCCAGGAGCGAGAGGGAGAGGCGATCAAACCCGGCCGCCTCGGTGGAGCGCAGCGTGATGACATCGCCCGCGCGCTCGCCTGTCAGGCGATAGCCGGTCAGGCCGAAGGGGCCGGGATTGCTGGCGCGCAGGGCGCTGCGCGCCACCCATTCGCCGCTTTGCCCGGCTTCCGCGATCTGGTTCGCGTTGATCGGGCGCTGGGCACGGCCTGGCGGCAGGCGGCCCGGGCCGGCCGCGCCGAAGCGCGCCTGCATCAACTCGCGCAGATGGCCCACCATGGCCGGGCCCGCGGTGTGGCTGTCCCCCAGCATCACGATCAGGGCGCGCGCCTCGGCGCTGCGGGGCGGGCTGCGCAGGGCATGGGCCAGGGGCTCGTAAGGGTTGGCGCCCACCCGCACCGGAAGAAGATTTTCCAGCCCCGGATCGGGACGCGTGTGTGCCACCAATTGAGACGGCGCGCCGGGCGCGAGAAGCGCCTCCGGCTGGGCGGCGCAACCCGCGAGAAGCGCCCCCTGACTCAGCAGAAAATGGCGGCGATTCAGCATTTCAACGGGCCAGGGACTTCTGTGTGACAGGCCTCATGATATAGTTTCCCCCTGCTCATCCGTCCCGGAGAATCTCGCGTGGCAACCCGCGCCCAACCCGTCCGTGTGCTCCGGCGAGGCCTTCTCTATGGCGCCCTGGCGCTGCTGTCATCGGGCAGTCTGGCGCTCGCCCAGCCTGCGATCCTGCCCAATGCCTTGCCCGAGCGCCCGGCCCCGGAGCGGGTGAACCTGCTCTTCGCCGGCGATTCCCTGGCCCAAGGCATGTTCCTGGCCCTGAACGGCCAGTTGCGCCGGCGCGAGACGGTGCGCGTCACCAATGGCACGCTGCACGCCACCGGCGTCACCCGCAGCGACGAGCATGACTGGCCGAGCGTGACGCGGGACCTGGTGGCGCGGCACCGGCCCAACCTGACCATCTTCTGGGTGGGGGCCAATGATTTCCGGCCGCTGGTGGTGCGCGAAACGCGCTCGCGCCACGCCTTCGGCACCCAGGCCTTCGCCGATGGCTATGGCCGCCGTGTGGGCGAGATGGTGAGCAGCGCGGTGGAATCAGGCTCACGCGTGGCCTGGTTCGGCCTGCCCAATGTGCGCGAGGCGCAATTCGCCAATGCCGTGCGGCAATTGAATGAGATCCAGCAGAATGCCGCGACCGCCGCCGGCGCGGTCTGGATCCCGACCTGGGACGCGACGAGCGACCCGCAGGGGCGCTTCAAATCCAGCGTCTCGCTGGAACGCGGCCCCCGGGGCTTCCGCGCCGAGGATGGCGTGCATTTCACCGAATGGGGCTATCGCCGGATCGCGGCGCTGCTCTTCGACGAGGTGGACACGATTTTCCCGGAACTGGCGCCCGGACTCGGGCGCCTCACCGACACCTGATCACCCATCTGCGGTGATGTTCGCGCGGCGCACCACCTCGCGCCAGCGCTCGAATTCGACGCGCTGGAAGCTGGCGAGCTCCTCCGGGCTGCCGCCCATGCCCTCCACGCCGTTGCGCGCGAAGGCCGCGCGCGTGTCCGCCTCGCCCAGCGCCGCGTTGAAGATGCCGTTGAGCCGCTGGGTCAGCGGCGCCGGCAGCCGCGCCGGCGCATAGATCGCCCACCAGGCCTCAATGTTGATGGCGGGCAGGCCGGCTTCGGCGAAGGTGGGCACGCCGGGCAACACATCGCTGCGCGCCGCCCCCGTGATGCCCAGCCCCTGCATGGTGCCGGCCTCGATATGCGAGCGCACGAATTGCGTGTGGTAGAACATGGAATCGATCTGCCCGCTCAGCAGGTCGGTCACGGCGCGGGCGCCGTCGCGATAGGGCACATGCGTGGTGGTGATGCCGGTGGCCTCGCCCAGCAGCGCCTGCGCCAGATGCGCCGTGGTGCCGGTGCCGGAGGAAGCGACCGAGAGCGGGCGCGTGCGCGCCAGCGCCACGAATTCCGCCATGTTCCGCACACCGAGCTGGGGCCGCACCACCAGCAGGATCTTGGTCTTGGAATGGGCGATGACGGGCGTGAAATCCCGCATCGGATCATAGGGCAGGTTCGGCATGAGGTGCGGGTTCACCGTGTGGGTCCCGATCGTGCCGAGCAGCAGCGTCAGCCCATCCGGGGCGGCCTGGGCCACGAATTGCGAGCCGATGGTCCCGCCCGCCCCCGCGCGATTATCCACCACCACGGTCGCGCCATTCAGTCCGCGCGAAAGCTGCTGCGCCGCGATGCGGCCCAGGATGTCCGTGCTTGAACCGCCGGGGAAGGGCACCACCAGCCGGATCGGTCGGTCTGGCCAGGATTGGGCGCGGGCCAGGCCCGGAACGAGCAGGCCCGAGGCCAGCAAGGCGCGGCGCTTCATGGCGTGAAATCCTCCCCTGAGATGATGGCAAGGTCGCACAGGGGTTGGCCCTCCCGCAATGCGAGGCAGGTCTCTGGGAAGTCCGGCGTGAAGCGCGCGCCCTCCGCCGCGAGCTGGTCGAGAAAAGCGTCGAGGTGGCGCATGGCGCCATTGGGGAGGTCGTGCAGCACCAGCAGCACCGGTCCCCGCATCGCGCGGCATTGGGCCAGCGCCACATCGGGCCAGCCCTCCGGATCGCTGAAATCGCCGGGCACGGCGTTCCACAGCACCACGGTGTAGGCCTCGGCGCGCAAATGCCGCAGCGCGCTGGCATTGAGCAGATGCGGGCCGAGCGCCCCGCCGCCGCCATTGGGGCGGAACAGGCGCTGCGTGTTGAGCGGCGCCAGCAGCGCCTCGGCCTCGGTGATTTCCGCCACCGCCTCGGCCCCGCCGCGGCGGCCGAGCGGCGCGCCATGGGTCAGCGTGTGGTTGCCAATGCGGTGGCCCTCGACCACGGCGCGCTCCGCCAGGGCACGGCGCGCGGGGTCGCGCAGCTTCTGTGCGATGGGGAAGAAGGTGGCGCGGAGGTTGCGTCGCGCCAGCGCCGCGAGGACCAGGGGTGTGGCCTCGGGCTCCGGCCCATTGTCGAAACTCAGGCAGATTTCCATCCGCCGAGGCTACACCCTGGCGCGGTGCTGGCCAGCCCGCCTCAATCCATTGTGATGCGTGCTTCCCGGACGACAGGCCCCCAGACCCGCGCGAAATCCGCATGCACCTGCTGGTAATCCGCCGAGGAATAGGGCCGCGTCAGCGGATAAAGCCCGGCCGCGACCAGGCGGCGCCCGGTGTCCGGCTCGGCCAGCACGCGCTGCATCGCCGCATGCATCTCGGCCACGATGGCCGGCGGCATGCCGCGCGGGCCGGAAATCCCGGTCCAGGAGGAGACGGTGAGCTGCGGCAGGCCGAGCTGCACATAGGTCGGCACGCCGGGCAGCGGCGCGAAGGGCTCCGCCGTGGAGATGGCGATGGGCTTCACCTGGCGCGCCTCGATGGCGCCCGTGGTGCCGGCCATGGGGGTGAGGAAGCAATCCACCTCGCCCGCGATCGTCGCCTGCAGCCCCGGCCCCGTGCCGCGATAAGGCACATGGATGAAGCGCAGCCCGGAGAGCTTGGCCATCATCTCCCCCTGCAGATGCTGCATGCCGGCGACGCCCGAACTGCCATAGGTCACGCCATTGGGCCGGGTGCGCGCGGCCTCCATCAGCTCCTGGAAGGTGTTGAAGGGGGAATTGCCGGGCAGCAGCATGACCGTCGGCGTGTCGGCCACCATGGCGATATGGGTGAAGTCGCGATCGCCATCATAGGGCGGCGGCACGCTGGCCAGCGGCACGATGCCATGCGGCGAGGTGTTGGAAATGCCGATCACGCTGCCATCGGGGGTGGCGCGCACCACCTGCAAGGTGCCGATGGACCCGCTGGCCCCGGCGCGATTCTCGATCACCACCGTGCGGCCCAGCGCCGCGGCGAAGCCAGGCTGGATGATGCGCGCCGTGGTGTCCGAGGCGCCGCCTGGCGCGAAGGGGACGATGAGGCGGATGGTGCCGGCCTGGGCCCGCGCCAGATGCGGCGCGGCAAGGCAGGCTGTGCCGAGAATCAAGGCAGAACGGCGGCGCATGGCAAACTCCGGGGTGGTGGTTGAACGCAGGTTGCAAGCGCCGCGCCAGGAGAGAGGAAAAGGGTCTCCGGCGGCTGGGGCCAAAAGGCCCCAGACCCCAGGATTTGGGGGCCGGCTGCAATGCACGCATTGCACCGCCTTGCGGTTTTCAGGGGCGCTGGCGCGGGAGTTGGTCTAGCCTGCGGTCATGATCGCCCATGTCCGCACCTCGCTCCGTTTCGCCTGGGCGTTGGTCGCCCTGCTCCTCTGCGCATCGCCCGCGCTGGCGCGGGCGCCGGAGCCAAACCTCGCCGGCTGCGACGCCAAGCGAGTGATCCTGATCCAGCACGCCTTCACCGTGGCCGAGCGCCGCACCGAGGCCGCCCTCGCCTTCCTCGACGCCGATCCCCACCACCCGCATGTGCGGGAGTGGTTCGGCACCGCGCCGCATCAGAAAATCCGGGCGAGGCTTGCGCGCACACGGGAATTGCTGCGGCCGGAGCGCCACCCGCCCGTGCTCTGCGGCACCGCCGAATCCTGCGGCAACCGTCCCATCTTCGCTGTCGCCAACCTGGTGCAGCGCAGCGTCACCCTCTGCCCGCTCTTCTTCAACGCGCGCAACGAGGGCGCCGATTCACGGCCCGGCGTGATCGTCCATGAGATGACGCATCTCGCCGCCGGCACGGGCGACATGGCCTATGGGCGAAGCGCCGCCCTGGCGCTGGCCCGCAAGGAGCCCGACCGGGCGGCGCTGAACGCCGACAATTACGAGTATTTCGTCGAATTCCTGCCGGAGCGCAGCGCGGCCCGGCCCGGCCGACGATAGGGCTTCTGCCCGGGGCCGGTTTGGCCTTAACCTCCGCGACAAGAAAACCGGAGGAACCACCATGCAACGCCGCAGCCTGCTGGCCCTCGCCGCAGCTCCCCTCGCCGCGCCCGCACTCGGTCAAGCCGCCTGGCAGCCGGACCGGCCGATCCGCATCATCGTCCCCTTCCCCGCCGGCGGCGCCACCGATGTCTGGGCACGGCTCTGCGCCGAGCCGATGAGCGAGATGCTGCGCGTGCCGGTGCTCATCGAGAATCGCTCCGGCGCCTCGGGCATGATCGGGGCGGATGCCGTGGCCAAGGCAGCGCCGGATGGCCACACGCTGCTCTTCACCATCACGCCGCTGGTGCAATCGCCCATCGTGCTGGGCAATGCGCCCTATGACGCCGTGCGGGACTTCATGCCGATTGGCCAGATGGGCACCACCACCCTGATCTTCATGATCCGCAGCGAGCTTCCGCCGCGCAACCTGCAGGAGTTCATCGCCTACGCCCAGGGGCGGGCCAGGGCTGGCCGCGGCTTGAACCTGGGCTCCTGGGCCGCGGGGTCGAGCGCCCATGTCTTCGCGCTGGCCATGAACAACCAGCTCAACCTCGGCATGACGCATGTGGCCTATCGCGGCGAGGCGCCGATGGTGGTGGCCTATCTGTCGCGCGAGGTGGATGCCGGCATCAACAGCCTGACCAGCACGCGCGAACATATCGTGAGCGGCCGGCTTCGCCCCCTGGCCGCGTTGGGCGATGCGCGCGCGGGCGGCATGCCCGAGGTGCCGACCTTCATCGAGCAGGGGGTGAATGTGGGGCGCGGCTGGTCCGGCTTCGCCGGGCTGCTGGGCCCCGCCCGCATGCCGGCCCCTGTGCATGCCCGGCTGGTGGAGGTGTTCCGCGAGACGATGCACCGGGAGGGCATCCGCCAACGCCTGCTGGCGATGGACACCGACCCTGTCTGGCTCGGCCCCGAGGATTTCGGCGCCGCCATCATCCGCGTGCGCGACATCTGGACCGAGTTGACGCGCGGGATGGACCTGCAGCTGGGGTGACCGCGAGCAGGAGCCGGTTCGCGCGCCATCGCGTCGGGTGCGATCAGCCGAGCATGCCGCGGATCGGGTAGTTCATCTCCTGGATGCGCTTGGCACCGCGGGCGATGGCCGCCAGGTCAGGCCGGGCGAAGGGCCCGTTGGAAATGTCGATCAACTGCGCCTGGCCAGCCGGGTTGATCAGGAAGAGGCCGGGTTCCGCGAAGGGCCGGTCGGTCTCCTGCGGCGAGCGCGGGTCGGAGATGTAGAGACCCAGCGCCTGCATCTGCGGCACCGTCAGCCCGAAGCCCAGCGGAAAGCGCCAGCCGAATTCGGCGTGATCGGCGGCGGCCTTTTCTTCCGGATCGGCGGAGACGACCAGCACCGCGACGCCAGCGGCTTCGAACTCCGCCAGCAGCTTGTCGAGCGTCCCCAGATAGGGCTTGCACAGCGGGCAATGCTTGCCGCGATAGACGACCAGCAGGCGCCACCCTGCCATCGCGGCCGGGGCGATCTCCCCGCCCCCGAGGCGCGGGACGACGATGGGGGGAAAGACCGCGCCCGCGGCGAGTTTCATGGCGTGGGTCATGATCGGGTTCTCCTCGCCTGAACTTTGCCGCGAAGCGGCGAAGGGTTGGCCCGGACCCTACCGAATTTTCTCGAAGGTGAAGGTGTTGGAGACCGCACCGGCGGGCCGCCCGATCAGGAAGTTGT
Source organism: Acetobacteraceae bacterium (assembly GCA_027487385.1). Taxonomy (GTDB): domain Bacteria; phylum Pseudomonadota; class Alphaproteobacteria; order Acetobacterales; family Acetobacteraceae; genus Roseococcus. The sequence continues at coordinate 56,479 of JAIYDS010000236.1, read as the reverse complement.
CCTCCCGCAGGTCACGCAGCACGAGGCCCTGCCAATCGGCCAGTTCCAGGATGGCGCGCTGCGGGATGGCGTGCATCTCCATCTCCGCCCCGGGGCTGCCGGCCAGATAGGGCTGCACGTGGAAGCTGTAGCCCTGCAGCCAGACCGGCAACTGGAAGATCACCACACCACCTTGATTCAGCGCACGGAAGGCATGGCGCAGAATGTTCATCGTGACCGGCGGCGGGCAATGCTGGAGGACGATGCGCGAATACCAAAGGTCGCAGCTTTCCACGGGCATCAGGTGGTCCGGCGTCACCTGCGTCAGGGTCACATGCTCGTAGCCGGCGCGGCGGAAGGTCTCCCCCGCCAGGTGCAGATGCGGGGCGGAGATGTCGAGGCCGGTCACCTGGGGAAAGCGCCGCGCCATCTGCAACGTGACGCGGCCGACCCCGCACCCATAATCCACACAATGCTCGAACTGCTCCGCACGCCGGCCGATGCGCGCGAGTGTCGCATCGAGCACCTGGGCATCCCAGGCTCCGGAGGCATAGAAGGCCTCCAGATTGGCCGCGATGTTCTCGGGCAGGAAGCGCTCTTCCGTCAGCACCGACCAATGCGGCGCCGCCTCGCCCGCGCGGTTCCAGTATCCGCCGATCCGCCCGGCCATGAATTGCAGCGTCGCAGGGTCGGCCTCGGTCTCGACCAGATTGCCGGGCGCATCGAGCGGCGGCAGCGCATGGACATTGCTGCCGTGCCGCGCGCCGAATTCCGGACTGACCGCCATGGCGCGGCCCATGCTCTCCAGGTCCGGCCAGGCCGCCTGGCCGGCCTCGATCACGGCCTCATCCTCCGGGTCCCGCCCGAAGCACAAACGATAGGCCAGGATGATCTGCTCGCGCGTCACACCGCGGCGCGGATCACTGGGCAAGGGCGGCCTCCACGGCGGCGCCGAAGCGGTCGAGGATCATGCCCACCTCCTCTTCCGTCACATTGTAGGGGGGTGCCAGGATCACATGATCGCCGCGCAGCCCGTCGATCGTGCCGCCCATGGGATAGCAGCCGAGGCCGCGCACATAAGCCTCGCGCTTCACGCGCTCATTGATCTTCAGCGCGGGGTCGAAGACGGCCTTGCTGCCGCGGTCCTGCACCAGCTCGATCGCCCAGAACAACCCACGGCCGCGGATGTCGCCGACATGGTGGTGATTGCCCAGCCGTTCCGTCAGCCCCTGCTCCAGCAGCGCCCCCATGGCGTTGACATTGGCGAGCAGGTTTTCCTCCGCGATCACTTCCTGCACGGCCAGCGCCGCCGCGCAGGCCATGGGGTGCGCCTGGTAGGTGTGGCCATGCATGAAGCCGCCCGAACCGTCGCGGATGGCGGCGATGACACGCCCCTGCACGAGGATGCCGCCGATGGGCTGGTAGCCACCGCCCAGCCCCTTGGCGATGACCTGGATGTCCGGGACCACCCCCTCCTGCTCCCAGGCATGCATGGTGCCGACGCGGCCCATGCCGCTCATCACCTCGTCCAGGATCAGCAGGGCGCCGTGGCGGTCGCAAATCTCGCGCATCTTCGGGAAATAGCCGGGGAGCGCCGTGACGCAGCCCAGCGTGGCGCCCACCACCGTCTCCGCGCAGAAGGCGATGACGTTCTGCGGGCCAAGGCGCTGGAACTCGGCCTCCAGCTCATCGGCGAGGCGCTGGACGTAGTCTGCATCGCTCTCGTCATCGCGGCGGTCGCGATAGCTGTAGCAGGGCGCGACATGGCTGAAGGCCTGGCTCAGGATGGGCGCATAGGGCGCGCGGCGCATGGCGTTGCCGCCGGCGGCCAAGGCGCCCAGCGTGTTGCCGTGATAGCTCTGGCGGCGGGCGATGTAGCGGGTGCGCTGCGGCTCGCCCTTCTCCACGAAATACTGGCGCGCCATCTTGAGCGCGGCCTCCATCCCCTCGCTGCCGGAGGAGACGAAATAGGCGTGGGTGAGCCCGCCCGGTGCGTGACCGACCAGCATGTCGGCCAGTCGTTCCGCGCTCTCGCAAGAGAAGAGCGCGGTGTGGGCATAGGTGAGCTGGCCGAGCTGCGCCTGTATCGCGCCCAGCACATGCGGGTGGCCATGGCCGAGGCAGGCCACCGCGGCGCCGCCCGAGCCGTCGATCACCGCATGGCCATGGGCTTCCCGCAGCCAGATCCCCTGGCCGGAGACGGCCACGGGCGGCGCGACCTTGAGGTTGCGGTGGACAAGATGGGACATGCGGCGACTCTCCGGGCGACGCACCAAGGTTATCCCGGCCTTACGACGGTGTCAGCACACCCACCGCGGCACCTGTCATGCAGCAGGCCAGCGTGGCCGCCAACAGCGAGGGCAGGCCGAGCGAGACGATCTCCGCCCGGCGCTCCGGGCACATGGCGCACATGCCGCCCAGCATGATCCCGAGCGAGCCGAAATTGGTGAAGCCGCAGAGCGCGTAGCTCAGGATCACGCGGGATCTCTCGCTCAGCCCCGCGCCGCCGCTGCGTGCAAGATCGAGATAGGCCACGAACTCGTTCACCACGAGCTTCACACCCAGCGATTGCGCGACCGTCGCGGCCTCGCTCGCCGGCACCCCCATGGCCCAGGCCAGCGGCCAAAGAAGAACCCCGGCAATCTGTTGCAGCGAGATGCCCAGCAGCGGCTGCAGCACCTCGTTGCCGAGCGCCACCAGCGCGACGAAGACGATCAGCGTGGCCATGATGCCGAGCAGCAATTGGAGCCCATCGCTGGTGCCCTGCACCAGCGCCTCCATGGTGCTGGAATAGAGTGGGGGCGCTTCCGCCTCGCCTTCGGTCACGCCGTGTCCTGGAATCATCAGCAGCCCGACCAGCACGGCGGCCGGGGCGCCAATCAGCGAGGCGGCAAGCAACTGCCCCGCCGCATCAGGCACGACGGGCGCGATGATCATCGCATAGACCACCAGCATATTGCCCGAGATGGTGGCGAGGCCCGCCACCATCACCACGAAAAGCTCCGATCGCGTCAGCTTGTTCAGCCAGGGGCGGATGAGCAGCGGTGCTTCCACCATGCCGACAAAGACATTGGCCGCGACGGAGAAGCCGGCCGCGCCGCCCAGCCCGAAGAGCCGCCGCAGCCCGCCCGCCAGGCCGCGCACGACGAAGGGCAGGATGCGCCAGTGATAAAGCACCGCCGAAAGCGCGCCGACCAGCAGAACGAGCGGCAGGGCCTGGAAGAAGAGGATGAAGGAGGAACCGGGCGTGACCTCGGCGAAGGGCAGCGGCCCGCCGCCGAGATAGCCGAAGACGAGCGCCGTGCCGGCCTGGGTGGCGCGCGCCAGCGCATCCACGGCGCGGCCGATCAGGGCGAAGCCGGCGCGCAGCGGGGGCACATGGAGCAGCAACGCGGCCAGGCCGATCAGGCCCACCAGGCCCCCAGCGACAACGCGCCAGGAGGCGTCGCGGCGGAAGCCGCCCAGGGCCCAAGCCAACACACAAAGGAGGGCAAGGCCCGAGGCGGATTGGAGTTGGAGAGAAGTCAAAAAAGGGCCTCCGGCGGCTGGGGCCGAGGCCCCAGACCCCGCCTATTGATGGGGTCCGGGGCCTGAGGCCCCGGCCGCCGGAGGCCCTTATGTTTCTTCTTCATCCACCACCCCATCCTCTATCCCCAGCACCGCCCCTGACTGATCCCCCGGCAGCGCCTCGATCGTCTTCAGCTTGCGCGCGATCTGCCGCGTCCGGCTCTGGGCCTCCCCGATGGTCTTGGTGACGGTGCCCACCTGCTTGCCCAGCTTGTCCAGGACATCCGCCATCTTGCCCATCTCGCCCTTGGTCGCCGAGAGCAATTCACGCACGGATTCCGCATTCTTCGAGAGTGCCAGCGTGACATGCCCCAGCTGGATGGTCCGCAGCAGCGCCGGGAGCAACGAGGGGCCCAGGATCAGCACGCGATGGTTCCGGCCGATATCGTCAATCAGCCCGGGAATGCGCGCGACCTCGGCGTAGAGACCCTCGGTCGGCAGATACATCACGCCGAATTCGACCGTGCGCGGCGGGAGGATGTATTTCTCCGCGATCTTCTTCGCCTCGCCGCGGATGCGGATTTCCAGCGCCTTGCGCGCGGCCGTCTCGGCGACGGGATCGGCGGCTTCCCAGGCGTTCAGCAGCCGCTCGTAATCCTCGATGGGGAATTTTGCATCCACCGGCAGCAGCACGCGCGCCTCGCCCGTGGTGGGCATGACCACGGCGAATTCCACGGAATCCGCGCTGTTCTCGCGCAGGCGGACATTCACCTCGTAGCTGCCCTCGGGGAGGATATCGTCCAGCAGGGCCTTCACCTGCGTCTCGCCCCAGCCGCCGCGCGTCTTCACATTGCCGAAGAGGCGCTTGATGTCGCCGATCTGGCCGGTGACCGCCTGGATCTCACCCATCGCCTTCTGCACGGCGGTGAACTGGTCGATCACGCGGGCGAAGCTTTCATTCATCTGCTTCTCGACGGCGCCGGCGAGCTGTTCGTTCACGGATTTCTGGATCTCGGCCAGGCGCTTCTCGCTGGTCTCGCGCATCTCCGTGAGCTTCTTGTCGAGCACCTCGCGCGAGCGCGCCGTCTCGGCGCTCATCGCCTCCTGGGTGGACTTGGCGTCGGCGGTGAGGCGTTCCAGCAGGGATTTCTCGGTGTTCGCGAGGGATTCCGCCTGCTTCAGCATGCCGGCGGAAAGCCCCTCCTGCGTCGCCTTGGCTTCGGCGGCGAAGCGTTCCAGCAGGGATTTCTCCATGGCGGCGAGGGCCTCGGTCTGCTTCAGCAGGGCCTCGTTCAGCAGCTTCGCCTGCTCCACCGCAAAGCCCTGCACCACGGCGCCGAGGGAGGCTTCGCTGGCGGCCAACGCCGCTTTCACTTCGCCAGTCAGGGCACCCAACCGCTCACCCTGGCGCTCCTGCGCGGCTTGCAGCAGGGGCAGGGTGGGGTCAGTCGCGGGCTTGCGGGTCAGCAGCACGGCCAGGAGGGCGAGGAGCAGCAGCAGCGCCAGCCCCAGCAAAAGAGTCTCGACCGTCACGCTTCACCCCTGGCTGTGTCACGACGAAGCATGCACCAGCCTCTGGCCTGGCACCACCTGAAGTCCTGGGGTCTGGGGCCTTTCGGCCCCAGCCGCCGGAGGCCCTTCTTTAGTGCCGGAAGTGCCGCATCCCGGTGAAGACCATGGCCAGCCCCGCCGCATCGGCGGCGGCGATCACTTCGGCATCGCGCATCGAGCCGCCCGGCTGGATCACGGCTGTGACGCCCGCGGCGGCTGCCGTCTCCAACCCATCGGCAAAGGGGAAGAAGGCGTCCGACGCCACGACGCTGCCCTTGGCCAGCGGCTCGGGCAGGCCGGCGGCCTTGGCGGCGGCCTCGGATTTCCAGGCGGCGATGCGGCTGCTTTCCACGCGATTCATCTGGCCCGCGCCGATGCCGACGGTGGCCTGGTTCTTGGCGTAGATGATCGCGTTGGACTTCACATGCTTGCAGACGCGGAAGGCAAAGAGGAGATCCGCCATCTCGGCCGCACTCGGCGCGCGCTTGGTCACCACGCGGAGTTCGCTCTCCGTCACGCGCCCGGAATCGCGCGACTGCGCGAGGAAGCCGCCCGCGACGCTGCGGAAGGTCATGCCCGGCGCCACGGGGTCCGGCATGCCGCCGGTCAGCAGCAGGCGGAGATTTTTCTTGCGGGCGAAGATGGCGCGGGCGGCTTCATCGGCATCGGGCGCGATCACCACCTCGGTGAAGATGGCGGTGATTTTTTCCGCCGCCGCCGCGTCCAGAACCCGGTTTGCGGCGACGATGCCGCCAAAGGCCGAGACGGGATCACACAGCAACGCACGGTCCCAGGCGGTGGCGAGGTCATCGGCCAGCGCGATGCCGCAGGGGTTGGCGTGCTTCACGATGACGATCGCGGGCGCGTCGAACTCCGCGCAGGCCTCATAGGCCGCGTCGGTGTCATTCAGGTTGTTGTAGGAAAGCTCCTTGCCCTGCACCTGCTTGGCGGTCGCAATCCCCGGACGCGCGCTGCCATCCAGGTAGAAGCCCGCCTTCTGGTGCGGGTTCTCGCCATAGCGCAGCGTCTGCGCGAGTTGCCCGGCAAAGGCCAGGCGCGGCGGGAAATCCTGGCCAAGCCGGCCGGCGAACCAGTTGGAGATGGCGGCGTCATAGGCGGCGGTGCGGGCATAGGCGGCGGCGGCGAGTTCGCGGCGGAGCTCGGCGCTGGTGCCGCCCGTTGCCTCGATCTCGGCGGTGATGCGGGCGAGATGCGCGGGCTCGGTCACCACCACCACATGGGCGTGGTTTTTCGCGGCGCTGCGGATCATCGCGGGGCCGCCGATATCGATGTTCTCGATGCAATCCTCGAAGGCCGCGCCCTTCGCGACCGTCGCCTCGAAGGGGTAGAGATTCACCGCGACGAGGTCGATCGGCGCGATGGCGTGCTCGGCCATCTGCGCCAGATGCGCCGGATCGTCCCGGCGGCCGAGGATGCCGCCATGCACCTGCGGCACCAGAGTCTTCACGCGGCCATCCAGGATTTCCGGAAAGCCCGTGTGCTCGCTCACATCCTTCACGGGGATGCCAGCGGCACGGATCGCCTGGGCGGTGCCCCCGGTGGAGAGGATTTCCGCCCCGCGATCGGCCAGAAAGCGCGCGAATTCCACGATGCCCGTCTTGTCCGAGACGGAGAGCAAAGCGCGGCGAATGGGCAGGTTCATGGTCACAATCCCAAAAGGTCGAGCGTGCGGCCCACCACCGCGCTCTCGGTGAATCTTTCGCGGGCGCGGGCCAGGCCCGCTTCGCCCATGCTTTGCCTGAGCGACGCATCGGCGGCCAGCCGCGCCAGCGCAGCCCCGAGTGGCGCCACCTGCATGGGCGGGACCAGCAAGCCGGTCTGTCCATCCACCACCTGCTCGCGGCAGCCGCTGATCTCGGTGGCGACCACCGGCAGCCCGCTCAGCATGGCCTCGATGATGGACATGGGCAGCCCTTCGAAATGGCTGGGCAGGGCGAAGATGTCGGCGGCCTGGAGCAGACGCGCCACATCATGCCGATAGCCCAGCATCCGCAGCCGCGGGCCGAGGGCGGCGGCGGCGCGGGCGAAATGCGGGGTCAGGTCCTCGCCATGGTCGGAAGCCAGGCGCTCCCCCACCACCCAGAGCTGGGCGCCGGGCACGCTCTCCATGGCCTGGAGCAGCTCCGGCCAGCCCTTGTGGCGCACCAGGCGGGAAATCCCGATGACGACGCAATCCCCCTGCCCCACGCCCATCTCGGCGCGCAGCGCGGCGCGGGCTTCGGCATCGGGATGGAAGATCGCGGGGTCCCGCCCATTGCCGGTGGCGGTGGCACCGCGATGGATCCAGAGGCGGCGCGCATCGGCGGCCTCCTCCTCGCTGACCGTCAGGAAGGTATCGGTCATGCGCCCGCCCACCCATTCCACGCCGAGCGAAAGCCCGCGCCGCCAGAGTGGGCCCGGCTGGTTGAAGAGGAAGCCGTGGCAGGTATAGGCGATGCGCGGCACGCGCTCGGCCCGGGCGGCGGCGCGGGCGAGGAAGCCCGAGATGGGCATATGCGCGTGCACCAGGTCGAATTTTTCTTCGCGCATGATCCGCCGCAATTCGCGAAAGGCCGGCAGATGGGCGCGCGGGTCCAGGCTGCGCTGCATGGGCACGGGAATGATGCGGAACCCCTCGCCGCGGGCGATGTCGAGCAGCGGCCCCTCGGCCGCGATGCCCACCACCTCATGCCCGCGCGCGCGCGCGCCTCGCATGACCGGCAGCAGAAAATGCCGCAGCGAAAAATCCACATTGGTGAGCTGAAGGATCTTGATGGGTTGGATCCCTGTTGCGTGGGGTCAAGGGGGCTCCGCTCCCTTGTGGGGGTGCAGGGGGCAAAGCCCCTTGCTACGTCTCGCCCCCCGGCACCACCCGGCTGATCGCCCATTGCACCGTCTCCGCCTCGCCATCCGAGGTCAGCACGATCTGGCTGGTCCGCCGAGGTTCCGCCGCGAGATAGACGCTTTCTTCCAGCTCGACCCGCGCCCCGCGGGCCCGGAAGCGCCAGCCCTGGCCGCCCGGCAGGCGCATCAGCACACCGCCCTCCTCCTCCTGGAGGACGGCGGTGACGCCCGGATGCAGGTGGAAGCGGATGGCCCAGGCGGTGGCGGGGCCGGGAAAGGGTTCCAGCGAATCCTCGCCACGCAGGTCATCGCCGGTCTCCGAGAGATAGAGCCGCCGCCGATGCACCACGCCATGGGTGCGGCGATAGCCGTCATGGCCGACCTCCAGCCATTGCGCGCCATTGGCCTCCTGCCGCTCGATCTCCACGCGCTCCGGCCGGCGGCCCAGGCCTTCCTCGCGCAGCTCGGAGCTGTTGGTGTCGGCCAGGGTCAGGGTGGAATGGGCGGCGGTGCCGCGCAGCGCGTCGCGCCAGGCGGCATCGGCGGCGGGGGCGGCACCGCAATTCACGATCAGCCGGTCCCGCCCGATGGACATCTCGAAGGAGAGGGTGCCGGCATGGGCCGGCCGGTCGGCGCCCCGCGGCAGGCCGGAGGCCGCATCCGGCGCGCGGCCCGGCGGCGGCGCGCCGCAATCGGCGATGACCAGGGTGCGCCCGGCCGCCATGCGCTGGAAGCCCGTCTCCTCCAGCAGCATGGGCGCGCGACCCTTGGCCAGCCCCTGGGCGAGGACGACATCCACCAACGAGGGCGCCTCCTCCCGCGTGCCGTTGAAGAGGGCGAGGGACATGTCGCCATGGCGGAACAGGCGAAGCGCCTGGCCTGCGCGCTCCAGCGCGGTGGAAAGCTGCGGCGGTGAGCTGATGCCCACGCCATTCAGCAGGTTGCGGATTTCGATCAGGTCCTGGAGGGCCAGGAGTTGGGTGGCGGGGCTGCGCTCCACATGGCCGCCATCGGGATGGAATTGGCGCTCCAGCTCGGCCGGCAGGAAGCGCAGCGCCCGGGTCAGCCAGGCCTCCTCCTCCATCGCCACGGCGGCGGCGATGCTGCCCTTGAGAACGACGAGCGCGCCACGATGCGCGGCCTCGGCCGGCAGGCTGGCGGAGAGGGCGCGGCCATCCTGCGCCAGGCGTTGCAGGAGCGGGCGGCGGAAGCCTTCCTCGGCCGTGGCCGCCAGGAAATCCCAATGGCCGAGCCAGGCGGAAATGCGGGCGGCCATGACCTCCGGCGCGAGGGCCATGGGCTCGGTGCTGCCACGGGCCAGCCAATCCTCCGTCAGGTCGCGCGCCTTCACGCGGGCGGCATCGGTGCCCAGCATCCGCAAGTCCCGCAACCAGGCGAAGCTGTGGGCGGCCTGCCGCCACAGGATGGGCCCTGCCCCGGGTGACCAGTCATTCAGCAGCCGGGCGGAGCCCAGCACCTCGAACTCGCCGCGCAGCAGGCGCGCGCCGCGCGCCGCATCGCCGGGCCAGAGGTCGCGGAAGGAACGCGCCGGCGCATCGGGCACGCGCACCGGCTTGAGCCGTGAGAAGAGCCCGCGCACGCCGCGGAAGATGTCGGCCATCAGGCACCTCCCCTCAGTCCAGCGATGGCCGCGGCGTAATCCGGGGCACCAAACACGGCTGTTCCCGCCACAAGAACATCCGCACCGGCCGCAATGCAATCCGGGGCGGTCTTCAAGGTGACGCCGCCATCCACCTGGAGGGCGATCTCATGGCCGGATTGGGTGATCATCCGGCGCAGGGTCGCGATCTTCTCCAACTGGCTGGAGAGGAAGGATTGCCCGCCAAAGCCCGGATTGACCGACATGACGAGGATGAGATCCGTCAGGTCCAGCACATGGGCCAGGGATTCGACGGGGGTGGCCGGGTTCAGCACCACGCCGGCCTTCCTGCCAAGGGCGCGGATGGTCTGCAGGCTGCGGTGCAGATGCGGCCCGGCCTCGGGGTGCAGGCTGATGATGTCGGCGCCGGCCTCGGCGAAGGCGGCCAGGTAGGGGTCGGCCGGGGCGATCATTAGATGGACGTCGAAGGGCATTCGGCTGTGCGGCCGCAAGGCCTTCACCAGGCCCGGCCCGAAGCTGATGTTCGGGACGAAATGGCCGTCCATGATGTCCAGATGCAGCCAGTCCGCCCCGGCGGCTTCAATGGCGCGCACTTCCTCGCCCAGGCGGGTGAAATCGGCGGCGAGCAGCGAGGGAGCGATGCGTATGGCGGACATGGGACCCGTGCGAGAACAAGCCCCTCGGTTAGCCCATTCGCACCCGCCTGCAAACCAGGACAGGCGGGTGCGGCCGGGCGATTCAGCCTTCGAGGATCCCGCGCGAGCCGCTGATGATCGAGAGGAACTCACGGCGCGTCGCGTCATTGGTGCGGAATTCGCCCAGCATGCGCGAGGTGACCATGGAGACGCCCGGCTTGTGGATGCCGCGCGTGGTCATGCACTGGTGCGCCGCCTCGATCACGACGGCCACACCCTTGGGCTGCAGCACGGTCTCGATCGTGTTGGCGATCTGCGCCGTCAGCTTTTCCTGGATCTGGAGGCGCTTGGCATAGGTCTCGATGACGCGGGCCAGCTTGGAGATCCCCACCACGCGGCCATTCGGCAGATAGGCGATATGCGCCTTGCCGATAATGGGAACCATGTGGTGCTCGCAATGGCTCTCCAGGCGGATGTCGCGCAGCACGACCATCTCGTCATAGCCGTCCGTTTCCTCGAAGGAGCGGGCGAGCATCGCGACCGGATCATCGCCATAGCCGGCGAAGAATTCCTCATAGGCGCGGGCGACGCGGGCGGGCGTGTCCACCAGGCCCTCGCGGTCCGGATCATCGCCGGCCCAGAGCAGCAAGGTGCGGACAGCGGCCTCGGCCTCGGCGCGGCTGGGACGGACGATACCGCTCATCTTGTCATCGGCCTTGGTGGTGGCGGGCAATTGGACATTCATGGCTTTGGCAATTCCCTGGAGGCCTGCATCACCCCCAGGGCGGGGGCGCGTCACGCCTCAGAACTGGCCAGATGGGGCGGGGCAGCGACTCCGCAAGCACCATCCGGGCGGAAGGACGGAATCTCTCTGAGCCCGGCTGTCAATGGACGCCGCCCTGCTGATGCGGACTGTCCAGCGAAAAGGCCGGCACCGCCGCGTCGAAGGCCTCGCCCGTCTCGACCACGATCATGTGGTAGGTGCCGCGCATGAAGCCCGAGGGCGTCGGCAAGGGCGTCCCCGAGGTATAGTCGAAGCTCTCGCCAGGTTCGAGGATCGGCTGCTCGCCCACCACCCCCTCGCCATGGACGCGCATTTCGCGGCCCATGCCATCGGTGATGACCCAGCTGCGCTTCAGCAATTGCACCGTGGACTGGCCGAGATTCTCGATCTGGACCTTATAGGCCCACACATACCGGCCTTCGGAAGGCTCCGACTGATCGGCCAGGTAGAAAGGGCGGATGGTGACGCGCACGCCGCGCGTGACGGTGGTGTAGGGCCTCATGTGCGGCGCATCGCGGCGGTGGCGACACCGGCGCCCATCAGCATCGCACCACCCACGCGGTTGAAGGCGCGCCGCACGGAGACGCGGCGGACCGCATCCGAAAGCTTGCCCGCCAGCAGCGCATAGCCCAGCGCATTGAGCGCGCCGAGGCCCACGAAGGTGACCAGCACCAGCGCCGCCTGCGGCAGGTAGGGCCGCGCCGGATCGAGGAATTGCGGCAGGAAGGCCACGAAGAAGGCGATGCTCTTGGGATTCAGCACCGTCACCAGGAAGGCGTCGCGGAAGGCATTCCTTGCGGGCAGCGCCACCGCCTCGCCGACCGGGGCGCGCCAGAGCTTCACGCCGAGCCAGATCAGGTAGGCGGCGCCCAGCCATTTCGCGACGGTGAAGGCCGTCGCACTCGCCGCCAGCAGCGCGCCCAGCCCGGCGAGCGAGGCGGCAAGCGCCACCGCATCGCCCAGCGCCACGCCGCCCACGGTGGGCAGCGCTGCGCGCCACCCGCCGCCGAGCGAACGGCCGAGGATGAAGACCACGACGGGCCCCGGGATCATCACGGTGATGAGCGAGGCGAGGGCGAAGGCGAGCCAGGTTTCCAGGGTCATGTGGTCATCCTGCCATGGCTCGCCCCCGCGGGGCTACTCCGCCGCGCGCAGGCCGGGCGCGCTGACCGCGTCCAGCGCCTCGGCCAGGTCCTCGATCAGGTCCGCCACATCCTCGAGGCCCACCGAGAGGCGCACCGTGCCGTCGGTGATGCCGAGCTTCGCACGCTCCTCCGGCCCGATGCGCATATGGGTGGTGGTGGCCGGGTGCGTGGCGAGCGACTTCGAATCCCCGAGGTTGTTGGAGATGTCCACGACCTGCAGCGCGTTCATGAAGCGAAAGCAGGCCTCCTTCCCGCCGCGAATGTCAAAGGTGACCAGCGTGCCGCCGCCCGACATCTGCCGCACCGCCAGCGCATGCTGCGGATGGTCGGCCCGGAAGGGGTAGAGAACGCGCGCGATCTCGGTCCGCTCGGAGAGGAAATCCGCGACGGCGGCGGCGTTGCGGCACATCTGGTCCACCCGCAGCTTCAGCGTTTCCAGCCCCTTCAGGATGACCCAGGCGTTGAAGGGCGACATGGCGGGGCCGGTGTTGCGGATGAAGGGCATCAGCACCTCCTCCACCCACTTCTTCCGGCCGAGCACGGCGCCGCCCAGCACGCGGCCCTGGCCGTCCATGTGCTTGGTGCAGGAATAGACCACCACATCGGCGCCCTGCTCGAAGGGCTTCTGCAGCAGCGGCGTGGCGAAGACATTGTCCACCACCACCAGCGCGCCCGCGGCATGGGCCAGCTTGCAGACAGCGACGACGTCCACCAGCTCCAGCATGGGGTTGGAGGGGCTTTCCAGCAGCACCATGGTGGCGGGCTTGCTCAGCGCCGTTTCCCATTGCGCCATGTCCGTGCCGTCCACGAATTCGGCATGGATGCCATAGCGCGGCAGCAGCGTGCTCACGATCCAATGGCAGGAGCCGAACAGCGCGCGGGACGCCACCAGGCGATCCCCGGTCTTGAGGTGGGAGAGAAGCGCGGAATGCACCGCGGCCATCCCGGTCGCCATCAGGCGGCAGGCCTCGGCCCCCTCGATCGCGCAGAGGCGGTCCTCCAGCATCGTCGTCGTCGGGTTGGCGAAGCGGCTGTACTGGTAATGCTCGATCTCGTTTTTGAAGGTTGCCTCGGCCTGCTCGGCGCTGTCATAGACAAAGCCCGAGGTGAGGAACATCGCCTCGGCGGTCTCGCCGTGATGGGAACGGTTCAGGCCGCCGCGGACGAGTTGCGTGGCGGGGCGGAGCTTGCGGGACATGGTGACACCCTCATGCAAAAGACCGGCGTCCGGCACCCTGGGCGGGGTGGGGATGGCGCCCTGCACGGAGGGCGTTCCCTGGGCCGTTTAGCGCGCTTGTTTTCCGCCCCCGTCAAAGGGACGACCCAGTTGGGACCTCGCCGCAAGCTGGCCGGACAAATCGCGAGGACACACCATGGGTAAACCCTGCGCAGGGCTCGCGTCAATCACGCCGGATCATTGACGGCGAGCCCTCAGAAATGCAAGGAGTCTCATGAATGAGCGCACTCGATCCCGAAGTGGCCAATCAACTGGCCGAAGACCTCCCGCCGGACGTGTTCCGCACGATCATTTCGACCTTTGAGGAGGATCTGACGCGGCTCGCCCAGGACTTGGCGCGCGCCGCCCAGGCGGGGGACCAGGAGGGGTATGAGCGTGCCGCGCACAGCCTGGCGGGGGCGGCGGCGGCCGTTGGTGCCGTAGGGCTGGAGCGCGAGGCGAGGATCGCCATGGACCATCGCCAGCCGGTGCCGCCCGCCGTGGTCCTGCCGCGCCTGCTGAATGAAGCCAAGGCCGCCCTTCAGGCGCTGCACGCCCTGATCCATTGATGCCGGCGCGGGTCCTGCTGGTCGAGGATACGCCGACCCAGGCCGAGATCGCCAAGGCGATGCTCCGCGACTTCGGCCATGAGATGCGCCACGCCGAGACCGGCGCCGATGGCCTGGCCATGGCGCAGGACTGGCAGCCGGATGCCATCCTTGTGGACCTGGTTCTCCCCGACTTTTCCGGCATGGAGTTGATGCGTCGGCTGAAGGCGGCCGGCAACAACGCCGCCTGCATCGTGCTGACGGCCCATGGCTCGGTGAACACCGCCGTGGAAGCCATGCGCGAGGGCGCGACGGATTTCCTGTTGAAGCCCTACGCCGCCGCCCGGCTGCGGGTCACGCTCGACAACGCGCTGGAAAAGCGCTCGCTCCGCCAGGCCCTGGCCACGGCGCAGAGCGTGCTGGGGCGGGATTCCTTCGGCGGCTTCATCGGCGCCTCGCCCAGCATGCAGGCCGTCTATCGCACGCTGGAGAGCGTCGCCGCCTCCAAGGCCACGGTCTTCATCACGGGCGAGAGCGGCACCGGCAAGGAGGTGGCGGCGGAGACGCTGCACCAGGCCTCGCCGCGCAAAGGCAAGCCCTTCATCGCGCTGAATTGCGGCGCCATCCCGCGCGACCTGCTGGAGAGCGAGATTTTCGGTCATGTGAAGGGTGCCTTCACCGGCGCCACCGAGAACCGCCTGGGCGCGGCGCGCAGCGCGGATCGCGGCACGCTCTTCCTCGACGAAATCGGCGAGATGCCGATGGACATGCAGGTGAAGCTGCTCCGCTTCGTGCAGACCGGCATGGTGACACCGGTGGGCGGCACGCGGGCCGAGCCGGTGGATGTGCGCCTGGTCTGCGCCACCAACCGCGACATCCTGGCCGAGGTGCAGGCCGGGCGCTTCCGTGAGGATCTCTACTACCGGCTTTTCGTCGTGCCGGTCGCTCTCCCGCCGCTCCGCGCGCGCGGCGAAGACGTGCTGCTCATCGCGCGCCACTTCCTCACGCTTTTCGCGCGCGAGGAGGGCAAGGCGTTCCAGGGCTTCGACGCGGCGGCCGAGGCCGCGATCCGCGCCTATCCCTGGCCGGGCAATGTTCGGCAATTGCAGAATGTGCTGCGCAACGCCGTGGTGCTGCATGAGGGCGCGCTGATCACGCGCGAGATGCTGCCGGCCCTTCTGCTGCATGACGCGCCGCCGATGGCCGCCCCCGCCGCAGCGCTCGCCCCCCAGGCCCCGGCGCAGAGGCCGCCGATCGAGCCGCTGGCCGTTTCGGAAAAGCGGCTGATCCTCGCGGCCCTGGAGCATACTGGTCAGGATGTGCCGCGCGCCGCGGCCCTGCTGGAGGTGAACCCCAGCACCATCTACCGCAAGCTGACCGCCTGGAAGAAGGAAGGCTGAGGCGCGCCCGCCTCAGAGCACATTGGCGATCGAGAGCAGGAAGACGTCGCTGACGCTGGCCAGCGCCCCATCCGTCGCCGTCACGCGGATGGCCAGCACACCATCCTCGCCATCGGTGGGCGTGCCGCTGAAGCTGCGCGTGCCGCCATCGAAGCTCAGCCAGCCAGGCAGCGGCGCGCCGCCATCAAGCTCCGCCGTGTAGGTCAGCGCATCCCCGGCATCAGCATCGGCAAAGGCGAGCGCCGGCAGGGTGAGGCTGAAGGGCGCGCCCTCCGCGCCGGCCTGGTCGGCCAGCGGGGCCTGCACCACGGGCGCGTCATTCACCCCCACCACGCGGATGGTTGCGATGGCCAGGTCCTGGTCGCCATCCGCATCGCGCAGGCGATAGGTGAAGCTCAGATCCTGCGTCTGGCCCTGGGCCAGGCCCTGGAAATGGTCGGCCGTGTCGAAGGTGAAGGCCCCCGTGCCGGTGTTGAGGGCAAAGGCGCCCGGGCCGGGCGCGGCCGTCATGCGCTGCACCTGGCCCAGAAGGTCCGGCACGCTGTCATTGGCGATCAGGCTGCCGCTGAGCACAGCGCCCGCATTCACCAGGAACAGGTCATCCACCGCATCCACCGGGTCATCGGCGGTGGTGAGCACGGCCCCGTTCACGACAACATCGAGCGCTTCGAAGCCTTGTGCCTGGAACTGGAAGCGCGCGCTGGCCACCACGCCGCCCAGCGCCGGGTTGGCGAAATCGGCCAGGAGCCGCGCCAGCTCGGCCTGGTTGGCGGCCTGGCCCCATTGTGCGCTGCTGAAGGCGAGGCGCAGCGTGTCGAAATCCGCCCCGCCGCTCAGCTGGTCCGTGGCGCCGGGCGTGAGGTCGGCGATCGCGGCCACCACCGTGTCATCGCCCCCGTCGCCCAGCACGACATCGGCGCCCGAGCCACCATCCAGCAGGTCATCGCCGCTGCCGCCGGCAAGGTGATCGGCGCCCGCCTCGCCCTCGATGCTGTCATGGCCGCCATCGCCGCTGCCAAAATCATCGCCGGCGCCCAGGGTGATGCGATCCTGCCCCAGCCCGCCCTGGACGAAGTCCTGGCCGCCGCCGGAGGCGATCACGTCATGGCCGGCATCGCCGCTGATGAAATCCGTCCCGCTGCCGGCGATCAGCGTGTCATGCCCGCCCCCGCCCGTGATATTGTTCAGCCCATCGCCAGCGGAGATGCGGTCCCCGCCCTCGCCGCCATCGATATTGTCCTGGCCATCCCCGGTGGTGATGCGGTCATTCCCCTGACCACCGAGGACGTTGTTGGCGCCTTCGCCGGCGTCGATGACATCATCGCCCTCGCCGCCCTGGATGTTGTCGGCGCCGGCGCCGGCGATGATCACATCGTTGCCGCTGCCGCCATCCAGCGCGCTGGCGCCGCCGCCGGCGATGATCGTGTCATCGCCATCGCCGCCTTGCACCGCGTCATCGCCATCGCCGGTGGTGATCCGGTCATTCCCCGTTCCGCCCTCGACCGCATTGCGCCCATGGCCGGCGATGATCACGTCATTGTCGGCGCCACCGAGAATGGCATCATCATCATCGCCGGAGACGATCCGGTCCCGGCCATCGCCACCATCAATGGCGGCGCGACCGCCATAGGTCACGATGGTGTCATTGCCATCGCCGCCATGGATCACGTCGTCCAGCGTGCCGGCGTGGACGCGGTCATTTCCGGCGCCGGCCTCGACGAAATTGTCGCCGCCGCTGACGTGGAAGACGTCGTTGCCGTTGCCGCCGATGGCGTGGCTCTGACCGCCCGTGGTGGTGATGGTGTCATCGCCCGCGCCACCATCCAGGAAGGCATCGCCGGCCTGGGCGTTCAGCGCGTCATCCCCGGCCTCGCCGAGCAGGCCGTCCTGACCCGTTCCGCCGACCAGCGTGTCATTGCCATCGCCGCCCAGCAGGATGTCGAACCCGGCGCCCCCCTCCAGGCGATCATGGCCCGCACCTCCGAAGAGTTGGTCCATCCCGTCGCCACCGACAAGAAGATCCGCCCCGGCCAGACCGTACAGGAAGTCATCCCCATCGCCGCCCCAGACCTCATCCGGGCCGGCCGAGCCCAGGAAGCTGTCCATTCCGGCCTCAAGCTCGGAAAAGGCGAAATGGCCTGGCGGCAGCAGACTGGCATTCACCAGGTCATTGCCGGACGTGCCAGGAAAAACACGGCGAGCCATGAGGCGCACTCCGATGGACAGGCCAGGGAAAAGCGCCTGACGACCATCAATCAACCAGAATTGTTCGAGGAAAACAACCTGGAGTAGAACGCATCAGGTAGAGTACAGCTTAAAGTCTTGGGAATATATGTCTTGCGCTCTTGTTGGCGCTGCCGTCACCAGGCCGCCTCGATCTCCGCACGGGTCATCAGATCCGCGTATTTCTGCCCCATGTCGAAAAGATTTGCCTCATGCGGCGCGATGGCGCGGTCGCCCACGCAATCCGTCGCGACGATGGTGCGGAAATCATGCTGGAGGGAATCCACCACCGTCGCCCGCACGCAGCCCGAGGTGGTGCAGCCGGTCACGATCAGCGTGTCCACGCGCCGCATGGTCAGGAAGCCCGCCAGATGCGTGTCGAAAAAGGCCGAGGCGCCGCGCTTGCGCACCACCAGCTCGCCAGGTGCCGGGGTCAGCTCGGGGATGATCTGGGAGAGCGGCGAATGCTCGGTCAGCTTGAGCAGGGAGGGCGCCTTGAGCGTGAAGACCCCGGCATCCGAGCCATCCTCGGCATAGACCACGCGGGTATGCGCCACGGGCCAGCCCTTGCGGCGCGCATGGGCCAGCAGATGGACGGTCTGCTCGATGGCCGGGCCGATATTGCCGCCGCCGAATTGTGACGGGTCAGCGAAGCCCACCACATAATCCACGATGACGAGCGCCGGAGCCACACCGGGGCCGGCGCGGCGGCCCAGGCCCTGGCGGGCGTAGATTTCCAGATCGGTCTCATTGTTGGGCGGCTGATTCACGCCCTCGCTGACGCTTGGTCGATCAGACGCGTTCATTCCACCCTCTCCAGGTCTCGCAGGCTTTGGATCATGCTGGTGCGCAGCAGATGGGCGCGGTGCCGCGCCGGATCGGCCACCGTGGCGCGCAGATCATCCAGGAAGGCCTGCCGCACCGCGGGGTCCTTCTGGTTGAGGATGGAGCGGTTGCGCAGCGCCTGCTGCTGCACGACCTCCAGCGCCACCTTGCGGCGCTGCCGCTCGTAACGGCCCATGCCCTCGAGCGGCGCGCCGCGCCACACGGCGGCAAGCTTCGCCGCCAGGTTCAGCGCGTCATGGATGCCGCCATTCATGCCCATGCCGCCCAGCGGGTTGTTCACATGCGCCGCATCGCCCGCCAGGAAGACGCGCCCTTCGACATAGCGCTCGGCCACGCGCTCATGCACGCGATAGGCGGTGCGGTGGATGATCTCGTAGCGCCCGGCCTTGGGCAGCACCTGCTGCATCCGCTCCTCGATCCGCGCATCCGAGAGCATGACCTCCTCCGGTTCGCTCGGATCGGTCGGCAGCAGCAGCCGCCAGAGGCGCAGGTTGCGCAGCAGCACGAACCATTCATCGGGGTCGCTGATATAGGCGATGTTGGTCAGGTCCCCCATGGCCTCGTGATAGGCGAAGGGGGTGGAGAGGGTGAGGTAGATCTCCGGGATGGTCTGCCCGTCGAAGCCAATGCCGAGACTCTTGCGGATCGCGCTGCGCGCGCCATCCGCGCCGATGAGATAGCGGCCTGCGAGGGTCTCGGCATGCCCGTCCGGCCGTTCGAGGCGGAGCGTGACACCCGCCTCATCCTGCGTCACGCCCAGGGCGCGCGCGTCATAGATGAATTCGACATCCGGGTTGCGTGCCAGCTGTTCGCGCAGCAGCCGCGTCAACCGCCATTGCTCGCATTGCAGCCGGTAAGGGTGGCGCGTATCCGCCGCGATCATCGCATGGTCGAAGGTGGCGATCGGGCCCTCCGCGCGGTCGCGGAACTGCCAGGTGGGGCAGATCAGGCCGTCGGCGATCAGGCTTTCCACCACACTGAAGCGCTCCAGCATGTCGAGCGTGGGCGGGTGGAAGGTGCTGGCGCGCATGCCATCCGGCAGGTCGCGCTCGGCTTCGATGATGGCGACCGGGATGGCCTCGGCGGCCAGGGCGGCGGCGGCGACCAGGCCCACCGGGCCGGCCCCCACGATGATGACGCGATCGGACTGCATGGCAAGCAGCGTTACTGCCCCGCGCCGGGCCTGGAAAGCCCTTCAGCCCCAGCTTTCCTGCTTGCCCGTGCGGCGGGCCGCCACCACAGGCGCGGCCTTGGGCAAGGGGCCGGGCCGGCCGAAATGCCACCCCTGGCCGAGATGCACCCCCAGATCCTGCATGGTCTGCGCGTATTCGGCCGTCTCAATGCGCTCCGCCACCACCTTGGCGCCCACCGCCACCGAGAGATCCACCATGGCGGCCACGAAGCTGCGGTCCCTCTCGCTCCGCATGGCGGCCTCGACGAAGCTGCCATCCACCTTCACGTAATCCACCCGGAAGGCCTTGAGGTAGCGGAAGGCGGCCGCGCCCGCGCCGAAATCATCCAGGCAGACGGGAATGCCTCGCTCCCGCAGCGCCTCGATCGTCGTGGCGGCGGCGGCCTCATCCTCGATCTCGGCGCTTTCGGTCAGTTCCACCATCAGGCGCTGCCCGGCATGGGCATTCGCCTCGAGCAGCGCGAAAAGCGCCTTGCGAAAGCTGGCGCTTTGCATCGAGAGGCCCGAGGCGTTCACGGCGATGCGCTGCGCGCCCACCAGCCCCTTGGCCGCGCCCAGCGCCATCTCCGCCACGGCCAGGTCCAGCTCCTCCGTCAGCCCCACCGTCTCGGCCAGGTTGACGAAATCCTGCGGGCCGGATCCCTCGCCCAGCAGGCCCTTTTCGGGCCGCAGCAGCGCCTCGTAATGGTGCAGCGCCCCATCCGCGAGGCCCTTGATCGGTTGGTACTCCAGATGAAAGCGGCGCTGGGCGATGGCGCGTCGGATCGTGCCGGCGCGCTGCGTCATGTGCTGCACGAACCCCGAAAGCCCCTCGCCAAACCCCTCCTCCTGCAGGCCCGCACTGCCGGCGCGGGTGAAGGTGGCAAGCCCGTGGCGCAGCGCGCGCACCGCCTGCACGGGGGAGAGGCCGTGCGCATCCAGCGCCAGCATCTCGCCGCTCACCCCGGCGCCGGCCGCATGTCCGTGCTGCGTCAACATGGCCTCCAGCCGCGCGGTCACGGCGGCGATGTCCGGCGCCTGCTCGCCCTGCGCGGAGAGCACGCCGAAGCGCCCGGGCGAAAGCTCCGCCGCCAGGTCGCCCGCCTGGCGGGTCAGCGCCGCGCGCAATTCGGGCGAGAGCGGCCCAGTGACCTCGATCAGCCCCAGTTGCCCCCCCGCCTGCCCCGGCTTGCGCAGCCTTCCCTCCGCCTCGCGCAGCAGGGCGGCCGGGCTCAACGCGGCGGGGGCGCCGGAGTCGAGCGCGATGGGCACCGGGCCCATCGAGACGCAAAGCCGCGCCGGCTCGCCCGGCAGGGCCAGGTGCAGGCCGGAGACGACGAAGGGCGTCTGTTCGGGATTGGCGAGGCGCAGCACGGTGGGCGAAAGCCGCCCGCGCTCGGGCATCAGGGCCAGGGCCGCGGCGAAGCTCCCGCGGTCCGGGCCAGCGATCAGCCCGGCCAGATCCTGACCGATGAAGCTCTCCGGCGCCGCGCCGAAGCGCAGCCGGAAGGCGCCGGCGGTGAAGCCGATCCGCCCATCGAGATCCGCCTCGACGAGCAGATCGGCACTGGCAAAGGCGAAGGCGACGAAGCGCTCGCGCTCGCCCAACGGGCGCCTGGCGGAGGCATTCATGGGGTCCGGCCCACGGCTTGGGTCACGGCTGGTCTGCGCTTCGACACATGCGTCTCTCTCGGCGGCAAAGGCGGGCAGCTATCGCAGAGCGTGGTGAATCGGGGCTTAAGCCCCGTCCCGCCGGCCGCGCCGGTCTGGACAGGCGCACCCGACGGCGCATATGCAGTCACATGGTTGATTTCACACGCCTCTGGGATGTCCTGGTGGTGGGGGGCGGCAATGCTGCGCTCTCCGCCGCCATCACGGCGGCCCGGGCGGGCGCCAGCGTCATCCTCGCCGAGCATGCGCCCAAGCCCATGCGCGGCGGCAATTCCCGCCACACGCGCAATCTGCGCGCCCTGCATCCCAAACCGACCGACGTGCTGACCGAGAGCTACCTCGAGGAGGAATACTGGGATGACCTGCTGCGCGTGACGGGCGGCCGCACGGATGAGGGCCTGGCCCGCATGTGCATCCGCGCCAGCGAACATGCGCCCGGCTTCCTGCGCGATTGCGGCGTGGTGTTCCAGCCCAGCCTCTCCGGCACGCTCAGCCTGAGCCGCACCAACGCCTTCTTCCTGGGCGGCGGCAAGGCGCTGGTGAATGCGCTGTACCGCACGGCCGAGAAGCTCGGCATCACGATCCTCTACGACACCGAAGTCCAGCACATCGCCATCGAGGAGGGCTTCTGCCGCGAGGCCATCGTCTCCTGGCGGGGCTTTCCGCAGCGCATCCGCTGCAAGGCGGTGATCGCCTCGGCCGGCGGCTTCCAGGCGAATCGCGAATGGCTGCGCCAGTATTGGGGCGATGCGGCGGACAACTTCCAGGTGCGCGGCACCCCCTATGCCCAGGGGCGCGTCCTGAAGGACATGCTGGCCAGCGGCGTGCAGGAGGTGGGCGACCCCACGCAGTTCCACGCGGTCGCCAATGACGCGCGCGCACCGATGGAGGATGGCGGCCTCGCCATGCGGCTCGACTGCGTGCCCTTCTCCATCGTCGTGAACAAGGATGTGGAGCGCTTCTATGATGAGGGCGAGGATGTCTGGCCCAAGCGCTACGCCATTTGGGGAAGGCTGATCGCCCAGCAGCGCGACCAGCGCGCCTTCGCCATCACCGACAGCCAGGCGCTGCACAATTACCTGCCGAGCGTCTTCCCCCCGATGAAGGCGGACACCATCGGCGGGCTTGCCGTCCAGCTCGGGCTCGACCCCGCGAAGCTGGAGCGCGTGGTGGCCGAATACAACGCGGCGGTGCGGCCCGGCACCTTCCACGGCAACAAGCTGGATGATTGCCGCACCGAGGGGCTCGCCATCCCCAAGAGTCATTGGGCACGGCGGATTGATAAACCGCCCTTCTACGGCCACCCCCTGGCCCCGGGCATCACCTTCACCTTCCTCGGCGTGAAGGTGAATGAGCGGGCGCGGGTGATGATGGCCGATGGCAAGCCCTCCGGGAACATCTTCGCCAGTGGCGAGATCATGGCCGGCAATATCCTGGGCCAGGGCTATCTGGCCGGCTTCGGCATGACCATCGGCACCGTGTTTGGCCGCATCGCAGGCGAGGAGGCCGCGAAAATTGGAAGGAATTAACCGCCCGTCCGTGCCGGGCAGCGCGACAGGCACCGAGAGCGATGCCACCATCGAGGCCCGGCGGCAGATGGAAATCTGCAATGCCTGCCGCTATTGCGAGGGGTATTGCGCCGTCTTCCCGGCGATGACGCTGCGGCGTGAATTCACGACCGGCGACCTCACGCACCTCGCCAATCTCTGCCATTCCTGCAAGGGCTGCTACCACGCGTGCCAATACGCGCCGCCGCATCCCTTCGGCATCAATGTGCCGGAGACCTTCGCGACGATCCGGGCCGAATCCTACGCCGAATACGCCTGGCCGCCGGCCATGGGCCGCCTGTTCGAGCGCAATGGCACGCTGGTCTCGCTGGCCGCCTTCCTGGGCGCCACGCTGGTCCTGCTGCTGACCATGGCGCTGCAGGACCCGGCCATCCTCTATACGGCGCAGACCGGGACGGGCGCCTTCTTCCGGGTGATCCCCTATTGGCTGATGGTGAGCATGGCCTCGCTCAGCTTCGGCTATGGGCTCTTTGCCATGGGCATGGGCGCCGCGCGCTATTGGCGCGGGACGGCGCCCGGGGCGGGGCAGAAGCCCATCACCGTGGCACCGGTGGCGGAGGCCGCGGTGGATATCCTCACGCTGCGCAACCTGGGCGGCGGCGGGCATGGCTGCAATGACCTGGATGACAGTTTCGCGCAGACGCGGCGCTGGCTCCACCACGCCATGTTCTACGGCTTCATGCTCTGCTTCGCGGCGACCAGCGTGGGCGCCTTCTATCATCACTTCATGGGGTGGAAGTCGCCGCATGCCTTCCTGAGCCTGCCCGTGCAGCTTGGCACCTGGGGCGGCGTCCTGCTCTGCATCGGCACCGCCGGGCTGCTCTGGGTGAAGAGCGTGACGGACCCCGGCCCCGTGGCGAAGCGGCTGCTGGGCGGCGAGGTGGCGATGCTGGCGCTGCTGTTTCTCATCGGCAGCACCGGCCTCCTCCTGCTGGCCATCCGGCACACCGGTGCGATGGGCGTGATGCTGGCCATCCATCTGGGCCTGGTCCTCGCCTTCTTCCTGGTGATGCCCTACTCCAAGATGGTGCATGGCGTGTATCGCGGCCTCGCCCTGCTGCGGAACGCGCAGGAGAAGCGGGCATGATCGCCCGGCGCGCCGCGCTCGGGCTGCTGGCCCTGCCCAGCCTTGCTTTCCCCCCCCTCGCGCGGGCCCAATCCCGCCCGCTGCGGCTGATCATCCCCTTCACCGCCGGCGGCAGCAACGACATCGTGGGCCGCATCCTGGCCGAGGGCATGTCGGCCCGGCTGGGCCAGAGCATCGTGATCGAGAATCGGGGCGGCGCGGGCGGTATCCTGGGCAATGACATCGTCGCCAAGGCGCCGCCGGATGGCAGCACCATCCTGCTGGCCGGCAGCGGCTCCTTCGTGATTTCGAGTCTGGTGCATGCCCGCATTCCCTATGATGCGGTGAATGGCTTCGCCCCGATCGGGCTGCTGGGGGCCGCGCCCAACGTGATCGCGGTGAACCCGCGCCTGCCCGTCCGCAACCTGCGCGAGTTGCAGGACTTCGCGCGCGGCAAGAACCCGGCACTGACCTTCGGGACGCCCGGCGCGGGCACCACCGCGCATGCGCTTGGCGCCATGATCGCGCTCACCCTCGGCTTCGAGATCGAGCACATCCATTACCGCGGCACCGCGCCCGCGCTGACCGATGTCGTAGCCGGCCGCGTGGACATGATCACCAATGCCGCCGCCCCCTTCCTGCCCTTCCTGGCGGCGGGCACGCTGCGGGCGCTGGCGGTGGCCGGGCGGCAGCGCGCCTCCATCCTGCCCGACCTCCCGACCTCCTTCGAGCAGGGCTTCCCCGAGTTGGACAGCGCCACCTGGTACGGGCTGCTCGCGCCCGCCGGCACGCCGGCCGAAACGACGGCTCGCCTGCATGCGGCGCTGAATGGCGCGCTGCAGGATCCGGCGCTGCGGGCGCGGCTGGTCGAGAATGGCGTGGAGATCGAGACCAGCCCCGCACCGGCTGATTTCGGGCTTTTCGTGGCCCGCGAGCGGGAGCGCTGGTCCGCCATCGTGACCCG
The DNA here is from genome assembly GCA_027487385.1 of Acetobacteraceae bacterium. Taxonomy (GTDB): domain Bacteria; phylum Pseudomonadota; class Alphaproteobacteria; order Acetobacterales; family Acetobacteraceae; genus Roseococcus. The sequence continues at coordinate 31,740 of JAIYDS010000236.1, read as the reverse complement.
CGCCAATCTGCGCGCGGAGTGATGCGCCTGGCTTGCCGCCGCGGAGGCCCGACGCCCATCCTCCCGCGCTGCAAGCCGGCCGATCGGCATGGCCCCTCGCGTGGCGACCGGCCGCGGCCTATCCCTGTTTTCCGTGAGGAACCCTCCCTGCCATGCGCGCATTGATCACCGGCATCACCGGCCAGGATGGCGCCTATCTGTCCAAGCTGCTGCTGGACAAGGGCTATGAGGTCGCAGGCCTGGTGCGCCGCTCCAGCACGGCGGATGTGAACGACGTGCGGCTGCGCTGGATGGGCATCGCCGACCAGGTGCAGTTGCTGGACGGCAACCTGACCGACCTTTCCTCGCTGATCCGCGTCCTGCGCGAGGTGAAGCCAGACGAGGTCTACAACCTCGCGGCGCAATCCTTCGTGAAATCCTCCTGGCAGCAGCCGCTCCTGACCGGGACGGTCACCGGCCTCGGGGCCGCGAACATGCTGGAGGCGGTGCGGCTGGAGCGACCTCAGGCGCGCTTCTACCAGGCCTCCTCTTCCGAAATGTTCGGCAAGATCCAGGCCGAGACGCAGGACGAGAACACGCCCTTCTACCCCCGCAGCCCCTACGCGGCCGCCAAGCTCTACGCCCATTGGATGACGGTGAATCACCGCGAGAGCTTCGGCATTTTCGCCTGCTCGGGCATCCTCTTCAATCATGAGAGCCCGCTGCGCGGCATCGAGTTCGTCACCCGCAAGATCACGGACGGGGTGGCGCGCATCAAGCTGGGGCTCGCGCGCGAGCTGCAGCTCGGCAATCTCGACGCGCAGCGCGACTGGGGCCATGCGCGCGACTATGTCCAGGCCATGTGGCTGATGATGCAGCAGGGCACGCCCGAGGATTACGTGGTGGCGACGGGCCGCAACGTGACGGTGCGCGAGTTCTGCCGCCTCGCCTTCGCCCATGTCGGGCTCGATTACGCGGAATTCGTGCGGGTGAACCCGGATTTCCTGCGGCCGGCCGAAGTGGATGTGCTGCTGGGCAATCCGGCCAAGGCCAAGGTACAGCTTGGCTGGACGCCCACCACCTCGCTGGAGGATCTCGCGGCCGAAATGGTGGAGGCGGATCTGGCGCGGCACCGCCGGGCCGCCCGGGATTGAGGAGCGCGCCGTGGCAGGCTTGTCCCGCATCCTCGTCACCGGGGCGAATGGCTTTGTGGGGCGGCATTGCCTGCAGGTGCTGCGGGAGCGCTTTCCGGGCGCGCGGCTGATCGCCGGAGTGCGGCCGGCCGAGGGCCCCTGCGCCGGGGCGGATCAGACCCTCGCGCTCGACCTCACGGCGCCAGCCAGCCTGGAGGCGGCGGTGCGGCAGGCGCAGCCGGATGCGGTGCTGCACCTTGCCGCCCAGGCCTCCGTGCCGGCCGCCTTCGCCGATCCCCTGGCCACATGGCAGGCCAATCTCCTCGGCACGCTCAGCCTGGCCGATGCGGTGCTGCGGCACCGCCCTGAGGCGCTCTTCGTCCAGGCCTCGACGGCGGAGGTCTATGGGCTCTCCTTCCGGGCCGGCACGGCCCTGGATGAGGGTGCGGCCCTCGCGCCCGCCAATCCCTATGCCGCCTCCAAGGCCGCGGCCGATCTTGCTTTGGGCGAGATGGCGCTGCGCGGGCTGCGGGTGGTGCGGATGCGCCCCTTCAACCAGGTGGGCGCCGGCCAGAGCGAGGCCTATGTGGTGCCGGCCTTTGCCCGGCAAGTGGCGCTCATCGCGGCCGGCCGGCAGGAGGCGGTGATCCGCACCGGCGCGCTGGACCGCTGGCGCGACATGCTGGATGTGCGTGACGCGGCGGCGGGCTATGCCGCCGCGATGGCGCATGGCGCGGATCTGTCACCGGGCCTGGCGATCAACCTGGCCAGCGGAACGCCGCGCCGTGTGGGCGATATTCTGACGGAGCTGATCGCCGTCGCCGGGCTGAAAGTCCGGATCGAGACCGACCCCGGCCGCCTGCGCCCGACCGATGTGGAGACCACCTGCGGCGATGCCGGCCTGGCGCGGCGGGTCCTGGGCTGGGCGCCGAAGATTCCCTGGGGAGAAAGCCTGGCCGCCATCCTGCAGGATTGGCACGCCCGCGTGGCCGCCGGCTGACACCTTGCCGAGCCGGCCGCTCTGACGGACCATCGGGGGCATTTCCCGGAGTACAGCAGATGACGGCCGACACCCGAATCGAGGATTGGGACAGCTACAGCGAGGGGCTGCGCGCGCGCGGCAAGGAGCTCTCGGCGCTGCATCCCGAATTGATGAAGGGCTTCTCGGCCCTTTCGCGGGGGGCCGCCACCACCCGTCACCTGGACGCGAAGACGCGGGAGATGATCGCCCTCGCCGTCGCGGTGACCACACGCTGCGAGGGCTGCATCGACGCGCATGTGCGCAAGGCCCGCGCGGCCGGTGCCAGCAAGGAGGAGGTGGCCGAGGCGCTGGGTGTGGCCATCGCGCTCAACGCCGGTGCGGCGCTGACCTATTCGCTGCATGTGCTGGACGCGATGGATGGGGCGGGCGGCTGACGCCAACGGATGCGCCGCCCCTTCGTCCGTGTGCCCCCGCCAAGGACGGAGACCACCGCCCTGCACCGGCTTTGCCTCGCCCAGCCTGATCTGAGCTTGATCTATCCACGGGCGGGGCTCCAGGCGAATGGGCAAAGGCGGTCATCGCCGCCCGGACCGTGACGTCTGACCGGCACGACACAAATTTGGGTCGCCTGGCGGGTCGAGACGGCTGGGGCGGGTTGACCACGGGCGCCATCACCCCTAATCCCGCCCGGACTGACTGTCCCGTTCGTCTAGAGGCCTAGGACACCAGCCTTTCACGTTGGCAGCACGGGTTCGAATCCCGTACGGGACGCCAGATTTCCACACCGCTGCGAAACTTGCGGCCCCCCGGAGGCCAAAGCGCTCAGCATCGCTTGGGCGAACCGGCGCCGGAGCCCGATCCGCCGCAGCAGTGGCGCGGAATTCTCGCGCATTGGCGTAGCACCGCTCACCCCCCGAACTCCCCCTGCAGCCATCCCGCCAGCGCCTGGACATCCGGATTGCCCGCATGGCGCGACTCATATTGCAGGGTGAAATGCCGTCGCGTCGGCCGCCGCAGCGGATGGGCCGGCACCACCGCGCCGCGCGCCAGATCGGGGCCGAGCAGCGCCTCGATGGCGATCACGGCGCCCATGCCCTGCGCCGCCGCCTCGATGGCGACATTCATGCTCTCGAAGGTGCTGCCGCCGCGCAGCGGCAGCTTGGCCTGGCCCGCATGGTTCAGCCAGCGCCGCCAGTCATCCGGCCGGCAGCGCGAATGCAACAACGGGATCCGCCCGAAATCCGGCGCGCCGCCCGCCAGCCATTGCGGCGCGCAGACCGGCAGGGTGGCGATGGGCACCAGCGGCAGCACGGCCAGCCCCGGCATGCCCTGCGGCTCGCTCACCGCGATCACCGCATCGAAGCGCGCCGGCAGCAGGTCGAGCGGGCTGGAGCTGGTGTGCCATTCCACCACGAGCTCCGGCAGCTCCTGCTGCAAGGCGCGCAGCCGCGGAAACAACAGGCGCGAGGCGAAATAGCCATAGACGCCGACCGCGATGGGGCGGCCCCGCCCCAGCCGTGCGCGGCCGGTGGCCAGCGCCAGGCGGTCCAGCGCCTCGCCCGCGCCGGCGAAGAGCGTCTCGCCCGCCGTGGTCAGGACCAGGCCCTGCGGCTGGCGCAGGAAAAGGGTCACGCCCAGGCTTTGCTCCAGCTCGCGGATCTGGCGGCTGACGGCGCCAGGGGTGACTGACAGCTCGCGCGCGGCGCCGGTCATGGAGAGGTGCCGCGCCGCCGCCTCGAAGGCACGGATGGCGGTGAGAGGGGGCAGGGCGCGATGGGCCATGGCTTGAGCCTAGATCAAAGCGAGCGCCCGAGAAATCGTTTGAGCCTCGCTTTGCGCAACCCTAGCGTGGCGGGGTCAGAGCAGGAAACGCCCCATGCACCTCCAACAGATTGGCGCCCCAGTGGGGCCCGAGGCCGTGCCCGATGCCGCCGGCCAGAATCTCTGGCGCGCCGACCCGGCCTTCGCCCGGCTGCTGCCGCTCTACCTCCCGGCGGACCTCCTGGCCGTGCTGCTGCCGCAGCTGGACCGGCTGGGCGCGCTGGCGGGTGGCGAGCTGGATGCGCTGGCCGGCACGGCAGATCGCAACCCGCCCCACCTCCGCCATCGCACCCGCCGCGGCGAGGATGCGCAAAGCGTGGAGTACCACCCCGCCTATCGCGAAATGGAGCGCCTGGCCTTCGGCGAATTCGGCCTGACCAGCATGAGCCACCGCGCCGGCGTCTTTGGCTGGCCCGCGCCCTTGCCGCCGGCGGCGAAATACGCGCTGACCTTCCTCTTCGCCCAGGCGGAATTCGGCCTGCTTTGCCCCGTCAACATGACCGACAGCCTGGCCCGCACGCTGCGCCGCTTCGGCAGTCCGGAGCTGGTTGAGCGCTATCTGCCGCTGCTGGCGAGCCAGGACATGGACGCCCTGCACCAGGGCGCCATGTTCATGACCGAACAGGGTGCCGGTTCCGACATCGCCGCCACCGCCGTCACGGCCGAGCCCGCCAATGACGGCACGCATCTTCTCTATGGCGACAAGTGGTTCTGCTCGAACCCGGATGCCGAGCTGGCCCTGGTGCTGGCCCGGCGCGGTGGGGGCGCCGCGGGTCTCAAGGGCGTGGGGCTTTTCCTGCTGCCGCGCACCCTGCCCGATGGCACGCCGAACAGCTACCGGATCGTGCGCTTGAAGGACAAGCTCGGCACGCGCTCCATGGCGAGTGGCGAGATCCGGCTGGAGGGCGCCCGCGCCTGGCTGATCGGCGACCCTGAGGCCGGCTTCAAGCAGATGGCCGACATGGTCAATTCCTCGCGCCTCTCCAACGCGGTGCGCGCGGCCGGCATGATGCGCCGCGCGATGACCGAGGCGCTGTTTGTCGCGCGCAATCGCCGCGCCTTCGGCAAGCGGCTGATCGAGCTGCCGCTGATGCGCCGGCAACTCGCCAAGATGATGCTGCGCGGCGAGCAGGCGCGCGCCATGGTGTTCCAGACCGCCGAGGCGCTGCGCCGCTCCGATGCCGGGGAGGAGGGCGCCTATGCCCTGCTGCGCATCCTGACGCCGCTGGTGAAGTTCCGCGCCTGCCGCGATGCAAGGCAGGTCACCGGCGATGCGATGGAGGTGCGCGGCGGCTGTGGCTATATCGAGGAATGGCCCGAGGCGCGGCTGCTGCGCGACGCGCATCTGGGCAGCATCTGGGAGGGCACGAGCAACATCATCGCCCTCGACGTGCTGCGCGCGAGTGAGCGGGAGGGCGGCTTCGAGGCGCTGCGCGCGCTGATCGCGCGGCTCCAGGCGGAAGCCCCATTGGACGCCCTGCCCGCCGCGCTGGACCGTGCAGCGCTTCTGCTGGAACGCGCCAAGGCGGACCCGGCCCTGGCCCGCGCGGCGGCCAGTGCGCTCTATCACCTGACCAGCGCGGCCGCCCTGGCCTGGGAGGCGGCGCGGACGGGCGATGCCAACCGCGCGGCCCTGGCCCGCATGGTGCTGACCCATCGCGTCCTGCCGCGCGATCCGCTGGATGTGGCGGATGCGGATGCGGCCTTGCTCCCTGCCCTGCTGGACGCAGCGTGACCCCGCTCGGCGGGGCGGAGATCGTCTTCGATGGATGACGCCCGGATTCCCCGCTCTGCCATCCCGATCCTGGTCGGCGCCGCCATCATGCTGGGCCTCAGCATGGGGCTGCGGCAGAGCCTCGGCCTTTTCGTGCTGCCCGCCTCGCGCGACCTGGCGATCGGCGTCAGCGACTTCACCTTGGCCATTGCGATCCAGAACCTGATCTGGGGCGTCTTGCAGCCCTTCACGGGAATGCTGGCGGTGCGGCTCGGCTTCCGCGCGGTGATGGTGGGCGGTGCGGTGCTCTATGCCCTCGGCATGCTGGTGCTGTCCCAGGCCGGCGGCGCCGCGACGGTGATGCTGGGCGCCGGCATCCTGGTCGGCGCGGGGATGGCCTGCACCGCGGGCGGCATCGCCATGGCCACGGCCTCCCGCGCGGTGCCGGCGGCGCGGCGCAGCGCGGTGCTGGGCATGGTCTCGGCTGCGGGGTCGCTGGGCGCGTTGGTCGCGGCGCCGCTGGGACAGATGCTGGCCGAGCCTTTCGGCTGGCGCATCGCCGTGCTGGGCTTCTTCCTGCTGGCGCTGACCATCCTGCCCGCCGCCTGGATGGCCGGCCGGGTGGACCGCATCGCGCTGCCGCCGGCCAGCTTGGGCGAGAATTCCGCCGGGGCGGCGACGCGCCTCGCCTTCCGGCATCCGGGCTTCCTGGTGATGGCGGCCGCCTATTTCGTCTGCGGGTTGCAGCTGGTGTTCCTCACCACCCATCTCCCCTCCTACATCAATCTCTGCGGGCTGGACCCGATGCTGGGGGCCCAGGCGCTGGCGGTGATCGGCGCCTTCAACGTAGCGGGCAGCCTGTTCTTCGGCTGGGCGGGCGGGCGCTGGCCCAAGGGGGTGCTGCTGGGGGGCATCTATTTCTGCCGCTCGCTCATTCTCGGCTGGTATTTCGCCGTGCCGCCCACGCCCGAGAGCACGCTGGTCTTCGCCGCGCTGATGGGGCTGCTCTGGCTGGGCGTGGGCCCGCTGGTCGCGGGCATGGTGGCCGAGATGTTCGGGCTGCGCTGGCAGGCGATGATCCAGGGCTTCGCCTTCCTCAGCCATCAATTGGGCAGCTTCCTGGGCGCCTATGGCGGCGGCGTGATCTTCGACGCGATGGGCAGCTATGACCTGGCCTGGAAGCTGGGCGTGGCCATGGGCCTGACGGCGGGCGTGGTGCAGATCCTGATGGCCTGGCCGCGTCCGCCGGCCCGGCCGCGCGCCGCCCCGGCCTGAAACGCGGAGCGATTCCAGCAGCGCGTTGGCAACTTTCGCCGCGCTGGGCGTTTGAGAGGAAGGGCAGGGGGCCGCACCCCGCGGCCGCCACCCATCCCGCAAGGATGCCGCCATGACCGCCTTCCATCGCCACCCCCGGAACCTTCTGTCCATGACCTTGGCCGCCGGGCTCGCCGTCACGCCGATGCTGGCCTGGGCGCAAGCCGATGGCACGCCCGGCAACCCGCCAGGCACCGCCCTGGACCGCGCGGCGACCGCGATCCCTTCCCGCGCCCCTGCCACCACGCTCCTGCCGCCCGCCACGCTGACACCAGGCGCCGCGGCCCTGGCCCGGCCGCGCCTCAGCCAGCTCATTGGCGGGCATGTGTACAATGAGCGCAATGAGCGGATTGGCGAGGTGGATGACATCCTGCTCTCCCCGCCCGGCGGCCTCTTCTCCTCCACCGCCTCGGGCCCGACCGCGATCATCCAGGTGGGCGGCTTCCTGGGCATGGGCGGCCGCCTGGTGACCCTGCCCCTCGGCGAGTTGCGCTGGAATGTCGAGCGCGAGCACATCGTCATGCCGGGCGCGACCAAGGAAAGCCTGGCCGCCCGCCCGGCCTTCGAATACGGCATGCTGCGCCGCGGCTGAGGCGCCGGGGCCACCTGCCTGGTGCGGCGCGGGGATTGCCCCGCGCCGTGCCATGGGGCGATGCCACCGACATTCCCGACGAGCAGGTTCAGCCCACCTCGAGCCGAGTGCCGGCAACATCGGGGGGCGAGACGATGGCAGCGGGGAGGATCCGCGAAAGCGTGGGGTTCAGGGTTGGGCATGGCGCGGGCCGGGGGCGCCTCGACCCGGCCCGCATGACCGCGGCGCGCGGACGGCGCGGGCTAGAGCGAGGGTCCGCAGCCCGGCGTGATGCCGCGCCCGGTTGTTGCACGGGTGCAGCCTCGTGATGGCGGGGCGGGTCGCCCCGCCCCACCGCCGCGCCGGCAAGCTCGCCGGCGCCGGACGCGCCTAGTGGCGCTCTTGCCAGGCCTTCACCTGCGCGTCGGCCGCATCGCGGGCGAGGCCGTAGCGCTCCTGGATATGGCCCACGAGCTGCTCGCGCTGGCCTTCGATCTTCGTCAGGTCATCATCGGTCAGCTTGCCCCATTGCTCCTTCACCGAGCCGGTGAGCTGGCCCCAATTGCCCTTGATGCGGTCCCAATTCATGTGTGTTGCTCCAACCCGGCCGCGGAAGCGCGGCCTGCCCGGGTAACGCCCGATGGCCCAGGCGGTTGCGGCCGAGGGCTTTGCCACGAAGCGGTTACAATTCCCCATGCAACGATCCCGCCCGATCGGCGTTACTGGATGCATGAGAAGCGAAGCAGCGACCTCCCCGTGCCTTCCCCTTGCACCGTTCCAGACCTTGCTGGTGGAGAGCCTCCCCATGCTCCGACAGCGCGCCATCTCCCTGACCCGTCACAAGGCGGATGCCGAGGACCTGCTGCAGACCGCCATCGCCAGCGCGCTGGCGGCCCAATCCTCCTTCGAGCCCGGCACGAATTTCCGGGCATGGATGACGCGGATCCTGCGCAACCGGTTTTTCTCCAACCTGCGCGCCCGGCGCGAATCCGTGGATCTGGAGCATGCCCCGCCGGGCGTGCTGAGCCGCAGCGGCGGCCAGGAGGAGCGGCTGGCGGTGCAGGAGCTCTGCCGTTGCCTGGCCGCTCTGCCGGATGACCAGCGGCGCATCCTGCTGATGATCACGGTCGAAGGCGTGTCCTATGCGGATGCCTCGCTCTGCCTCGGCGTTGCGGTGGGCACGCTGAAATGCCGGGTCTTCCGCGCCCGTCAGCAATTGCGCAGCCGGCTGTTGGGCGAGGAGGCGTTGCCGCAGGGCGCTGCCACGCGCCTGATCCGCCCTTCCACGGCTCCCGCACCCGCGGGCTTGGTCGCGCTTCCGGCCCTAACCGGGCTTCGCCTGGCGGCGGTGGTCGCCCAAACGCCCGCGCCGGGGCGTCTGGTCCTGCTCTGACGCGGCGCCCTATCCCGGCTTCTGCCGCGGCCTGCTTCCCTGGAGAGGCTTCACCGGCGGCGCGCCGGGCCGGGCGGAGGGGCTGCCCAGCAGGCGCCAACGGCCGATGGTTTCCCTCGGCTCGGGACGTCCGGTGACCAAATCTCCCACCCGTCCCGCCCGCCGCGCGCGGCCAATCCGGCCATCCGCCCCGCGCCGGCTGCGCCCACCGGATGAATTCGACGCCTGGCTCGACCGGCGCCTGCGCGAGATCTTCGCCCCGCCCGAAATCCTCCCACCCCGCCCCGACCCGCGCCCGCTGGCCGAGCCCGAGTGAAGCGCGGGCGGGTCCGCTCACTCCACGCGAATGTTCCGCGCGCGGATCACCTGGCCCCAGCGCTCGAATTCCTGCGCCGCGAAGCGGGTCATCTCGGCCTGTGAATTGCCCACGGCGACCAGCCCGGCCGCCGCCATGCGGGCGATGACCGGCGGATGCGCCACCGCCTCCCGCACCGCGGCCGCCAGGCGCTCCTGCGCGGCCTGCGGCGTGCCGGCGGGCACGGCGATGCTGCCCCAGCTTTGCACCGTGGCCTCGGCGAAACCCGCCTCGGTGAAGGTGGGCAGGTCCGGCAAGACGGCGATGCGTTCCGGCCCGCTGGTGGCGAGCGCCCGGATGGCGCGCGCCCGCACCTGGCCGATGGAGGAGGCCGGCTGGTCCAGCATCACCTGCACCGTGCCGTTCACGAGATCGGACATGGCCTGGCCCGAGCCACGATAGGGCACATGCACCATCTGCGTGCCCGTCACCGCCATGAACAATTCGGTGAAGATATGCGTCCCCGAGCCGACGCCCGAGGTGGCGAAGCTGAGCTGCCCCGGCCGCGCGCGCAGATGCGCCACGAATTCGGGCAGGGTCTGCGCCGGGATGGAGGGGTGCACCACCACGATCACATCCGTGGTGAAGATCTTGGAGAGGAAGACCAGCTCCCGCCGCACATCCACCGCGCGCATCAGCCCCAGATGCGGCGCCTGCGTCATCACGCCATTGGTGGCGACCAGCATCGTGTAGCCATCGGCCGGGCTGCGGGCCGCGGCCTCAACGCCCACCGCGCCGCCGGCGCCGGTACGGTTTTCCACCACCACGGGCTGGCCGAGCGTCTCGCTCAGGCGCTCGGCGATGATGCGCCCGCCCACATCCGTGCTGCCGCCCGGCGAGAAGGGCACGATGATCCGCAATTGGCGGTTGGGCTGCCAGGGCGTTTGCGCGGCGGTTTGCGCCTGGGCCGCCAGCGGCAGCAGGGCGGGGGCGGCGAGCAGGCTGCGGCGGTTCAGGATCATGCGGGGGCTCCGGCGGTCAGAGAGGGGCGAAGGCTTCCGCCTCCACCTCGACAAGAAAGCGGGGATGGGCGAGCCCCGCCACGATCAGCAGCGTGCTGGTCGGCGCATGGCCCTCCATCGCGGCGTCACGCGCGGCGCGCCAGGGGGCGATCAGCGAGGTCTCGGTCAGGAAGACCGTGAGCTTGACGATCTGCGCGGGCCCCATGCCATGCGCCGCTAGCAGCGTGCGGAGATTGGCCAGGGCGAGGGTGATCTGCGCCTCGCCCGATTCCGGGATGGTGCCGTCGGGCGCGATGCCGACCTGGCCCGAGAGCACCAGGCGCCGGCCTGGCCCCTCGACCAGCGCGGCATGCGAATAGCGGGAGGCGGGGGGCGCCACGCCGGGCGGGTTGGAGAAGGTGATCATGTGCGGGGCAGCTCCTCACGGGCCACGGGCGCCGGCGGGGCCGCCGTGCCCTCCACCAGATAGGGGCGCAGGGCCCGGCGGATCTGGAATTCGAATTCCGTGTTCAGGTCGAACATGGTCTGGCGCAGCAGCGCCTCGGCCCCCGAACGGCGCGCGGCGTTGGTGCTCTCGACATTGCGGGTGCGCTCGGCCGAGGCCTCGGCAAAGCCCAGGCGGCGGTCATTGCCGTCCAGGATGTCCAGCCGCGCGGTGAGTTGGCAGAGCAGGCGCTCGCCCGGATCGCTGGCGAAGACCCCGCTGCCGCCGGGGTTGCGGCTGCGGATGATCTGCGCGCGGGTGACGGCGAAGCGGGCGCGGTGCTCGGTGCCGAAGGCGGCCAGCCGGTCCTGGCCCATGATCCGCACGGCTTCGGCCGGGCTGGGCTGGAGGTCACGCCCCGCGTCATTGGGCCCGGGGGCTGGGCTGCGGTCCTCGATGTCGATGCGCGCGACATCGAGGCGAATCTGCGTCAGGTGGCGATAGGCGATGGGCGGCCCGTCGCCCTGCGGCGCGGGCGGCGTGCCGGCACAGGCGGCAAGGCCCAGGGGCAGGAGCAGCAGGGTGCGGCGATGCGGCATGGTTCCCCCTTGTGTCACGTCGTGCTGCCGCGAATCCCCTCGCGGTCGAAGCGAAACCCATAATTGCAGAATTCGCATGTCATGGTGATGACGCCCGCCTCGGCCATGTGGTCGAGATCGCCTTCGGGGAAGCCCTCCAGCACCTGCGCGAGGCGCGAGCGCGAGCAGCGGCAGCCATAGGCCAGGGCGCGGGACTGTCCCACTTCGAGCCCCTCCAGCGAGAAGAGGCGGTTCAACAACCCTTCGGGTGGCAGCGCGTCATCCAGCATTTCCGCCTCGGTCAGGGTGCCGGCGAGCACCGTGGCGGTGCGCCAGGCCTCCTCCTGCGCCTCTTCGTCCAGCTCTTCGCCGATGCCGCCGCCGCTCGCCACGCGCTCCATGATGAAGGCGCTGGCGCGCCAACCCTTCTCGGTGCGGGCGCAGGCCAGGCGCAGATGGGTGCGCAGTTGCTCCGAGGTGGCGAAATAGCCGCCGGTCATCTCGGTGAGGTCGGCACCCTCGATGGCGACGATGCCCTGGTAGCGCTCCATGTCCTCACCCTGGTCACAGGTGAAGGCCAGGTAGCCGCGGCCGAGCAGCGCGCGGGCCGAGGGATTCTTCCCGTATTGGGCGAGCTTGTCGGCATCCACGCGGGCATAACCGCGCAGGGCGCCCTGGTCGGTGCAATCGGCCAGCAGCATGGAAACCGGGCCGTCGCTCTTGGCCTGGAGCGAGAAGCTGCCGCGGTATTTCAGGGCGGAGGCCAGGCCCGCGGTCAGCGCCAGCGCCTCGCCCAGCAGCCGCGTCACGGCATCGGTGGTGGTGTGCCGGGTCAGCAGGGCATCGGCGAGGGGGCCGAGGCGCACGAGGCGCCCGCGGACCGGCTTGCCCGTCAGATGAAAGGGGGTCACGCCCCGCGGCACCACGAGATCGGGCACCGGAGGGCGGTCATGGTCGAGGAAATCGGGGGTCGGCTGGGTCACCGGATGGGCTTACCCCAGACCGGGCGGGCTTGCGAGGCTCAGCCCGCCACCAGGACCAGGATTTGCGCCAGGGCCGAAACAACCAGGAGGACCAGGATGATCCTCCCGAGTTGCTCCGGATGCGGCAGCTTCACGCGGCCATCGCGCTGCGGCGGACCTTGGGCGGCTTCACCATCATCGCGCGCAGCAACTGCTTGAGCTGGGTCTGGTCGATCGCGGGGAAGCGGGCCAGCACTTCGGCCTCATGCGCCTTGGCCGCCACCAGCAGGTCCTTCACCATCTGCTCACCGCGCGGCAGCATCTGGATGCGGACCACGCGCCGGTCCCGCGCGTCCGGCATGCGCTTGACGATCCCGTCCCGCACCATGCGGTCGAGCAGCTTGGTCATGGTGGGCTGTTGCAGCAGGCATGCCTCGGCAAGGCCAGTCACGGTTTCCCCGGTGCTGCCCGAGAGAGTGGCCAGGACGCGCCAGACCGGGACGGAGATGCCTTCCTTGCGCAGCTTCGCATGAAACTCGGAGGAAACGGCGTGAGAGCCGCGCGCAAGCAGGTAGAGTAGGTAGTCGTCCACGAAACGATCGGGCTTGGGACTGGCGGCTTCCATTGAGAACCTCTGGGTTAATCGTCAACGGCATGGATACTGAGCCAGTTTCGCGGGCATGCAATTACGGGAAACTACGCATGCCTGACATATGAATTTTCATCTGTTATCCTCCCTTCCGCGTGGAGGCCCGACATGTCCCTGATGACCCTGGAACCCAGTTGGATTGCGGCCTTTGAGGCCGTGTTCCGGCGCTGCAAGCTGGCCCCTGGCGATTTGGCCTGCGTGCTGACCGAAAGTCGCTCCCGCCCCCTGAACATGGCCTTGGCCGAGGCGGCGCTGGCGCGAATCGGCGCGCGATTCATCCGGATGTCTCTCCCAACCCCGCCACAGACCGCTCCGGTTCCGATTCGATCCACTGGCGCATCGAGAGCCATCGCCGGGCACCCCGCCGCCCTCGCCGCCATGGCCGCCTGCCCCTTCATCGTGGACCTCACCGTCGAGGGGCTGCTCCATGCGCCGGAGCTGAAGCAGATCCTGGGCGCCGGCAGCCGCGTGCTGATGGTCAGCAACGAGCACCCGGACGCGCTGGAGCGCCTGGTGCCGACCGATGCCGATGAGACCATCGCCAAGGCCGCGGTGAAGCGGGCGCGGGCGGCGAAGCGCATGCACGTCACCTCCGCCGCCGGGACGGACCTGCGCGTCAACATGGAGGGCGCGCCCAGCGTGGGCGTCTGGGGCTGGACGGACCGGCCCGGCACCATCGCGCATTGGCCAGGCGGCATCCTGGTCGCCTTTCCGCGCGCGGGCTCGGTCGAGGGGCGGCTGGTGCTGGATGCCGGCGATGTGAACCTCACCTTCAAGCGCTACATCGCGCAGCCGATCACGCTGACCATCGAGGCGGACCACATCACCCGCATCGAGGGGCGCGGCGCCGATGCCGAGATGATGCGCCGCTACCTCGAGGCCTGGAATGACCGCGCGGCCTATGCGGTGAGCCATGTCGGCTGGGGGCTGAACCGCGCCGCGCGCTATGAGGCGCTCAGCTTCTACGACCGCGAAGACACCAACGGGACGGAACTGCGGGCCGTCGCCGGCAATTTCCTCTTCTCCACCGGCGCCAATGAATTCGCCGGGCGCTTCACCGAAGGGCATTTCGACATTCCCGTCTTCAACACCACCATCTCGCTCGATGGCGAGGATGTGGTGCGCGAAGGCGTGCTGCTGTGACGCCGGCCCTTCTCCTGCACGGCATTGGCGGTCGCGCCGCGCTCTGGGCGCCGAGCGTCGCGGCGCTGGCGCCGCGCCCGGTCATCGCCATGGACATGCCGGGCTATGACGGCGTCTCCCCCGCCTGCGACGGTTTCGAAGCGCTGGCCGATGCGGCGGTGGCGCTGCTGGACGCGCAGGGGGCCGCCCAGGCCGATGTGGTGGGGCATTCGCTGGGCGGGATGATCGCGCTGGAGATGGCGCTGCGGCACCCCACGCGCGTCCGGCGCCTGGTCATCGTCGCGAGTTCCCCGGCCTTCGGCAGCCGCGACCCGGCCTTCCGCGAAAGCTTCCTCGCCGCCCGGCGAAAGCCCTTGGATGAGGGGATCGGCATGGCGGGCGTCGCCGCCGCGCTGGTTCCCACCATGCTCGGCCCTGCGGCCGATCCCGCCGCCGGGCCCTCCGCCATGGCCGCCATGGCGAGCGTGAATGAGGCCGCCTATCGCGCGACGCTGGGGGTGCTGACCGGCTTCGACCGCCGCGCCGACCTGCCGCGCGTGACCCAGCCCGCGCTGCTCATCGCCGGCGAGGCCGACCAGACCGCCCCGCCGCGCGGCATGGCCCGCATGGCAGAGGCGATGCCCAATGCCCGGCTGCTGGTCATTCCCGGCGTGGGTCACCTGTTGCCGCTGGAGGCGCCAGACGCCTTCCACACCGCCCTGCATGATTTCCTGAGCTGAAGGAGAGCGCCCATGGACATGCCACTCCCGCTGACCGCCGATGCGCCGATCTTCGACCCGCGCGGCTTCCGCCTCTCGCCCTTCGAGGCCGATCTGACCGCCCGCGCCCGGGAATTCGGCGCCCGCGTGCTGGCGCCCCGCGCCGCCCGCTGGGACCGCGAAGCCAGCTTCCCCACCGACAATTATGACGACATGCGGCGCGAAGGCTGGCTCGGCATCTGCATCCCGCGCGCGGATGGCGGCATGGGCGCCGATTTCCGCGCCTATTGCCTGGCCGCCGCCGAGTTCGGCCGGTATTGCGGCGCGACGGCGCTGACCTGGAACATGCATGTCTGCAGCACGCTCTGGACCGGCCTGCTGACCGACGATTTGGAGATGGATGCAACGACGCGCGCGCTGCATCACGACCGCCGCAAGCTGCATTACGAGAACATCCTGGGGCGCGGCGCGATCTTCTCGCAGCCCTTCTCCGAGGGGGGCGCGGCGGCGGCCGGCACCGTGGCCTTCGGCACCACCGCCACGCCCGTCGAAGGCGGCTTCCGCATCAACGGCAAGAAGATCTTCGCCTCGCTTTCCGGCCATGCGGATTGCTACGGCATCCTCTGCACCGAGGTGCAGGGTGAGGCGAAGCTCTCGCGGCGCGACACGCTCTACCTCGCCATTCCGAAGGATGCGCCGGGCGTCTCCGTCGAGGGCGAGTGGGACCCCTTGGGCATGCGCGGCACGGTCAGCCGCAACCTCATCTTCAAGGATGTCTTCGTGCCTGAAAGTGCCGCGCTGATGCCGCCCGGCCTCTATTTCCAGGCCGCCTCCCGCTGGCCGCACATGTTCATGACGCTGACGCCCACCTATATGGGTCTCGCCCAGGCCGCCTATGACTTCACCGTGCGTTACCTGCGCGGCGAGCAGCCTGGCACGCCGCCGGTGAAGCGCCGCATGTATCCCACCAAGCAGATCGCCGTGGCCGAGATGCGCATCATGCTGGAGCAGACCAAGGCGCTCTGGTTCCAGGCCATCAGCGAGGCCGGGCCCGACCCTTCCAAGGAGCAGATGCTGCGCGCGCTGGCCGCGCAGAACACGGTGATGGAGAATGCCAACGCCCTGGCCGCCAAGGCGGTGCGCACCTGCGGCGGCCAGGCCATGCTGAAGACCTTGCCGCTGGAGCGCATCTACCGCGACAGCCGCTGCGGCAGCCTCATGCTGCCCTGGACGGCGGAGCTTTGCGTGGACCGCATCGGGCGCGAGGCGCTTTACGAAAAAGGCGAGACGGATTGATGGAGGGCTTCGACCTCGCTGCGCTCAAGTCACTGATCGAGGCGGAGGAAGCGCTGCTGCGCGGCGAGGGCATTCGCGCCGGGGATCGCGTCGGCTGGATCGGGCTGAACGATCCGGGGATGCTGGCCTGCCTCTTTGCCTGCGAGCGGATCGGCGCCGTGCTGGTGCCGCTGAACTGGCGGCTCGCGGCCGAAGAACTGCAATGGATCGCCGGCGATGCCGGGCTTGCCTTGCTGCGCGAGGGGCCCGCCTCGGGCGCCGTCACCCCGCATGCCATGCCCTCGGCCACGCCCTGCACGGCGCTGCTGATCGGCTACACCTCCGGCACCACGGGCCGGCCCAAAGGCGCGATGCTCAGCCGCGCGGCGCTCCACGCCAATGCGGAAAACGCGCGCCGCCTCTTCGACCTGACACCGACGGATCACGTGCTGACGGTGCTGCCGCTCTTTCATGTGGGCGGGCTCAACATCCAGACCGTGCCGGCGCTGCTGGCCGGCGCGCGCGTCACGCTAGTGCCGAAATTCGACCCGGACGCCTTTTTCGACGCGGTGGAGCGGCTGCGCCCCACCCTGACGCTGCTGGTGCCGGCGGTGATGGCAGCGCTGGTGGCGCATCCGCGTTGGACGACCGCGGATCTCAGCGCGCTGCGCGCCATCGGCGCCGGCTCCTCCGAGGTGCCGCTCGCCCTGATCGAGGCGTTTCACGCGCGCGGCATCCCGGTGCAGCAGGTCTATGGCATGACGGAGACCAGCCCCATCGCCATCGCCCAGACGCGCGAAGAGGCGCTGGCTGCACCAGGCTCCATCGGCATGCCCGCGCCGCTCTGCGAGGCGCGCATCGCGCTGGCGGACGGCAGCGAGGCCCCGCGCGGAACGCCAGGTGAGATCGAGATCCGCGGCGCCAATGTCATGACCGGCTATTGGAACCGCCCCGACGCCACGTCAGAAGCGCTGCATGAGGGCTGGTTCCGCACCGGCGATGTCGGCCTGCAGGACGATAAGGGCCGCTTCTGGTTCACCGATCGCCTGAAGCGCGTGATCATCTCGGGCGGCGAGAACATCTACCCCGCCGAGCTGGAGCGTGTGCTGGCCGAGGTGCCAGGGCTGCGCGAATACGCCGTCATCGGCCGACCCGATCCGCGCTGGGGCGAGGTGCCCGTCGCCGTGATCGTGGCCGAACCCGGCTTCAACGAGTCACTGATCGCCGCGCATTTCGAGGGGAAGCTGGCGCGCTTCAAGCATCCCCGCGCCGTGCTGCGCCTGCCGGCGCTGCCGCGCACCGCGCTGGGCAAGGTGCAGGTGGAGCAACTGCGGGCGTTGCTTCAGGTCTAAACCCAGCGCCGGATCCGCGCCGCATAGGCCGGGTAGCTCTCCGGAAAGCGCGCCCGCAGATAGGCCTCCTCGCGCCGCACGACATACAGGTCCAGCGCCAGGAAGACGGCGCCAACGGCGAGCCAGGCCCAGAGCGTGCCCCAACTCAGCGCCACCCCGGCGAGAAAGAGCAGGAAGCCGAAATAGATGGGGTTGCGGCCGAAGCGGTAAGGGCCGGCGACGACGAAGGCGGCATCCGGCTTGTCCGGCCGTGGGTCATTTCCGGCGCGGACCAGAACCAGAAGCGCCCAGCCCACCCAACCCATGGCCAGGAAGATCACCATGCCGCCCAGCGCCACGGCGGGCGGGCCCAGCTGAATCGGCAGGAGGCGCTGCAGCCCCCAGGCCAGGATCAACGCCGCGACGACAATGACCGGCGGCGGAAACCGGACACCTGGGCCGTGATCCTCAGGCATCGCTGGGCTCCGGCAGCCTCATCCAGCCCGGAATGCGCGGCAGCAGCCGCGCCCCACCGCATTCCAGCACCGCCCCAAGGGCCGAAAGCCGCAGCAGTGCCATCCCCAACCCTTCGCGACCCGAACGCATCTCGCCGACCTCGGCGCCTTCCAGCGAGATGGGCGTGCCGCGTGGAGGCAGGGGACCCTCGACCGTGACCGGCACCAGGCGGCGCTTCACCAGGCCGCGATACTTGGTCCGCGCCGTCAATTCCTGACCCATGTAGCAGCCCTTGGACCAGGAGACGCCGTGCAACTCATCGAAGCCGGCTTCCAGCAGCACCGACTGCTCGGCCTGCATGTCGCGCGAGCCATCGGGCAGGCCGAGCCGCAGCCGATGGGCGTCGTATTCATCGGGAATGGCATCGGGCGCCACGGGAGCGGCGGTCATCCAGCGCCAACCGGCCTCGTCCAGGCGAGGGTCGGGCGCGGCGCCATGGGGCAGGGCGGTTCCGCCCCAGCCCGCCTGCACCGCCCAGCCGGGCAGCACCGCCATGGCCACCTTGGAGCGCAGGCGGAAGCGCAGCAGCTTCGCCATCAGCATCTCGGCCTGGCTGGCCTCCGCGTCCAGCAGCAGGCGGTCCGCCTCGGCGGTCAGGAAGAAATCGGCCAGCCACTTGCCCTGCGGCGTCAGCAGCGCGGACCAGACGGCCCGGCCCGGGGCCGCCGCCAGGACGTCGTTGGAGACCAACCCCTGCAGGAAGGCCAGGCGGTCCTCGCCCGTCACTTCGAGGACGGCGCGGTCGGTCAGGGTGGCGATCGGCATCCGGGAGATGTGGCGGTTTCCCCCAGGGGGTTCAAGCAGGGGGGCGGTCAGGCAGGGGGTTCAAGCCGCGCCGATTCTGCTAGAGGCCGCTCTCTGCTAAAGGGTTCCTTGTGCGCATCCTTTTCATCACCTCCACCCGGATTGGCGACGCGGTGCTCTCCACCGGCCTGCTGGATCATCTGCTGCGGGAAAGCCCGGCGGCGCGGGTCACCATTGTCTGCGGCACCGTGGCCGAGGGCGTCTTCACCCGCATGCCCGGGCTGGAGCGGATCATCCCCGTCACCAAGCGGCGCTGGTCCCTGCATTGGCTGGAGCTGTGGCGCCAGGTGGCCTTCCGCCGCTGGGATCTGGTGGTGGATCTGCGCGGCTCGGCCATCGCCTGGCTGCTCTGGGCGAAGCGCCGCGCCGTGATGAAGGGCGGCCGCCGCCAGGGCCACCGCCTGCTGCACATCGCCGAGACGCTGGGGGTGACCCCCGCCCCGCGCCCCGTCGCCTGGTTCGGCCCGGCCGAGCAGGCGCGCGCGGCCGCGCTGCTACCCGGCGGCCCCTGGCTCATCCTGGGCCCCACCGCCAATTGGCGGGTGAAGATGTGGCCGGCCGAGCGCTTCATCGCCCTCGCCCAGAAGCTCACCGGCCCGGACGGCCTGCTGCCCGGCGCGCGCCTTGCCATCCTGGGCGGGCCGGGCGTGGCGGAGCGCGAGATGGCGGCCCCCGTCCTCGCCGCCCTGCCCGAGGCGGTGGACCTGGTGGGCCAGCTCACCCTGCCCGAGGTGGCGGCGGTGCTGGCGCGGGGCGCGCTTTTCGTCGGCAATGATTCCGGCCTGATGCACATCTCCGCCGCGACCGGCGCGCCGACGCTGGGCCTGTTTGGGCCCACCCCCGCCAGCGAATACGCCCCGATCGGTGCCCGCGCCCAGGCCGTGCTGGCCAAGGGGCCGCCGGCCAATACCCCCATGCAGCGCCTGGCGGTGGATGCGGTGGTCGAAGCCGCTGGGCGCGTCCTGGCGCTTCCGGTGCCGGCATGAGGCTTTCCGCTCTCGTCGTCGCGCGGAACGAGGAGGCCCGGCTGCCCGCCTGCCTGGCCACGCTCGGCTTCGCCGATGAGATCGTCGTGGTGCTGGACCGCAGCAGCGATGCCAGCGCCGAGATCGCCCGCGCCGCCGGCGCGGTGCTGCTGGAGGGCGCCTGGAAGCTCGAAGGTGATCGGCGCAATGCCGGCATCGCCGCCTGCTCGGGCGACTGGATCCTGGAGGTGGATGCCGATGAGCGCGTCCCTCCCGAACTCGGCGCCGAGATCCGCGCGCTGATCGCGCGCAGCCATGCCGCCTTCCACCGCGTCCGCATCGACAATTACGTGGGCGAGCGGCTGATCCTGCATGGCTGGGGCGGCAGCTTTGGCACCACGCTGAAGCCCATCCTCTTCCGCCGCGGCGCCAAGCATTGGCGGGCGCAGCGCGTGCATCCCGGCCTGGACTGGACCGGTTCCGAGGGCGAGCGGCTGACCGCGCATGGCATCCGCCATGAGGTGGACCGCGACATCTCCGACATGCTGCGAAGGCTGGACCGCTACAGCAGCGCCAAGGCGGCGGATCTCCTGGAGCAGGGCGATATCGGCACCCTCGGCAACAATGTGCGGCGCTTCATCTCCCGCACCTTCAAATGCCTGATCGGGCGCAAGGGCTACAAGGAGGGCGGCTGGGGCCTGCTCATCGCGCTCTGCGCCGGGCTGTTTCCCCTACTGTCCCACCTCAAGGCCCGGCTGGAGCCGGAGCGGCACCGCTCTTGAGAATCGTGCTTGCCAATGAGGGGCCGCGCATCGAGGCCAACGCCAT
Source organism: Acetobacteraceae bacterium (assembly GCA_027487385.1). Taxonomy (GTDB): domain Bacteria; phylum Pseudomonadota; class Alphaproteobacteria; order Acetobacterales; family Acetobacteraceae; genus Roseococcus. The sequence continues at coordinate 11,343 of JAIYDS010000236.1, read as the reverse complement.
CGGCCAGCGCCCGCTGGGCGGGGTGGAGACCGCCGTGGCGCTGCTGGCGCAATCCCTCCAGCGGCGCGGGCATGAGCTGATCCTGCATTTCGAGGGCGAGCGCGCGACGCTGCCACCCAAGGCCGATCTGGTGATCGCAACCCGCGTGCCCCGCCTCTTCCGGGAATTGCCGCGCGGCCGGCGGGTGCTCTGGCTGCACAATCCGGCCGGCTATCTGCGCAAGCCGCGCCACCTCCTGCCCCTGCTGCTGGCGCGCCCGGCCCTGGTCACGCTCGGGAGGTTCCACGCGGCCACCCTGCCCGGCTGGCTGCCCGGGCTGCGGGCGGAGATACCGCTCGCCGTGGCGCCGCCTTTCGACATCCTCCAGCGCGAACGCCTGGCGCCGCCGCCGGTGGCCGTCTTCACCTCGAACCCGCTGCGCGGCCTGGATGAGCTGGCCCGCATCTGGCCGCGGATCGGCTGCGGCGAGCTGCATGCCTATTCCGGTGCGGCGACCTATGGCGGCGACCCGCGCCTGGCGCAGCGGGCCGCCCCCATCCTCGCCCGGGCCGAGGCCGTGCCGGGTGTGCGCCTCTTCGCGCCCCTGCCCCGGCCCGATCTGCTGGCGCGGCTGATCCAGGCGCGCTGCATGCTCTATCTGGGCGACCCGGGCGAGACTTTTTGCCTGGCCGTGGCCGAGGCCCAGGCGGCGGGCCTGCCCTGCGTGGTGATGGACCGCGGCGCGGTCGCCGAGCGAATTGAGGATGGGCTGACCGGCATTGTCGCGCGCAGCGAGGCGGAGTTCGTCGCCGCCGCTCAAAGCCTGATGAGCGATGACGCACTCTGGCTGCGCATGCACCGCGCGGCGCTGGCGCGCGGCCCTGGCCCGAACTGGGCCGATGTGGCCCAGGCCTTCGAGGCGCTGGCATGATCCGCCTCGCCAATATCATGGCCGGCGCGCCACAAGGCGGGGCCGAGGCCTTCTACGAGCGCCTGACCCTCGCCCTGCATGGCGCCGGTGAGGAGGTGCTGCCGGTGATCCGCCGCGATGCCGGCCGTGCCGCGCGCATCGCTGCCGCTTCGCCGGTGCAACTGCGCTTTGGCGGCGCGCTGGACATCCTGACGCCCCTGCGGCTTGGCCGGATATTGAGCGATTGGCGCCCGCGCGTCGCCATGGCCTGGATGAACCGTGCCGCCGGGATGACGCCGCGCGGCGACTGGACGCTGGTGGGGCGGCTGGGCGGCTATTACGACCTCAAATACTACCGCCATTGCGACCATCTGGTGGGCAATACGCGGGATTTGCAGCGCTGGATCATCGCCCAGGGCTGGCCCGAACAGCGGGTGCATTATCTGCCCAATTTCGCCACGGATTTCGCCGGCACCCCGGCTGCGCCCCGCCCCGGGGGCGGGCATCTTCTGGCCATGGGCCGGCTGCATCCGAACAAGGGCTTCGACACGCTGATCCGCGCCCTGGCGCTGGTGCCGGAAGCGCGCCTCAGCATCGCGGGCGAAGGCCCGGAACGCCCCGCGCTGGAGGCGCTGGCGCGTGAATGCGGCGTGGCGGAACGGCTGACGCTGCTCGGCTGGCGCCAGGACACCGGCGCCCTGCTCGCCGAATGCGACCTCTTCCTCTGCCCCTCGCGCCACGAGCCGCTCGGCAATGTGGTGCTGGAGGCCTGGTCCGCCGCGCGCCCCGTCATCGCCGCCGCCGCCCAGGGCCCTGCCGAGCTGATCGAGGACGGCGAGACCGGCCTTCTGGTGCCGGTGGACGAGCCCGAGCCCATGGCGGCGGCGATCCGCGCCCTGCTGGCCGATCCCGCCCGCGCCCAGGCGCTCGCCGCCGCCGGACGCGCCCGCTTCAAGCGGGACTTCGCCGAGGCGCCGGTCCTCGCGCAATGGCGCGAATTCCTGCACAAGGTGCAGCGATGAGGATTCGATAGATGTGCGGCCTGGCCGGCCTCGCCCTGCGCCCCGGCGCCACGCCGCCCGAGGGCGCGCTGGATGCCATGGTGGCGGCCCTGGCGCATCGCGGCCCGGATGGCTCGGGCCAGCATGTCGCGGGCGGCGTGACGCTGGCCCATACCCGCCTCTCCATCATTGACCTCGTCACGGGTGACCAGCCCCTCTTCGCGGGCGGCGCCGCACTGGTCGCCAATGGCGAGATCTACAACTACCGCGAGCTGCGCGAGCAGAACCAGCTGCTCTGCGCCACGCAATCGGATTGCGAGCCGCCGCTGCATCTTTATCGGCGCGATGGCCTCGGCTTCGTGGACCATTTGCGCGGCATGTATGCCATCGCCTTGCATGACCGCCCGGCGCGGCGCCTGGTGCTGGCGCGCGACCCCTTCGGCATCAAGCCGCTCTATATCGCCCAGGGCGATCTCGGCATCGCCTTCGCTTCCGAGCCGCAGGCGCTGATCGCCGGCGGCTTCGCCGCCCCACGCATCCGCCCGGAGGCGCGCGACGAATTGCTCCAGCTGCAATTCACCACCGGCGCCGAGACCATCTTCCAGGGCATTCGCCGCCTGCTGCCGGGCGAGAGCATCACCATCGCCGATGGCAAGATCGTCGAGCGGCATCGCCGCATGGCGCTGCCCGAGGGGCCGCCCGAAGCCATCACCGAGGAGGCCGCCCTCGCACGCCTCGACGCCGCGTTGGAGGAAAGCGTCAACCTGCACCAGCGCAGCGACGTGCCCTATGGCCTCTTCCTCTCCGGCGGCACGGACAGCGCGGCCATCCTCGCCATGATGGCGCGGCTGAACGAGAAGCCGGTGAAGGCCTTCACCGCCGGCTTCGACGTGAAGGGTGCGGCGGATGAGCGCGCCGCCGCCCGCCGCGTTGCCGAGGCCGCGCGGGCGGAGCATGTCGAGGTGTTGGTGGATGAGGCGATGGTGTGGCGCCATCTGCCCGAGATCGTCGCCTGCATGGATGACCCCGCTGCCGACTATGCCATCATCCCCACCTGGTTCCTCGCCCGCCGCGCGCGCGAGGAGGTGAAGGTGGTGCTCTCGGGCGAGGGCGGGGATGAGATCTTCGGCGGCTATGGCCGCTATCGCGCCGCCATGCGCCCGTGGTGGCGCTGGGGCCGCGCGATGCGCGCGCGCGGCACCTTCGACCGGCTCGACGTCCTCCGCACTGAGCCGCGCTTCTGGCGGGACGGCATCGCGGCCGCTGAGAGCGAGGCGGCGCGGGGTGGCCGCACCCGGCTGCAGGCCGCGCAGGCGCTCGACGTCGCCGATTGGCTGCCCAATGACCTGCTGACCAAGCTGGATCGCTGCCTGATGGCGCATGGGGTGGAGGGCCGCACACCCTTCCTCGATTCCGGCGTCACCGCCGCCGCCTTCCGCCTGCCCGATGCGCTGAAAGTGCGCGACAACCAGGGCAAATACCTGCTGCGCGAATGGCTCGCCCGCCACTTCCCGGCCAGCGAGCCCTTCCGCCCCAAGCAGGGCTTCACCGTGCCGATCGGCGCCTGGATCGAGCGCAAGGCCGATATGCTGGGGCCGCTGGTCGCGCGCCAGGCGGGGGTCGCGGAGATCTGCAAGCCGGGGCGGGTGGAGCAGATCTTCCGGCACGCGGCGGAGAAGAAGCCGGGGGCGGCGGCCTGGCACCTGCTCTTCTACGCGCTGTGGCATCGGCGCCATGTCGAGGGGGTGGCCGCGGAAGGCGATGTGTTCAGCTATTTGAGCTGAAAGAGAAAAAGGGCCTCCGGCGGCTGGGGCCGAAAGGCCCCAGACCCCATTCCTTATTCGCCGATATTCAACAAGGCGCCGCGCATCCGGGCGGATTGGAATTGGCGCATGAAGAGCCAGCCCATCGCGGCGATCCAGGCGGCATTGAGCGCATAGGCGGCAAACAGGTGGCCCCAGGCGATGCGGTTCTCCATCAGTGCGGCGCGCATCCCCTCGAAGACATGCGCGGCCGGCAAGGCCAGCGCCACAGGTTGCAGCCAGACGGGCAGCACGCTCACCGGATAGAACACCGCCGCGAAGGGGGCGATGCCGAAGAGCACCGACCAGGCGAGGCTCTCGGCGCCAGCGCCATAGCGCAGGATCAGCGAGGTGCAGCCCAGGGCCACCGCCCAGCCCATCAGGATCAGCGCGGCGAAGAAGAACACCATCGCCGGGCCCATGTTGAAGATGTTGAAGGCATAGAGCAGCCAGGCCAGCAGGATCGCCGGGACCACGCCGATGATGGTGCGCAGCACCGACATCACCATCAGCCCCGCCACCAGCTCGCCCGGCCTGAGCGGCGAGACGAAGATATGGCCGAGATTGCGGGACCAGATCTCCTCCAGGAAGGAGATGGAAAAGCCCATCTGGCTGCGCAGCGCCGCTTCCCAGAGCAGCACGCCGCCCAGCAGCACGCCGGCCGCCGCACTCGCCACATTGTTCTGGAGACCCGCCAGATAGGCCGTCATGAAGCCCCAGACGATCATCTGGAGGATGGGCCAATACATCAGCTCGATCAGCCGCGGCGGCGAGCGGCGGTAGAGCGCCAGGTGGCGATAGACCAGGCCCCAAACCCTTTGGAAGCTTTGCCAGCCCGGCCGATTCACGCTCCGCTCCGCGTCGCGATCGGGAGTCATTGCCGGCCGATTCACGCTCCGCTCCGCGTCGCGATCGGACGGGGCGGGGCTCATGCCGCTTCTCCCACCCGCGTGCCGCGCGCGATGTCGAGGAACACCTGCTCCAGATCTTCCCGCCCGAAGCGGGCGATCAGGTCGGAGGGCGCTCCCTCCGCCACCACCTGGCCGCGCTTGAGCATGAGCACATGGCCGCAAAGCCGCTCCACCTCAGCCATGTTGTGGCTGGCGAGCAGGATGGCGCAGCCGGTGGCGTCGCGGTAGCGCTCGATGCTGCTGCGCACCCAGTCGCCCGTGTCGGGGTCGAGGCTTGCCGTCGGCTCGTCCAGCAGCAGCAATTCCGGCGTGTTGACCAGCGCCTTGGCCAGAGCCACCCGCGTTTTCTGCCCGGCCGAGAGCTCACCCGCCGGTCGGTCGAGGAAATCGGTCAGTTGCAGCTCCTCGGCCAGTTGCGCGATGCGGCGCTTGAGGCCGGCGACGTTGTAGAGATGGCCATAGACCGTCAGATTCTCGCGCACGGAAATCCGGTGCGGCAGGGAGATATAGGGCGAGGAGAAATTCATCCGCGCCAATGCCGCGAAGCGGTCCGTCGCCATGTCATGGCCCAGCGCCGTGATGCGGCCCGATGTCGGCACCAGCAGCCCCAACAGCATGGCAATGGTGGTGGTCTTGCCCGCACCATTGCCGCCGAGCAGCCCCAATGTGGCCCCCCGCGCGAGGCGAAAATTCAGCCCATCCACCGCCTTCGGCCGGTCGGGGGCGTAGGATTTGACGAGGTTTTCGACGATCAGGGCTTGGGTCACCTGGGCGATATGCGGCTGGCGGCGCCCCGCGTCACCCCCAAGGCGGTGGATTTCATTGACAGGGCGGGGCCGGGGCGGAGAGGCTTCCCCCACGGATCGCGGCCCCACGCAGGGCCGGGACCAGGGAGAACACGCCATGTATCGCCGCAGCCTGCTCGCGGGCGCCAGCCTTGCGATTCCCGCCATCCAGGCCAGTGCCCAGGCCGCCTGGCCCAACCGCGAGATCCAGCTCGTCACCGGCTTTGGTCCCGGGGGCGGCACGGATGTCGTCGCGCGCTCCATCGCCGCCCATATGGAGCGCCTGCTCGGTGTCAGCGTCATCGTCCGCAACACCCCGGGCGCGGGCGGCACGCTGGGCCCGGCGCGCATCGCGCAGTCCCGGCCGGATGGCTACACCTTCGGCCTGGTCGGGCTTTCGGCGCTGGTGGTGGCGCCGCTGACCATGGAGGTCCCCTATCGTCCGTTCGAAAGCTTCGATTTCCTCGGCACCACCTCGGAGCTGCGGATCGGCTTTCCGGTTGGACCCTCCATGCCCAACGTGCGCAGCCTGTCGGATTTCGTGGCCGAGGCGCGGCGGCGCCCGGTCACCTTCGCCAGCACCAATCCAGGCTCAGCCGTGGCCTTCTTCGAGCTGCAGCGCCTCGCGCGGTTCGAGATGAGCTATGTGCAGTTCGGCAGCATCACCGATGCAGCGACGCAGGTGGCGGGCGGGCATGTGGATACCTACACCGGCACGCCCGAGATGATCGGCCTGGTGCGCGCCGGCAATCTGCGCATGCTGGCCAGTGCCAGCGTGGATCGCTGGCCGGAATTCCCCGAGGTGCCGACGCTGATCGAACAAGGCTTCGAGACGGCGACGCGCCAGCCCATCATCTGGGCCGGGCCGGCCGGCCTGCCGCCCGCCATTCGGGAAAGACTGTCGGGCGCGCTGCTGGACGCGGCCCGGGCGCCGGAGGTCCAGGCGCGGCAGCACGCGGCCAGCATCGCCTCCCGCGTGCTGGACGCGCCGGCGACGCTGGCGCTCATCCAGCAGGTGCGACCGGGGGTGGAGGCGGCGATCCGCGGCTCGGGCGTCGCGCGGCGGGCCGGGTAGCTTCAAGGCGCCGCGCGGCCCGCGCCTTCGTCGGGCAGAGGGGCAGCCTGAGGGACCTGTTTGAGAGCGCCGGACAGGTCGGCTGCGCCGGTTGTTTTCGCCCTGGCGTCGTGCCAAGGGCACGCCTGACGCGTAACGCCGAAGGCACGCCTGAAGCTTGACGCCGAAGGCGCGCCTGAAGCTTGACGCCGAAGGGGCCGCTCCCACGCCTCGCCAGGACGAAACATCCGCGGCGAATCCTCAGCCGCTGGCGGTCCCAACCGGCCTCTGAGCCCGCCAGTTTCTTTTCCTCAGTGGCCCCGAAAATCACCCGCCGCATAACCCTGCGCGAAAAGCAGCCCGCGCAAATCCCCGTGCTGGATCCGATGCCGCGACGCCGCCGCCACGCTGGGCTTGGCGCGATAGGCCACACCCAGCCCCGCCGCCTGGATCATCGCCAGGTCATTCGCGCCATCGCCGATGGTGGCCGCCTCGCTCAGCGCCAGCCCATGCGCGGCGGAAAGGCGCTTCAGCGTGGCGAGCTTGGCGTCGCGGTCCAGGATGGGCTGCCCCACCTGGCCGGTGAGCTTGCCGCCTTCGAGCAAAAGCGTATTGGCGTGGTGCTCATGGAACCCCACCAACTCCGCCACGCGCCCCGTGAAGAAGGTGAAGCCGCCCGAAACCAGGGCGGTGTGCGCGCCATGCGCCCGCATGGTGGCCACCAGTTCGCGCGCCCCGGGCATGAGTTCCGTGGCCTTCCAGGTCTCCTCCAGGGCCGAGGCATCGAGGCCCTTCAGCATCCCCACGCGCTCGGTCAAGGCCTGCCTGAAATCCAACTCGCCATTCATCGAGCGCGCGGTGATCTCGGCGATCTTCTCCTTGAGACCGGCGAAGGCGGCGATCTCGTCCAGGGTTTCCGTGGTGACGATGGTGCTGTCCATATCGGCCAGCAGCAGCTTCTTGCGGCGCCCGGCGATGGGCTGGGCGATGAGGTCCAGCGCGGCATCACCCAGCGCACCGCGCACGGCGGCGATGGCCTGTTCGGCGGCGAGGGCGGTAAAGGGCAGGTCCGCGGCCTCGCCCTCGGCGAGCCAGGTCGTGGCATCGCAATCGGCGCCGAGGGCGGTGAGGGCCGCTCGGGCGGCGTTGAGATGGGCGGGTGCCAGGGCACCGGGCGGGGCGATCAGGGTCAGGACATGCGGCATGGCGGCCGGACCATGCCGGGGGCGCGCGCATGACGCAACCGGACCCCAGAGCCCCGCGCAAGGCGCTCATCATCGCCGGGCCGACGGCCTCCGGCAAATCCGCCCTGGCGCTGGAACTGGCCGAGCGCTTCGGCGGCACGGTCATCAATGCCGACGCGATGCAATGCTATCGCGAGTTGCGCATCGTCACCGCCCGCCCGCCGCCGGAGGATGAGGCCCGCGCCCCGCATGCGCTCTACGGCGTGCTGCCGGCGGCCGAGACAGGCTCCGTCGCCTGGTGGCGCGAGGCGGCGCTGGCCGAGATGGGGAAGTCCCGCCTGCCCATCCTCTGCGGCGGCACGGGCATGTATCTGCGCGCCCTCACCCAGGGGATTTCGATCCTTCCCGAAGTGCCGGCCGAAGCCCGGGAGGAAGCCCGCGCGCGCCTGGCCGCGCTGGGCGCGGAACGCCTGCATGCGGAACTCCATGCCGAGGATGCGGAGAAGCTCCGCCCCTCCGACAGCCAGCGCATCGCCCGCGCGCTGGAGATCTACCTCGCCACCGGACAGAGCCTGGCCGCCTGGCACCGGGCCGCGCCCCGCCTGCCGCCGGCGGATTACGATTTCCGCGCCATCCTGCTCACTCCCCCGCGCGAGCAGCTCCACCCCGCCATCATCGCCCGCTGGGCCATCATGCGGAGCCAGGGCGCGTTGGAGGAGGTCGGCGCCCTGGTGGATCAGGGCCTGGATGCCAGCCTGCCCGCGATGCGCGCCCATGGCGTGCCGGAACTCGCCGCCGAATGGCGCGGCGAGATCAGCCGCGAGGAGGCGGATCGCCGCGCCATCGCCGGCACCTGGACCTACACGCGGCGGCAGGCGACCTGGTTTCGGCACCAGGAACTGGTCGCCCCCTCGGCAACGCATAGGATCAATGCGCGAATTGCGGGTCTGGCGCAATTTTCAGAAAGAAATGCGCCTGAAATCTTCGCGTTTCTTCATTCGGCCGGTTGACGCGCCGCAGTACGGCCCGTAAGCCTGCCCTGCCAGAACACGAGAGATCGCCATGTCCACCACCACAGCCCCTGCCGCCGACGCCACCGTGATGACCGGTGCCGAGGTCGTTCTTCGCGCGCTGAAGGACCAGGGCGTGGATGTCATCTTCGGCTATCCCGGCGGCGCCGTCCTGCCGATCTATGACGCGCTGTTCCAGCAGAATTTCATTCGCCACATCCTTGTGCGGCATGAGCAGGCGGCGGTGCACGCGGCCGAGGGCTATGCGCGCTCCACCGGCAAGGTGGGCGTGGTGCTGGTCACCTCCGGCCCCGGCGCCACCAATGCCGTGACCGGCCTGGTGGATGCGCTGATGGACAGCATCCCCGTGGTCTGCCTCACCGGCCAAGTGCCGACGCACCTGATCGGCAATGACGCCTTCCAGGAGGCGGATACGACGGGCATCACCCGCCCCGCCACCAAGCACAACTACCTGGTGAAGCGCAGCGATGACCTGGCGCGCGTGATGCATGACGCCTTCTATGTGGCGCGCAGCGGCCGCCCCGGCCCGGTGGTGGTGGACCTGCCCAAGGACATCCTGATCAAGCCCGCCCCCTATGTGGACGCGCCCGCCGCGAGCACGCCGCATCGCAGCTACCGCCCGGTGACGGCGCCCGATGCGGCGCGCATCCAGGAAGCGGTGCGGATGCTGAAGCGCAGCGCGCGCCCGGTGATCTATGCCGGCGGCGGCGTGATCAATTCCGGCCCCGAGGCCTCACGCCTGCTGCGTGAATTCGTGCACCTGACGGGCATGCCCTGCACCAACACGCTGATGGGCCTGGGCGCCTTCCCGGCCACCGATCCGCAATTCATCGGCATGCTGGGGATGCACGGCACCTATGAGGCGAACCTCACGATGCATGGCTGCGACGTGATGTTCAACATCGGCGCCCGCTTCGATGACCGCATCACCGGCCGCCTCGATGCCTTCAGCCCCGGCTCCAGGAAGATCCACGCGGATATTGATCCTTCCTCGATCAACAAGAATGTGAAGGTGGATGTGCCGATCGTGGGCGATGCGGGCCAGGTTCTCGCCGCCATGATCGAGTGCTGGAAGTCCGACCCGACGCCCGTCGCGAAGGAGGCGCAACTCGGCTGGTGGCGCCAGATTGATGAGTGGCGCAAGCGCGACTGCCTCGCCTATGTCCAGCAGGGGCCGATCATCAAGCCGCAGCACGCGGTGAAGCGCCTCTACGAGATCACGAAGGAACTCGGCCGCGAGACCTTCATCTCGACGGAAGTGGGCCAGCACCAGATGTGGGCCGCGCAGTATTTCGGCTTCGACAAGCCGAACCGCTGGATGACCTCGGGCGGCCTCGGCACCATGGGCTATGGCCTGCCGGCCGCGATGGGCGTGCAGATCGCGCACCCGGATGCGCTTTGCATTGATATCGCGGGTGAGGCCTCGATCCTGATGAACATCCAGGAGATGGGTACGCTGGCGCAGTATCGCCTGCCGGTGAAGGTCTTCATCCTGAACAACGAATATATGGGCATGGTGCGCCAGTGGCAGGAGCTGCTGCATGGCGGCCGCTACTCGGAATCCTACAGCGACGCGCTGCCCGATTTCGTGAAGCTGGCCGAGGCTTTTCACGCCCGCGGCCTGCGGGCTGAAACGAGCGACCAGCTGGATGACGTGATCCGCGAGATGATCGCCCATCCCGGCCCCGTCATCGCCGATATCTGCGTGGCGAAGGATGAGAACTGCTTCCCGATGATCCCCTCGGGTGCCGCGCATAATGACATGATCCTCGGCCCGGGCCAGGAGAAGAACGCGGCCGCCGTGACGGATGCCGGCAAGGTGCTCGTCTGACGCCCTCAAACGCCGGGCGCGCGGTCCGCGCGCCTGGTGTCGCGCCGCGGCGGTTGCGCGGAGTGTGATGTAGATCTGGGCGCGGCGGCCGCTTTCCGGCCGTATCCTCGAAACGAGGCGCCCGCAATCTTGTGGATGGTTCGATGTCTGGAACGAATACGCGCACGGCCACGATCGCCGTGCTGGTGGAAAACGAAGCCGGCGTGCTGGCCCGCGTCATCGGCCTGTTTTCCGGCCGCGGCTACAATATTGACAGCCTGACCGTGGCGCCCGTCGAGGAAGAGGGCCGCCTCTCGCGCATCACCATCGTCACCTCCGGCACGGAGATGGTGATCGAGCAGATCAAGGCGCAGCTGGACCGCCTGGTCCCCGTGCACCGCGTGCATGACCTGACGATGGAAGGCCCGCATCTGACGCGCGAGCTCGCGCTGATCAAGGTGGTGGGCCGGGGCGAGCATCGCGTCGAGGCGCTGCGCCTGGCCGATGCCTTCCGCGCCCGCGTCGTCGACGCGACGACGGAGAGCTTCGTCTTCGAGATGACCGGCAATGCCGACAAGATCGACGCCTTCTGCGCCCTGATGCGCCCCCTGGGCCTCAAGGAAGTTTGCCGCACGGGGGCAGTTGCCATCGCGCGCGGCACGGCGCACATGGCGGCCTGATTTTTCCTTCTGACCAAGACTGACAGCAAAGAGGAGCGCCCAAGATGCGCGTCTATTACGATCGTGATGCCGATGTGAACCTGATCAAGGCGAAGAAGGTCGCCGTGATCGGCTTCGGCTCCCAGGGCCATGCCCATGCCATGAACATGCGCGACAGCGGCGTGAAGGATGTGGTCATCGGCCTGCGTCCCGGCGG